>CP039460.1:0-300000 GCA_004843345.1 Acetobacteraceae bacterium
AATAAAGCGCGTTTTTTTATTCTATTAGGATTTGATTAAGATAATGTCATCTTTCTCTTATTCATAAATGCTTCTTTTGAGGGTAGAAAAAAGGTGACAGTTAGTGATGCCCCGATCTCAAAATCTCTAATTTTGGCTTGGGATCGGGTGAAGCTTCAGCTTCAACAATATCTGAAAAAGAGAGGGGTTGCCGGGGACGCTGAATTTCATAATTTTGTCCGCCCTATTTCTCTATTTTCTGTAAAAGATAATGAAGTTTCTTTAAGTCTTCCCAATGCTTTCATGCGTGATCGGGTGAAAGAGCGTTATGGTGATTTTCTGCTTCAACTTTGGAGGCAGGAGACAGAGCAGGAAATTGTGGAGATTGACTTCATTGTTGATGCTGAAAAAGAGGAATTAACTTCTCAGGCCAGCTCTCCAGGGAATGCTATTGTAGAAAAGGCAGGTCATTTTCTTTCTTCAAATTTATTAGAATCTCAAGAGAATTCTATCAAAGAAAGCTCTTTAAATTCTCATTTTTTATTTGAAAATTTTATTGTAGATAAACCGAATGAATTTGCGCATGCATGCGCAAAGCGTGTTGCAGAACATCCGAATTCAAATGGTCTTAATCCGCTCGTTCTGCATGGAGGGGTTGGTTTAGGAAAGACGCATCTCATGCAGGCTATTGGAAACGCTGTTTTTAGAGAAAGCACTAAAACTGTAAAATACATGACGGCCGATACCTTTATGTATCAATTTACGAATAGCACACGTTTTGGTCGTCAGAATGATTTTAAAGAAGAACTTATCTCTGTAGATCTTCTTATGATTGATGATGTTCAGTTTTTAATTGGAAAAGAAAGAACGCAAGAAGAGTTTTTTAATATTTTTAACGCATTAATTTCGGCAGGAAAACAAATTGTTTTAACAACGGACAAAAGCCCTCACAACTTAACAAATTTTGAGGATCGCGTGCGTAGTCGTTTGGCTTCAGGAATGATAGCTGCATTGTATGAAACGACTTATGAGTTACGATTATCTATTCTTCAAGCAAAGGAGGAAGAAGCAGAGATTGTTTTTTCAGAAAAAGTTTTGGAATTCCTTGCACACACAATTACAACAAATGTAAGAGAGCTTGAAGGGGCGTTTAACCGTCTTATGGCACATGCCACTTTGATGAATCGTCCAATAACATTGGAAGCAGCACAAGATATTTTAAAGGATATGTTGCGGGCTCATGAAAGAATTATTGGTGTTGACGAGATTAAGAAGATAGTCTGTGATGAGTGGAATGTTCGTCTTGCCCAAATGAACGGGAAGCAGAGATCTAATAAAATTGCACGTCCTAGGCAGGTTGCAATGTATTTATCTAAAATATTAACGCGTCATAGCTTGCCAGAAATTGGCAAGAAATTTGAAAGAGATCATACGACCGTTATGCATGCAATCACTCGGATAGAGCAAGAGATGGAAAAAGATCCTGATTTTGCAGAAAAAGTCGAGCAAGTACAGAAAATGTTAAAGTCGGGACCTTCTAAGATTTAAAACCTTTATCTCTTTAATGATAAGAGATTATTTGTTACTCATTACTAATAATAATTTTTTCAGGGATTTTCCTATGAAGTTTTCCGTTCAGTGTGATCCATTACAAAAAGCTTTGTCTCACATACAAGGTGTTGCAGAAAAGCGGAATACTATTCCTATCCTAGCGAATGTCTTGCTTGATTATAAGGATAATAAGCTTTCTCTCGCTGCTACGGATATGGAAATTGAGATGTTAGAATCCGTTCCAGCTACTGGCGAGGGAGAGGGTAAGGTTACGGTTCCTGCCGCTACATTATTTGAGATTATTAGAAAGCTTCCTGTTGATTCTGTTGAATTTATGCAAGCTCGGGAAGATGGCCCGCTAAAAATTTGTGCTGGGAGTTACGAAGCAACTTTAAATTCTTTGTCTGCTGAAGATTTTCCTTCGATACATACAGATAAGTTTCCTCACTATTTCGAGATATTAGGTAAAGATTTACGTGTTTTGTTAGACAGGACTCGTTTTGCAATGTCTACCGAAGAAACACGTTATTACTTGAATGGTATCTATCTACATCCTTTGAATGGAAAATTAAG
Organism: Acetobacteraceae bacterium; assembly: GCA_004843345.1. NCBI lineage: Bacteria > Pseudomonadati > Pseudomonadota > Alphaproteobacteria > Acetobacterales > Acetobacteraceae > Acetobacteraceae bacterium. The sequence goes on from CP039460.1 coordinate 2,104, forward strand.
AGCAGTTGCAACAGATGGACATCGTTTAGCATTGACCGAGATCCCTTTGCCAAAAGGGGCTGAAAAAATGGAGGGTATTATCGTCCCTAGAAAAACGGTTAATGAACTCAGAAAGCTTTTAGGCAATTCGGAAGATGTTGTAAAAGTTGGTGTTTCTGACAGTCGTATTGAATTTCTCGTGGATAATGCTGTTTTAGGCTCTAAATTAATTGATGGTTCTTTCCCCCCTTATGAGCGTGTTATCCCAAAGGGAAACACGCGCTTGCTATGTGTTGATAAGGTGAAATTAACAACGGGAGTTGCTCTTGTTTCTGCATTAAGTCAAGAAAGATCTCGACCTGTCAAATTTGTTCTTTCCGAAGATAAAGTAATGCTTTCTGCTTTGAGTCCTGATCGAGGAGATTCACGTGAGGAATTGATTGGAGATGGCATTTCCTACAAAGGGGAAGATATGGAAATTGGCTTTCAAGCACGTTATCTAACAGATGTTGCTGAACAGATTGATGGTTCATTGGAATTCTCTTTAGCAGACAACGCTTCTCCAGCACTTATTAGGGATCCTGATATTGAGAATTCATTGTTTGTTTTGATGCCTCTAAGAGTTTGATACTTATTGAATATTCACTCTCTTCGTTTTGAAAATTTTAGAAACTATCCTCGTATGGAGGTAGATTTAGAGTCTCCTATAGTTGTTTTATCTGGTCCAAATGGCGCCGGAAAAACTAATTTTTTAGAGGCTATTAGTTTTCTATCGCCAGGACGAGGGTTAAGGTTTCTTTCAGCGTCTGGAATAAATGTTAGAAATAATGAGGGTTGGTCCGTTTGGGCAAATCTTTCTTTTGCCGGAGAGCCCTATACACTCTCTACAGGAATTCCTTCTGGTAAAACGCATCGAGTGTTTTTTTTAGATGGAGAGCCATTAAACTCCAGTGAAAAAGCTAGTCTTTTTTTTACATGTTTGTGGACAACGCCACATATGGAACGGTTGTTCTCCTCTGGCGCCTCGGCTAGGCGTAAATTTTTAGATTCATTAATTCTCGCAGAACAAAGGACTTACTCCCGAGAATTATTGTCTCTTGAGAGAATGTTAACTTCCCGTAATAAAATTTTAGCAGAAACTCCGTCTGAGCTAGCATGGCTCGAGGGGGTTGAAGATTCTATTGCGCGACATACTGTTTCTATTTCGGCTATTCGTAAAAATTTTCTTGAGCGCATTAAAATTTATTTGAATATTTTTACAAATATGCCTCTCCTTAACTTGGGAGTGAATTGTTGGGTAGCTGAACAATTAGAAAATTATTCAGCCTTAGAGGTGGAGGATATGCTGCGTGAGAAATTATCTTTATCTCGACAAAGAGACCAAGAGTTAAAAAAAACTTCTTGGGGAGCTCATAAAACAGATTTTATTGTTTTTTACGGCAACAAGGCTCAAAGTGCTGACATGTGCAGTAGCGGAGAGCAGAAAATGATTCTCCTAACTTTAATTCTAGCTCAAGCAGAAAATCTTAAAAGACGCACAGGAATGATTCCAACGCTTTTGCTGGATGAGCCTCTCGTACATTTAGATACACGAAATAAAAATATTTTTTTGAAAAATATTCAAGATTTAAATCTTCCTACTTTTTTAACTGGAACAGATCATATTGATTTTTCTGAGTTAAAGGAAAGTGCCGATTTTTTAAGTATAAATTCTGGAGAAATCTCTTTTAAATGATGCTTTTTACTGGCTCAGACTTAAAGCTTTCTTTATAATGAAAGAAGAATAACAATACGTCTATTTTTTCTCGATTATTACTTTTAGGCTATTTAGCTTTATGAATGACATGTCTCATACTCCAATTGTTGGAGAGACCGATTACGATGCAGCTTCTATCTCCGTTTTGAAAGGCTTGGATGCCGTCAGAAAGCGTCCAGGAATGTATATTGGAGATACAGATGACGGTTCTGGGCTTCATCATATGGCTTTTGAGATTATTGATAATGCAATTGATGAGGCTCAGGCAGGTTTTGCTTCGAAATGTCATGTTAAAGTAAATCCAGATGGCTCAATTACAGTAAGAGATAATGGACGTGGAATCCCGACGGATATCCATCCGGAAGAAGGCATTAGCGCAGTTGAGCTTGTCCTGACAAAACTTCATGCTGGGGGAAAATTCAATCATAATTCTTACAAAGTTTCTGGTGGGTTACACGGAGTTGGTGCGGCTGTTGTTAACGCACTTTCAGAACGAATGGATGTTCGAGTTTGGAGAAATGCAAAAGAGTTTAAGATTTCATTTCGGGATAGTGAGCGGCAAGCGCCTCTCGAAGAGGTAGGTTCTTCGAGAGAGGAAAATGGAACAAAAATTACATTTTGGCCGAGTGCTGAAATTTTTTCTTTTGTTGAATTTGATATTAAAATTTTAGAAAAACGTTTGAGAGAGTTAGCCTTTTTAAACTCTGGCCTAGAGATTATTTTACAGGATTGTCGTCCTGGGCAAGAGGCTCATTGGGATTTTTTATATGCAGGTGGTTTAAGTGCTTTTGTTGATTGGCTGAATAGTTCACGCAAGCAAATCATTTCCCCAGCAATTTCAGGTGAATTGAATCATGACGAGAGTGGTATTCGTGTCGAATTCGCTCTGAGTTGGAATGAGACATATCATGAAACGATGCTTTGTTTCACAAATAATATCCCTCAAAAAGATGGTGGGACGCATTTAGCTGGATTTAGGCAGGCTTTAACCAGATCTCTAGGAAAGTATGCAGAATCCCTTTCTAAAAAAGATACTTTGGGATTAACAGCTGAAGATATGAGGGAGGGGCTGACTGGTGTTTTGTCAGTTAAAGTGCCTGATCCAAAATTTTCATCTCAAACAAAAGAGAAGCTGGTCTCCTCTGAAGTTCAACAGCCTGTACATTCTGTTGTTGCCGATCATTTATCACATTGGCTAGAGACGCATCCAAAGGAAGCTAAAGTTATTGTTGAAAAGGCAACTGCTGCTGCCAGAGGGCGTGAGGCTGCGAGAAAAGCGAGAGAGTTGACGCGAAGAAAAGGCGTTTTGGATGTTTCTTCTCTTCCAGGGAAATTGGCAGATTGTCAGGAAAGAGATGCTTCTCAGGCTGAAATATTTTTGGTTGAGGGAGATTCGGCTGGAGGAACCGCAAAGCAGGGTCGAGACAGACGTACACAGGCTATTTTGCCATTAAGAGGTAAGATACTGAATGTAGAACGCGCCCGTTTTGATCGAATGCTGGGGTCGGCTGAGATTGGGACACTGATTACGGCTCTCGGCGCTGGAATTGGGCAATCTCAGATTGATTCCAATGGATTAAATATGGATAAGCTACGTTATCATAAAGTCGTTATTATGACAGATGCTGACGTGGATGGTTCACATATTAGAACTTTATTATTAACTTTCTTCTTTAGACAGATGCCAGAATTGATTGAGGAAGGTTATCTTTATGTCGCTCAACCGCCTCTGTATAGAGCGAAAAGAGGTCAGGAAGAAAAATACTTAAAAGATGAAACGGCTCTTGATAAATATCTCTTGGATCGTGCTGTTCGTGGAATCACCCTAGTTTCAGAGAATGGAACAGAATGGTCTGATGATACGCTCTTAGAATTAGCAGAACAATTTTTAAAAATATCTGAAGATTTTAAATCTTTATCTTTAATAACGAATACGCCGGTAGATCTTTTGGAAGCGGCTGCGATTTCCGGTATTTTGTCTCAGGATTCTTCTGTCCGAGAGGCTCATTTAGAACCGTTTAAAAAACGTCTTTCCTCGTTAGGAGAAGGGTGGAGTTCAGCGGTTACAGAGTTTGGTCTTGTGTGTAATTATTCTTACCGAGGAACGAATGAAAAGTGGATTATAGAGCAAAATGTTCTTGCGACGCCCGAGGCGCGTCGTATTTCAGCGAATCATAATCGTATCAAGGATCTCTTTTCTGCACCATTGATCTTAAAGCAAGAAAAGTTAGAGACCAATATTTTTGGTCCAGCTTCTCTACTAAATGTGCTTTTGGCGCAAGGGAAAAAAGGACTTACAATTAATCGTTTCAAAGGTCTTGGAGAAATGAATGATGAACAGCTATGGGAAACAACATTAAATCCCGAGACAAGAACCCTGTTGCGCGTTAAAATTGATGATATGGAAGAGGCATCTCAAGTCTTTTCTACTTTGATGGGGGATATCGTTGATCCTCGTCGAGAGTTCATTATGGATAACGCCTTAAAAGTATCCAATTTAGATATTTAATTTGAGGAGGAGTTGGTGTGGCTAAAGTTGGTGTAATTCTTGCTGCAGGGCGTGGATCACGGATGAAATCCAAATATCCAAAAGCAATGCAGCCTTTAGCTGGACAACCAATGATCTCCAGATTAAGAGACCAAGCCTTAGAGGTTTTTGACCGTTTGGTTCTCATACTTGCTCCCGGTATGGAGGATGTTTCTAATCTTTTGCCAGAGGCAGATATTGTTATTCAGGCCATTCCTAAAGGGACAGGAGATGCCGCAAAGGTATCTACCTCGTGTTGGGATGATGAAGATGAGGTTGCATTTTTATATGCAGATAATCCTCTTTTAACTGCAGGAACAATGAAAAATCTTTTGCAGGAACGTTCAAAGAAAAAGGCTTCTCTTTCTTTGCTGACAATGGATTTGAAAGATCCAAAGCAGTATGGAAGAGTTATTTTGAATGATTCTGGGCATGTCATTAAAATTATTGAGTTTTCCGAAGCAACAGTAGAAGAAAAACAGGCAACACTTTGTAATGCAGGTGTTATCTCAGGGATCGGAAAGGACTTACGAAAGTGGTTGAGTTTGTTGCCTTTTCATCAAGAGGCAGGAGAGTTCTATTTAACGGATCTTATCTCTATGGCCGCTCTTCAAGGGGAGGTTGTCTATGTCCTTGGAGACGAAGAAGAACTCATGGGAATTAATGATCGTAAAGATTTAGCCGTCGCAGAAAAGATTATTCAAAAGGAACTTCGGATTGCAGCAATGTCACAGGGTGTAACGCTTCAAGATCCTGACACCGTATGGCTTTCTGCTGACACTTCTTTTGGAACAGACGTGATTTTAGAGCCGAATGTTTATATCGGAAAGTCTGTTATACTAGGAGATGGCGTTCGAATTAAAGCTTTTAGCTATATAGAAAATGCCCATATTGGTCTTGATTCTTCAGTTGGTCCATTTTCTCGTTTAAGAGGAGGCGTTCATTGTACTGAGGATGTCCATATAGGAAATTTTGTTGAGCTGAAAAATGCACAATTGAAAAAAGGTGTGAAAGTTGGGCATCTTTCTTATTTAGGAGATAGTGAAGTTGGTGAGGCAACCAATATTGGTGCTGGGACAGTAAGCTGTAATTTTGACGGTAAGAATAAATTTAAAACCTATATTGGCGAGAATGCCTTTATAGGCTCGAATTCAGCTCTTGTTGCACCAGTACAAATTGGAAATAAGTCCGTTGTGGCAGCTGGATCAACCATTACTGAACTCGTTCCTGATGAAACTTTAGCTTTTGGGCGCGCTCGTCAAGTAAATAACAAAAAAGCAGCTCAAAGATGGTGGCAAAAGTTTACCAAAACTGCAAAAACAAACGAAAGTAAAGAACAGTAATATGTGTGGAATCTGTGCTATTATAGGAAACGGCAATGTTGTTCCTGATCTGATCGAAGGCTTAAGACGTCTCGAATATAGAGGTTATGATTCTGCTGGTGTGGCAGTTATTAACTCCGAAAAAAAAATTCAGGTATGTAAAGCAGCTGGAAAATTAAAAATATTAGAGGAAAAGCTTAAAAAAACAGAACTTTCAGGCAGTACTGGCATTGGGCATACAAGATGGGCGACGCATGGCGCTCCCGTTTGCAAGAATGCGCATCCTCATCACGTCGGTGAAGTCGCTGTTGTGCATAATGGTATCATTGAGAACTTTCAGAAACTTAGAAAGTCTCTTCAATCAAAAGGGAGAGAGTTTCACACCGATACTGATACCGAGGTCATTGCCCATCTTATTGATTCTCTTGTTAAAAGTGGTCTTAAGCCATTAGAAGCGGTACAAAGTGCGCTAAAAGAACTCGAAGGTGCTTATGCTCTTTCGATTATTTTTGACAATTATCCAGACATGATCATTGGAGCACGGCATGGGGCGCCATTAGTGGTTGGTAAATCAAATAATGGCGTTGTCTCTCTGGGGTCTGACAGTTTGGCTCTTGTCGGGATTGCGGAGGATCTTTCTTATCTCGAAGATGGTGATGTCGTTCTTTTAGAGAAAAAAAAGATAACGATTTTTGATAAAAACAATGAGCAATCTCTTAGAAAAATCGTAAAAAATAAGCAAACAGATCTTCAGACAGGAAAAGCCGGTTATAAGCATTACATGGAAAAAGAGATCTATGAACATGCTTCCGCTATTGCACGAACAGATGAACTTTTTCATAAAACATCTGTGTTGAAGGATTTTCATGTTAAACCTAAGGATCTCAAACGTTTAATTATTTCAGCATGTGGATCTGCTTATTATGCAGGCCTTGTCGGAAAATATTGGCTAGAAGAGATAGCAAATCTTCCAACTGAAATTGATGTTGCATCTGAGTTAAGATATAGAAATATCTGTAAATCTTCTTCAGAAGATCTTGCTATTCTAATTTCCCAATCAGGGGAGACTGCAGACACTCTCGCTGCTTTGAGACACTTAAAAAGTTTGGGGTATCCAACTCTTGGTGTTCTTAATTCTCGTTACTCTACGATGGAAAGAGAGAGCCAGCATACCGTTTTAACTCAGGGCGGACCTGAAATTTCAGTTGCATCAACTAAGGCTTTTACAGCTCAACTAACCGTCTTGGCGAATTTAGCGATTAAACTTGCATTAGAACGAGGCAGTATTAGCCAAGAAAAAGCAAACCATTTACACGAAGCTCTTGCTCAAGTCCCCGCTCAAGTGATGCAGATTTTATCACAACTTGTTTCGAGTATTGAGAAGATGGCTAAAATTATTTCTCAAGCCCAAGATGTTCTATTTTTAGGGCGTAATATTTGCATGCCAATTGCAGAAGAGGGAGCTCTAAAGCTCAAAGAAATTACTTACATTCATGCCGAAGCCTATCCTGCAGGAGAATTAAAACATGGACCAATTAGTTTGATTGACTCAAAAATGCCTGTAGTTGCCTTGGCACCATCTGGAATTTTGTTTGAAAAAACGCTTTCAAATCTCCAAGAAGTAAAGGCAAGAGGGGGAAAATTACTTGTCTTTACGGATGAATTAGGTAAAGAAAAAGTATCGGCCGTGAGTGATATCGTCGGTGTTCTTCCAGCGTCAGATGCATTTGTTGTTCCGCTACTTTATACGATTCCTCTGCACATGCTAAGTTACAAAACGGCTTTATTAAAAGGAACAGATGTAGATCAGCCTCGAAATTTAGCAAAATCTGTAACCGTAGAATAGTTAGAATGGACACAAGTAGATTTGATCCTATTCGTTCTCATTGGATCAGTCGTATTACCGTTAGGGGGCGATAATGGATATAGAATTGGCGCCAATTCTTTTAACGCTAGCCTTCTTACTGATTGTTATTTCTTTTGTTCAGCCGGTCGCTAAAAAATTAGAAATTTCTGAAACCGTTCTTCTGGCTATTTTGGGAATCGCTTTAGGCAGCGCTTCTTTAGCTATCATAAATTCTCTTGGATTTGAGCTTCTAGAAACACCAGCTGAGATGCTGATTAATTTTCCAATTAATAGTGAGGGCTTTCTTCTCATCTTTTTGCCAGTTCTTGTTTTTCAGGGAGCCATGGCAATTGACGTAAGAAGTTTAGCACATGAGACTGCAACCGTTTTACTTTTGGCTGTAGTGGCCGTAGCAGTATCAACTTTGACAATTGGATTGGCAATTTATCCTTTTGCAGGTGAAAGTCTTGTTATTTGCTTCCTTCTTGGAAGTATTGTTGCGACGACAGATCCTTCTGCTGTGGCCGGCATTTTTAGAGAAGTTGGCGCCGCATCCCGTTTAGGGCGATTAGTTGAGGGAGAAGCTCTATTTAATGATGCGGCGGCCATTGCCATTTTTTCTATTTTAATTGCGTCTCTGGTGGCACACCAAGAAATTCATTTTAATGAAGCTGTTTTTGATTTTTTAAAAGAATTTATTGGCGCAACGGTTGTTGGCGCTGCGCTCGGACTAGCTATTTTAGGCTTTGTCGGCCGTCTTGGAACTTTTCCAGCGGCAGAGGCAAGTTTAACATTAGCTTTGCCATATATTTCATATATTGTTTGTGAAAATATGCTGGGTTTTTCTGGTGTTGTGGGAAGTGTCGCTTCTGGCTTAATTATGTCTGCTTATGGCCCTTCCACATTTCGTCCAAAAGTTTGGAAGTTTTTAGAAGAGTTGTGGGGACAACTTGCTTTTTGGGCGGGTTCGCTCATTTTCCTTTTAGCCTCTATGTTTGTTCCAAGGCTAATGATGGGAATGACAAAATGGGACTGGGCATTGATTCTTGTTGCCAGCATTGCTGGTCTCATTGCTAGGTCTATCGTTATTTTCGGATTATTTCCTATTCTTGCCCTTTCTCGTATCGCGCCAGCAGTTCCTTTTCGTTTTCAGCTAACAATGGCATGGGGAGGGCTTCGAGGTGCAATTACATTAGCTTTAGCGCTAGCTGTGGTTGAAAATAGGGACTTATCTGAGCATATAGCTCGTTTTATTGGCATTGTTGCGACGGGATTTGTCCTTGTTACACTTTTATTGAATGGAACAACTTTACGTTTTCTTGTCGTAAAGCTTGGATTGAACCAACTCTCACCGATTGATGCGGCTATGCGAAAACAAGCTATTTCGATCGGTATTGGAATTGTTGTTAAACGCGTTGAGAAAACTGCTATCGAACATGGTTTTTACGAGAATGTTAGAAGAAATATTGTTAAACAATTAGAAAGACGCCAGAAAAAAATAAATGAAAACAATAACTTCAAGACAGCGTTAGATAATCGTGATCAAGTCACTGTTGCCTTGATGACAATCGCAAGCCAAGAAAAAACAATTTTATTAGATTTTTTTAAAATTCCAGGTTTAACAAGAGGACCAGTAATTCAAGACTTGCTCCGTTCAGTAGAAGCTATGATTGATGGTTCCAAGTTAGATGGACGTTTAGGATATATTCTTGCTAGACGGAAACGTTTAAAGCCAACATTTCGTCTGAAATTTGCACAATTTTTACATCGTCATTTTAGAATTGATCGTCCTTTAATGAATTGCATGCGTGATCTGTTCGAAATGTTATTGATTGCGCATTTAGTTTCAACATCACTTTTAAAATTTGTTGAAGAGCGTATGAAAACAGCTCTTGGGATTCATATCACTGATATTGTTACAGAAATTCTTATTGGACAGGCAAAATCAATTGATGATGCTTTAAAAACGCTAAGACGCCATTATCCTGGGTATGCTGAAATGTTAGAAGGGCGCATTCTAAGACAAATTTCCCTATATTTTGAAAGTGAGGAATACGCTACACTTGCAAATGAGAATTTGATTTCTCCGGAGCTCCATCGCGAATTAAATCGTTCGATAGATGCAAACCATCAGCGTCTAGAAAAACAGGCTATAGGAGGATTTGACCTAAGAGATGGTATCGCTGAACGCTTAGCTCAATTCCCAATTTTTTCAGGTGTTTCAGCAAAGACTCTTGAAAAGCTTGGAAAAGAAGCATCAATTCAATTTGTTTCTCCAGGAACAGTTCTCTTGACAAGGGATCAGAAGGTAAGAAGTGTCTTTCCAATTCTTTCTGGTGTTGCTGAATATCATCAAGCTGGTATAGATCGAAAATTAGAGCCAGGTGATATTATTGGCGCAGACTGCTTTATCGATAAACGTAAGTGTTTAGCGGCCGTGAGAATTATAAAATACTCACATCTTTTGGTTATTTCCTCGCGTAAATTCAAAAAGTTTCTTGAAGAAAACCCACAAGTGAAGGTGCGTCTTGAGAGGGCTAATAAAGATAGAGAAGAGTTGAGTTAATTGAGGGCTCTTTATTTTAAACGATAAAGAGCCCATTTTTTAAAGGTTTTTTTCTTGGGGTAATAAGTTTTTGCAGTAAATTGCTATAAAAATTAATCCTAAAAGCCCTATAAATGAAAAGCCACTATGGAGTAACCAGAAGGTTGAAGCATCTATAGTCTCAATCAAACTAGCAAGTTTTCCAACAAGAATATTGCATAAGCAAATATGTAACCAAAAAACAGAAATCATAATTGTTGTAATTTTGGCAGGCGCTAACCTCGAGACTAATGAAAGTCCTATCATTGTACTCATAGCAAAACCAAAATCATTAATTGTATGAAAGAGAACGCCCCACCACAAACTTACTTGATGTGGATTAGGATATTTAAAACTTGCATAAGCCAGAATAAGAGGGCCTAAACAAGCAATAAAAGTACCAATAAGAATTTTTCCCATATCACCAACAGGCTTATTATGTTTGTCGTAAAATTGCCAGAACCACAATACAATTACAGCAGTAACTGTTGAAATAAAGCCATCTAAAGAATAGAGATCGCTAACTTGAAATTTATACCAAAAAATTTGTATGGGCGCGTAAGCTTCTTTAGCCCATATTAAATAACCATCATTTAACTCCATATTTGGTAAGGAGCAAACGGCAAATAAAAGCGTGATGAAAAGAATTAAAGTAATATGCTTCTTTTCAAGCACCGTCATTTTTACTTTGCTGTTCTTAGAAAGTTTTGTCCAAGAAATTGGGGGAGATGGAGGGAAATATTTTTGTCCCTTTACATAGGTAATGCATGCAAGAAGCATACTGGCAGCGCATAAAATAAAGGCACATTTCCAACTCGTTAGTGCAATCCTTCCTGTAATGAGCGGATAGAACATAACGGCCACTTGAATACCAATCGAATAAATTTGATAGGCATCCGAACGTCGGCGATCTGTTTCAGAATATAAAGAACCAACTTGAGCTTTAAGACTACCAACAAAACCAACACCAACTAAAAAGATCAGAATGGACACTACAAACAAAGATGGTATTGCCAATAGCGCTAAGCCAAGAGATGAAAGTGCAATACCAAGAATTATTGTTAAGTTTCGACCAAGCAAATAGTCTGCAAGAAATGCACCTAATAGAGGCATCGCATAAATTATAGCGAGATAAAGCGCCATAATAGCACCAGACATCCCGACACCAATTAAACTTGGTGGATGATATAAAGCATTACTTAGCCAAAGCAAAAAATTCCCACCATAAACACTTCCAATGGTGTTGGGATCTAAAAAGACTTCCTGAATATAAAGAATAAGAATAGATTGCATGCCGTATGTCGCTGCAGCTATCCAAAATTCTGTTAGACTGGCAATCCAAAGACCAAAGGGCTGTCCCCATAAAGCTTTTTGAAGATGAGATGAAAGTTGATCAGTTGTCGCTATAGGGGAAGGATCTTCTGGTATGAGTTCTGTCATTAAAATACTACTTTAAATTTATTTGAAAATCGCATAATATATATTATGCCAAGTCAGGAGAGATATTCTCTTGAAATTCTACTTCCAAGAGATGTTAGAACTTCATGTGGCGTTATTTCACATCTTTTGGCTAATGTTAAAATATCTTGATCTTCTCCAAGTAATTCTACAAAGTCACCAATCCTAACTGAATGTTTAGCATCCGTAATATCAATGATTATAGAATCCATGGACGTCTTTCCAATTATTGGAAACGAATCTTTATGCTTTTGTAAAAAAATATCATGGTTACGATATCGAGATGATAAACAACAATCTGCGTAGCCTATACCAACAGTTGCGCTCATAGTCTTCCGATTTGCAACCCAGGAGCTTGAGTATCCAAAGGCTTTCCCTGAATCATATTCAGAAATTTGGAAAACGGGAGCTTTTATAGAAATAGCATCTTTTAGAAAGGGATTTACATTGTCTTGGCTAATATTTGCATAGAGAGAAATACCAGGCCTAACAACATCCATCAAAAATTCTTTCCCGAGAAAAATACCATCTGATGCGGCTATAGACTTGGCGATATTTGGGAAAAATGTATTTGAAAGCGCACTAAAATATTTGAGCTGTTCTTGATTTTTAGGATGAAATTTTTGATCCGCACAGGCTAAATGACTCATTATAAGAATTGGATTTATTTTTTTAAAAACTGGATTCTCTATCTCTTTGAAAGAGATGCCTAGTCGGCTCATACCAGAATCTATATGAATAGCACACGGTCTTCCCTTACCGACAGATCGCCATTCCTGCGCTTGGCATTCTGTATTTATGACGGGGATTAACTCAAGATCTGCAAGCTTTTCAGCCTCACCAGGGAGAAATCCATGCAGTACAAAAATTTTAATTTTTTTATGCGCTTGAAGTGCAATATACTCTCTTAAGGAGTACGCTTCTGAAGGTGTTGCAACAAAACAGCCCTCTATCTCATCGACCAAAGCAGATAAAACTTTTAATGCCCCTATCCCATAAGCGTTTGCTTTTAATACAGGCATACAGATTGACGGAGAGGCTATTTTTTTAAGGTAATTAAAGTTATCTCTAATTTGTTTTAGAGAAATAATGGCAACAGCATTCCCCAACGCATATCCTTTTAAACAGGGGTTTCTCATTTTTAAATTGTCTCTAGCTAAAAACTTTTCTTTATTCCTACTTTATAATATCAATTATGTTTCTAAAAGGACTTTTACACCTAAGGTATCGAAAGCGTTCCGAGCTTTTTTCCCAATGATTATAGAATAAAAGCGAATTTGTTTTGTGATTGTGCTCGAACGTAGTATTTAGGAGTGAACTATGTTGTTATTCTAACATTATTATGTTAGGAATGCTTCTCGAATAATGATGCTTTTTCAAAATATTTTTCACCATACCCCCTTATTTGCTTAAGGGGGCTTCTTGGAGCCTCGTCAACGCTTGCCTGAAGAAACTAGCCCCCTTATGAATCCTATTACATTAACACCTACCGTTTCAGGTCTTCCTCCTCTTTATGGAGAGTTTGCTACCCTTCCAGATGCTTTAGATTATGCTGCTCAAGGAAGAACTGGTTTTAATTTTTACTCTGGGCGCGGTGAACTGATTGAATCTTTGCCATATTCACAATTACGTGAAGAGGCTTTAAGGATTGCAAAAATTCTAATTTCTATTGGGATGAAGCGTGGTGATCGCCTTGCGCTAGTTGCAGAAAATGACGGCAATTTTGCGCGTATCTTTTTTGCCTGCCAATATGCAGGTATTGTTCCTGTTCCTCTGCCTTTACCAGTCGCTTTTGGTGGCAGAGAGAGTTATATTTTGACAACTAGAGGGATGATTTCCAGTTGTGAGGCAAAGGCGGTCGTCATTCCTGATATTATAGGTAGTTGGGAAGGTGAAATACTTGAAGGTTTAGATCTTCGGTTTGGTGGTTCTCCTGATAAACTTTTTGAGAATTCTCCGTCTGAAGATATTGATTTACCAAAAGTTTCCTCTGAAGATCTTTCTTATATTCAATTTTCCTCTGGAAGTACGCGCTTTCCTATGGGGGCCTCAATTACGCAGAAATCTGCGCTTGCAAATACGCATGCAATTTCTTGCTATGGTCTTGAGGGAATTACTGGAGATCGTGCCATTTCATGGCTTCCTTTGTATCATGATATGGGGTTGGTTGGGTTCTTTCTAACCCCTATTTGTTCACAGATTTCTGTGGATTTTTTACCGACACGAGAGTTTGCGCGTCGGCCGCATATTTGGTTGAAGTTGATTTCGGAAAATCGCTCTACGATTTCTTACAGTCCTTCTTTCGGATTTGATCTTTGCGCAAGACGTGGTGTTCGCGAAGAGCTGGATTTGTCAAGCTGGCGCGTCGCTGGTATTGGCGGAGACATGGTTCGTCCAGAGGTTTTGAGGGCTTTTGCGGAGACCTTTTCTGAGTGTGGCTTTGACAAGGGGGCGCTTGTCCCTAGCTATGGAATGGCTGAAACGACATTGGCTCTTACTTTTGCCCCTCTAGGCCGTGGGATGCAGACCGATATTATTGATCTGAATGAGTTGGAAAATAATAATATTGCTAAGCCTGTAAGCTCTGAAGGATGTGCGCGTAGTCGTGAATTTGTTCTGTGTGGTTACCCACTTCCTAAGCATGAGCTGCAGGTTCGGAGAGAAGATGGTCGGGTGTTACCCGAGCGTTCCGTTGGGCGAATTTTTGCACGTGGCCTAAGTGTGATGCGCGGTTATTTTAATCGTCCAGAAGAAAGTAAAGCTGTATTTGACAAAAATGGCTGGCTGGATACAGGGGATCTTGGTTATTTTCTGAATGGGCAGATTGTTATTACAGGAAGAGCAAAGGATCTTATTATTACGAATGGTCGAAATGTATGGCCACAAGATCTTGAATGGAGTGTTGAGCATGCGATTTCAGGGGTAAGATCTCGGGATGTTGCTGTGTTTTCTGTGACAACTGATTCTGGAGAGGATATTGTTACCGCAATGGTTCATTGTCGTCTTCAAGAAAAGGAAGCTCAAGAAAACTTACGCTCTGAGATTATTGCCCTCTTTCGTCGATTGCATGGTGTGGATGCGAAAGTGGTTTTGGTTCCTCCGAGAACCCTTCCGCAGACATCCTCTGGAAAGTTAAGTCGAGCGAAAGCAAAAGCTTTATTGGTTTCTAAAAAAGTTTCCGATATTTCTGAAGACAACTAGATTCACTTGTTTTTAACAACAGATTTTATCTATTTGAATAGTTGGATTTTTATTCAGCGATATAACAAAAGGCACTAGAGATTATGTACGAAACTATGAGTCAAATGTCAGAACTCATTATCCAGAAGTTACTTCAGAACCCAAAAGTTCCACGTGACATTACTGGAGAAAGTCGAATTGTTGAAGATTTAGCTTTTGATAGTCTTGCTGTAATGAATTTTGTTATGGAACTCGAAGATGAATTAAATGTTTCTCTTCCTCTTGATTACTTAGCTGACGTTAGAACGATTAACGATTTAGCTGAATGCCTTCTCAAGCTTCAGGCGGACAAAGAATGAAAGATATTTTTGCCAAATATGCTCCGCTTGCAGCTGAAGCACGTTTACTCCTTAGTAATAACCGGCAAAATCCTTTTAATGTTGTTATTGAAGAAGCTATTTCTCCAACACGTGCTATTATCAAGGGAAAAGAGACCCTTTTGTTTGGTACAAATAACTATTTGGGATTGAGTCACTCTACAGCGGCTAAAAATGCAGCAATTGAAGTTATTAAGAAACATGGTGTTGGGACAACAGGCTCTCGTATAGCGAATGGAACTTTGTCTTTACATCAGAATCTTGAAAAGACATTTGCCGAAGCTTTTGGGAAAAAACACGCTGTTGTATTTTCTGGAGGATATCTTGCCAATCTTGGAGTTATTTCTGGTCTGGCAGATAAAAATGACATTATCCTTCTTGACGCAGATAGTCACGCCAGCATTTATGATGGAGCTCGCCTCTCTGGCGCGCAAGTGCTTCGTTTTCGTCACAATAAACCAGAAGATTTAGAACGTCGTTTAAAGCTCTTAAAAGACCATCAAGGGAGTATTCTTATCATTGTTGAAGGTGTCTATTCCATGACAGGAAATATGGCTCCTTTAAAAGAATTTGTTAGAATTAAAAAAGAATATGGTGCGGCTCTTCTAGTAGATGAAGCTCATTCTTTTGGTGTTTATGGATCGCAAGGGCTTGGTGTTGCAGAGCTTCAAGGTGTTTTAGATGATGTGGATTTCATTGTTGGAACTTTTTCTAAAGCCATTGGCACCATGGGAGGTTTCTGCATAAGTAATAGAGAAGAAATTGAACTTATAAGAGTAACGTCTCGCCCTTATATGTTTACGGTTTCCCCATCTCCTGAAATTATCGGAGCAACTTTAGCGAATCTAAAAGAGATACAAGCGCATCCTGAATGGAGAGAAAACATTCAAAAAAATGCAAAACGCTTGAATGCTGGTCTTAGAGCTATTGGTTTTTCTCCTAATGAAAACATATCTGCGATTATTGGTGTGCCTGTTGGTGAAACACCTAGAGCTATGCTTTTTTGGGAAAAACTTCTCAAAAAGGGTGTATATGTGAATTTATCTCTTCCACCAGCAACACCGGATAATAATGGTCTGCTACGTATGTCGGTGACCGCTCCGCATACAGCGGAAGAGATTGATCAAGCGCTTACCATCTTTAAAGAGGTAAAAGAAGAAATGGAAGTTTTTGATATCTAAGAGATATCAAAAACTCCTTTTAAAAATGAGAGAAAATACTATTTTTAGAACGGTTATAATAAGTTCTATTATTGGGTATTTTCTTTCATAAGCAGAGAGCTTTATTGAGATTCCTGTGTGACGCCTTACTTTCCAACGAATATAATCTGCTCCGCCATTAAAACTCATCCCAGCTTTTAATAAACGTAAGGCATTTTGGATTTTCCCCCAAAGTCTTATGATACGCCATCTTCTAAGAAATAAATTTCTTTGAGAATCTATTCGAGGATAGAAAACGTCATTTTTTTGCTCGAATGGCAGTGAGCAGTCTTTCCAAGCTATTGGTAAATATTCTTGATAGCGTTTGATATTCCTTTCTATTAGTGAAGAGATACGGTCTTTACTTTCTACCCTAATTTCTGTTTTGAAAGTATTGGTGTAAAGATCTCTTAGATAATCATCCACTTTTCCACAGGTCTTCCCTAGTGCAGCGCTCCAAAGGGAAGCCGTATATATAGAGTTGCAAATCTGACTATTTAAAAGATGCTCAGAACGTTCATCTCTAACCCATGCCAAATATACAGGCTGAGAAAAACGAGCCCAGATTGTGGTATCTAAACTCTTTACCTGTGTTCTTTTTTGAAGTTGGGCTAATGTCATACAGGCTACTTTTGCACGACTATTCCCATGCTTCATAAAGTAAATATTTGGGGGAAGAAAAATATTCCCCAAAAAAAGTAATTTATTTTGCTGAAAATCTTTTAAAGATTCTAAAATCAGATAAAAATCCATTAGCCCATCAGGATCTAATTTACTGATTTGTGATCCGTAAAAAATAATACCGATTGGTGGTTTTTTACATTTATTTGCAATCTCTTGTGCGAATAAATTCACTCTAAGAGGAATGGTCTTTTTTGTCTCTAGTGCGACTTTATTATAAAGTTCTATCTGGTTGGTCATTATACAAGAAACTCAAATTGGGGGCCTAACTCTAATTTTACAAAGCCACTTTTAGAAGGAGGATAAAATTCACCATCTAAAATAAATGGAGCATGCAATTCAGCCAAAACTTCAGACGTTTGACCACTTTGATAATCTTGATTTTCTTTAATCCAAGGTAAAATATTTCGCGTAATCAAGGAGATAAGAAGTGTTAATAGTGCCTTTGGAAAAGATTTAGGAAAAGAAGAGACTCTTAAAAAATGAAATCCTATTTTCCCAGAACAATCATTCCAGAAAGGCCATAAGTGATATGGAAGTTTATGAAGTGATGTGACAAGCGTAAAAAATATCTCTTTTGAAAAAGCATCATAAGGTTTATTCAGCCACGGCATTCTTACACCTCTGTACCAAATTGACCGCTCTTTTTTCGTGAAAATTACTTGAAAAGATCCTTTTAGCAATATCCCTAAAATAGCTAGTCGATGTGGTGCTAAATCCTCCATTTTTCCTCGACTCGAATTTATGGCCTTTTCATAGCTACCAGCTCCGCCAAACATCCCTAACACCTTAGAACGATTTGTTCCTGGGAAAGAAAGAGCGATCGAATGCCGAAAAACAGATACCTGTGTTATATTTTTATTTACAATATCTAATAGATACGCCGCATCTCTTCGCAATGAACCAATATCGAAAGCAATTAAATTTGTATTTCCAGAAGGTAGTAATGTGATTTTTGGGAATTCATTTTCTGGGTATGTCTGACTTATGGCACCTAAAATTCGAGAAAGCGTACCATCTCCAGAACTAACAATAATATGTCTCACATTTTTTTTATAAAAATTTTTAAAAATGAGCTCTAAATTTACGCCTGGTTTCGAGAGGATAAACAACTCTTTATCGAAGAGGGTTTTTGCAAGGGAAATAAGAAAATTATCTTCCTTTGCATTCTTTAGCGACTCTGGCGTATAAATAAAAGCAGGGTTATTCATAAAAAATGAAATTCCTTTAATGAGAATATCACTTGCTATAATTTTATATATGCAAGACTTCCTTGTCGTTTTAAAGGAAGTCTCTATGAGCAAGCAACAAGATTATTTACTTTTTAAAATCTCCCTTTTGTTTTAGGGTGTCCGAAAGAGATTTTATTTTACTTTTAGATCAATAAATTCAAGGATCTATAAAATGCCAGCAGCTGAATTCCATCATAAAATAGAGAAATTTAAATCTCATCTCAAAGATAGAACATTCAAGCGTAAAGGCAGAAGTTTTGATCTCGGAAAAATGAATGTTAAGCAGCTTTGGTTAGGATATCTGACCTATCCAACGATTTTGCTGTATTTTTCTCTTATTATTTTCTCTGTTTTTTTAATGATCCATTTTTATACAAATTGGATTTCTATTATTGGCCCTATAGCCTTAATTTTTTTCTTATTTCCAACAATTTGGTACATTATTCATAGATGGATAATGCATGGAAAATGGTTTTATCAACATAAAATTACAGCAAAAATGTGGAAAAGAATTCACTGGGATCATCACCAAGATCCGCATCTAATGGAAGTTTTATTTGGATCCCCACTCCATACTCTACCATCAATTTTTGGAATTTGCGCTCCAGTTGGAGCCTTAATTGGTGGTCTACCCGGAGCTTTTGCGGCAGTCGCTACAGGGCTTTATCTTACTTGTTTCTACGAGTTTTTTCATTGTATTCAGCATCTTGGTTATAAGCCGAAAACAGAATGGGTAAATTATATTAAAAAATTGCATGTTCTTCATCACTTTCATGATGAAAATGGTAATTTTGGAATTACAAATTATCTATGGGATCGATTATTATCAACATATTATGTTTCTGCGACAGATCGTCCACGTAGCGCAAAAGTCTTTAATTTGGGCTATTCTATTGATGAAGCGTATCGTTATCCTTGGGTTATGGATCTTACTGGAAAGCCTCCAAAAGACAGGCCTGATCCAGCACATCCTCGTCCAGCAACTAGATAAGAGGAAAAATGAAACGTTTACCTGTTTTAATCCTTGCCGGCTCTCGTTTAGGAGAAAATGATGTTCTTGCAAAAGCAGGGAATGTCCAGCATAAGGCACTTCTGCCTGTTGCCGGCACACCAATGCTAAAACGTGTTTATCAGGCAATTTTAAACGCTGATATTGCTTCTAATATTTATATTGCTTCAGAGAATGAAGCTTATTTTAAAGATTTAAATTTAGAAAAAGCACACTACCTTTCATCACGGCCGACACTACCAGAAACAATTCAAGAAGCTATAAAAAAAATTGGATTTCCTTGCTTAATTTTGACAGCAGATCATGCTCTTTTACAACCAGAGTGGCTTCAAGAATTTCTAAATTTATCAGAAAAAAGCTCTGCAGATGTCACTTTTGGGATTGCTCTTAAAGAGAAAGTAGAAGCGCTGTCTTTAAAGATGTCACGTACCTATATCCCTCTTAAAGACATTCAATTTTCTGGTTGTAATTTGTTCTTTTTAAGAAATGAATCTTCTGAAAATCTTATTCAGTTATGGCAAAAGATCCATCACTTAAGAAAATCGCCGGCTAAAATGGTTAAAATTTTAGGCCTTAAAACCCTTTTTAAAGCGCTTTTTCGGCGTTTGGATAGTATTACGCTTCTTGAACGGGTTAAAATGATAACCTCTTCAACTCTAGAGTTTATTCCCTTAAGTAATGGCATGGCGGCAATTGATGTTGATTCCATAAAGGACTGGGAGCTCGTTGAAAGTATTTATGCTAAAGAGAAATAAAAAGTATTAAGAATGCGTCCATTTTTTAATAAAAAATTATTTCTGAGTTTCCTTTTCGGAGTGAGTTATATGCCGTCATTGGCAATAGCTTCTCCACAAATTTCTCCAGAAGAATTTTTGGTAAATACAGCCCTTAAAGATGGGAAGATTTTTTTTCAAAATTCTATGCAATATCCTCGAGGATTACTGTTACAATTAAAATTGGCTCGGGGCATTATGTTTTGTCCAAAGCTGAAAGTGAAATCGGTTGTTTTTGCTAAAACATTAAAAGGAAAATGTCTTTTATTAGCACGAGATTCCAGAAATAGTTGGTCTGCCCCTGCCTTCTACATGATTACACAAAGGCATATGGACGTTTTAAATCTCAAGGAAACGGATCATCTCATATTTTTTATTATGACTCAAAAAGCTCTAGAAGGTTTTTTGGATAAAGAGTTTACTTTTGAGAAAAAGAAAGAAATTTCTTCAACTTTAATAAAAAATGAAGGGCAATTTTTATCCAAAGATGTTGATTTTTTAATTGTGAACTTAAAGGACAAGTCCTCAAAAAAAGACATTTTGTCCCAGCTTAAGATATCATCTGATGACTCTGCAAATAAGGCTTACTACGGTAAAAATCTAAATCCTATAGATATTTTATCTTCTATGAGGGCAAATAATAATCAAGCAGATTCTTTAAGGCAATTTCTTACGAATATCCTTAGATAAAGATTTTTGATCATTTGTTTTTTTATTATTGATTGCCTCGTGCCATTGTTGAATGTTTTGACGATGTTGGGCGAAAGTTGTTGAAAAAACATGCCCACCTTTCCCATTTGCGACAAAATATAAATCATCTCCGTCGGCAGGATGTGCAGCAGCCTCTAAGGAAGACATTCCTGGTGAGCAAATAGGTCCTGGAGGAAGACCCTTATTACGGTAAGTATTGTATGGACTTTCTATTTTTAAATGATCGAATGTTAATCTTTTATTTGGGACATCTTCTCCTTTTAAAGCTAAAGCATAAAAAATAGTTGGATCTGTTTGAAGAGGCATATTTTTCGATATTCTATTTAGGAAAACACGCGCAATCTTAGGCCTTTCTGAATCTATTGATGTTTCTTTTTCAATAAGAGAAGCTAGAATAAGCAAGGTAAATGGATCATCAACCAGACCATTCAAAGTTTTAATATCTCTTTCTTCCCAAGCTTTAGCTAAATGTCTCTCTGCTGACGTGTGCATGCGAGATAAAAGATCGTCTCTATTTGAATTTAAACTAAAAGCATACGTATCAGGAAAAGCATATCCTTCATCAAAACTAACTTCTTTTCCTTTCAAACCTGGAGCATGATTCAAGGCATCTTTAATCTGAATGGCCGTTAAGCCTTCTGGGATAGATAAAAAATGAAGGACAGATGGTGAAAATCTTAAAATTTTCAAAATATCTTTAAAAGAACTAGAGGGAGGAAAATAATATTCACCACTTCTCAAAGCTCCCTGTTGATAAGTAATTTTAGAGAAAAAATTAAAAAAAACTGCCCATTCTGGTGAATGAGGTATAATTTTGCCATCACGCAAAATGATAGCTAATCTGGAGCGACTGTTTTGAGGAATTTGTTGATTTCCACCAACACAAGGCAACGGATCCTCATATAAATATGAAAGATGCCTAACAAGCTTTACCGTTAAAAGAGAAAAAGTGAGAGACGCAAAAAATAGAATCAAACAAAAACGATTAAGACTCTCTATCTTTTGAAAGTAGCATCTTAAGTGCAAAAACTTACCTACAAAAATGCCAAATTGATACAATTTATCAAATACAAAATTAAGCATCTGAACTATTAGTTCTACAAAAATAATGAAAAAAGGCAGCAATTAATTCCATGCCTTTTTCCCTACTCCATACGAACTGATAGCGATCCTTACACTTTTTTAAGAATTAGAGAAGCATTTGTTCCCCCAAATCCAAAGCTATTAGAAAGAGCAACATCAATCTTTCGATTCTGAGCTGTGTGTGCTACGCGATCAATTAATGTTTCCGAACTTGGATCATCAAGGTTTAAAGTTGGAGGTGCAACATTATTATTCATTGCCTGCAGGCAAAAAATCGTTTCCACGGCACCAGCAGCTCCCAACAAGTGACCAATTGCAGATTTTGTTGAAGACATCGCAAGATTACGACAATGATCGCCAAAAATTCTTTCAACAGCGCTTAATTCAAGATCATCTGCCATTGTAGATGTACCATGGGCGTTCACATAATCTACTTCATCCGCATTCATCCGCGCATCTTTGAGAGTTGCTTTCATGGCTCTGAAAGCACCATCATGCCCTTCTGGAGGAGCTGTGATATGATAAGCATCTCCAGAAAGTCCGTAACCGACTAACTCACCATAAATTTTTGCACCACGACGTTTTGCATGCTCGTACTCTTCGAGAACAACCATACCAGCACCTTCTCCCATGACAAAACCATCACGGTCTTTATCCCACGGGCGAGACGCTTTTGTTGGCGTATCATTAAAATGCGTTGAAAGCGCTTTAGCAGCGTTAAATCCAGCCACACCAATAGAACAAACAGCAGCTTCTGCACCACCTGCGACCATAACATCGGCGTCACCATGCTGAATAAGACGGGAAGCATCGCCAATTGCATGTAGCCCTGTTGCACATGCAGTAACAACAGCATGATTAGGCCCCTTAAAACCATACTTAATGGAAAGATGTCCTGCAATTAGGTTAATCAAAGCAGAAGGAATAAAGAATGGAGAAACTCGCTTCTTCCCAGAATTAATTAAAAGAGAGGCATTATAAATATTTTGAAGCCCACCTATACCAGAGCCAATCAGAACACCTGTAGAGCACAAATCTTCCTCTTCTGTTGGCTTCCAACCAGAGTCTTCAACAGCCTGTGTCGCAGCTACCAAGCCTAGATGAATGAATCGATCCATCTTCTTTTGATCTTTTGGTGAAATCCAATCATCCAAATTCAACTTTCCTTCGGAGGTTTCTCCTTCAGGAACCTCTCCAGCGACCTGTGCGGGATAAAGTGTCCGATCAAAATGAGTTATAGATCCAATACCTGATTTCCCTGCAACTAGATAATCCCATGTGTTTTGGGCACCTACAGCCAAGGGACTTACCATCCCAATACCGGTAATCACAACGCGTTTTCTGTGTGGAATTGAAGAGCTCATGTCCATCCATTTTTACTAAAAACTGCGGCGCCACAAAAGATTTTGGCGCCGCCAAAATTAAAATGTTTCAGTCTTCTTTCTGGTTTTCGATATAATGAATAGCATCAGAAACTGTTGAAATTTTTTCAGCAGCATCTTCAGGAATTTCAACAGAAAAAGCTTCTTCGAAGGCCATAACCAATTCGACTGTATCAAGGCTATCAGCACCAAGATCATCAATGAAAGAGGCGTCAGGGGTCACTTTGCTTTCATCGACACCCAAATGTTCGACAACGATTTTTTTTACTTTATCTGCAATTGCGTCACTCATTTTCTTTTCCTTAATTTATCCTAAAATATCAAAAATTTCTAATCAAAAAGATTAACTACTACGAGAGAACCCCTTCAATTCCAGCGCTTGAACATCTAAACAATGCTCTAACACGAATTTATCACATACTCAAAACATTATATCATAGCCATCCCACCGTTAACATGAAATGTTACACCCGTGATCCAGCTCGCTTCCTCAGATGCCAAAAAAACGACAGATGAGGCAACATCCTTTGGGGTCCCCAAACGCTTGAGAGGTATTTGGTCTATCAAACGTTTCTTTATAGCTTCAGGTAATCCCTCGGTCATAGAGGTATCAATAAACCCTGGGGCAACTACATTTACTGTAATACCACGAGAGGCGACCTCTAGAGCAAGAGCTTTACTCATTCCAATCATCCCTGCCTTGGCAGCAGCATAATTAGCTTGCCCTGGATTTCCTGTAGCTCCAACGATAGAGGATATAGAAATAATCTTTCCACTACGACGCTTTAGCATCCCCTTTAGAACTGTACGAGATAAACGAAAAGGACTCTCTAAGTCAACCTTTATCACTTCTTCCCATTCTTGATCCTTCATTCGAATCGCTAAATTATCCCTTGTAAGCCCTGCATTATTGACCAGAATATCAATACCTCCGCCCATAAGCTCTTCGGATTTTGTGACTAAGGTTTCAATTTCGTCAGCATTAGAAAGGTCAGCAGGAACAACAAAAATACGCTCTTTTTTCAATTCGACAGCAAGCGCATCCAAGGCTTCTTTGTTGCGCCCCGTGATTGTAATAGCGGCGCCTTGCTTATGCAATAAGCGTGCGATTTCAGCGCCAATACCACCAGATGCGCCAGTAACTAAAGCTCTTTTTCCTGAAAGTGAAAATAGACTCATATTTCTTAAACTTTTTCTTTTGGATTAAAAATACGCTCAAGCATGGCCTCAATTTCAAGCATGCTACAAGCTTTATCGTTTTGCAATCTAGAATCAATTCTTTTAGCTAAGCCAGTTAAGGTTTTTCCTGCCCCTAACTCATGGTGGTGGGTAATCCCCTGCTTAACAAAACCCTCAATTGTTTCTCGCCACCGAACTTCTCCAGTAATTTGCTTTGTTAGCAATTCTGGTATCTTTGATATGTCCGTTTCTGGAGTTGCAGTAATATTGGCCCAAACAGGAGACATTGTACCACTCCATGACATTTGAGCGAATGCGTCAGCCATTTTTGTTGATGCTGGAAGCATGAGCGATGAATGAAAAGGAGCTGAAACGGCTAATAAAACAGTCTTTTTTGCACCTTTTTCTTTTCCTAAAATTAGAGATTTTTCAACAGGAAGGATATCTCCTGAAAGAACAATTTGCCCTCCTCCATTGTCGTTAGCAATTTCAATGCGACCAAACTGATTTAATTCACTGCAGATTTCGCGCGCTTGATCATTATCTATGCCAAGAATTGCAGACATCCCACCTTTCCCAGCAGGAACAGCTGACTGCATAGCCTCTCCACGCAAGCGTAAGAGGCGTGATCCATCTGAAATTGATAAAGCCCCTGAAGCTACGAGTGCAGCATATTCTCCCAAAGAATGGCCTGCCAAAGCAGATGCTTTTTCAGATATAGAAAAATCACCTTCATTTTCTAAAACGCGTAAAACTGCAACGGACACAGCGAATAACGCTGGCTGCGTATTACTCGTTTTGGTCAAATCCTCCTGGCTTCCCTCAAAAATAAGATCACTCAAATTTTCATTTAAGGAATCATTAACTTCTTCGAAAACCTGACGTGCAATTGGGCTTTGATCAAATAACTCTTTGCCCATACCAGTAAACTGACTACCTTGGCCTGGAAAAACGAAAGCATGCTTAAATTCCATCAAAAGTCCTTTTTTTATCAATAAAACAAAAATCGAAAAGATTTTTCGTTTTGGCATCTCAAATTAAGAAGATGCGTTTTTACTGCTCCACACTTTACGCCACATTGCAATGTCTGGACAATATTCCCTTAATACGTTGTCACAAGATAATCTTTAAGTATCTCATTAAAATTTACGCATATAAACGTCAATATAAGGTTCGTATTATATGTGATTTTTAAGTTACCAAATCTCAATACGCTCATTTTCTGGCAAAAATAAAACTTGATCTGATGTTACATTAAAATCTATGAGCCATTGTTTAATATTATGACAAGGCATATTTACCCTTACCACAGGTGCTGCGTGTTCATTTGTTAATGTTAATTGTCGCAGAGCATCTGGACGGATTTTTTCTCGCCAAATTTGAGCCCAGCCTAGAAAAACACGCTGCGTGCCTGACCAGCCATCAAGTCTTTGCTCTAAAGAAATCCCTTTAAGTTGTGCTTGGTTTTTATAGGC
This sequence comes from Acetobacteraceae bacterium, assembly GCA_004843345.1. Taxonomy (NCBI): domain Bacteria; kingdom Pseudomonadati; phylum Pseudomonadota; class Alphaproteobacteria; order Acetobacterales; family Acetobacteraceae; species Acetobacteraceae bacterium. The sequence continues at coordinate 27,857 of CP039460.1, forward strand.
TTCTAATGCCAGTGTTAATCCGCCAAGATCTGCGATATTTTCCCCAAGAGTTGTCTTTCCATTAATATGAAGACCAGGCATAAGCTCGATTTGAGAATATTGACTGATTAGGCGATCAGCTTGTTTTTCAAAATTTTCAGCTGATTTTTTACTCCACCAATCATTTAATTTTCCTGAAAAATCATAATGACGCCCTTGATCATCAAAAGCATGCGTCATTTCATGCCCAATAACACCCCCTATTGCACCATAATTTATTGCCATATCTGCTTTTGGATTAAAAAATGGCGGTTGCAAAATAGCCGCAGGAAAAACAATTTCATTCATCGTTGGATTATTATAAGCATTCACAGTTTGTGGAAACATTTCCCATTCAGAACGGTCAACTTTTTTTCCCAATTTGTTCAATTGATAACGCCAATCAAATGCTATAGCCCGCTCGACATTACCATACAAATCTCCTTTTTTAATCTCCAGCCCTTCGTATGTCCTCCATTTTTCCGGATAGCCTACTTGAACATCAAAATGATCCAATTTTTTAAGAGCAGATTTTTTGGTTTCTTCATCCATCCAACTATTATGTTCTAAACGATAGTGAAATGTTTCTTTTAGCTGCTGAATGAGATCTATAACTTCTTTTTTAGATTCTTCTGAAAAATAAGCTTCGCTATATAATGCCCCCAAAGCCCAGCCTAATGCATCATTTGAAGCATTGATCGCTAACTTCCATCTTGCTGGTTTTTGTTTTACACCAGCTAAAATCTGACTATTAAATTTAAACTCAGAATTAGAATACAAGCTTGATAAATAAGGGCTCGCTTTATTAAAACTTCTAAACGCAACCCAAGCTTTTAGGGTATCAATAGGCGTTTTCGCAAAAATTTTCGACATAGCTGTTATTGCAGCAGGTTCTCTTACATTAATAAAAATTTTATTATCTTGACTGAGATCATCCACACCAGCATTTTTAAAATATGCATTCCAATCAAATGAAGGAGCTATTTCTTTAAGCTGAGATACAGTCATTGGATTAAACATTTTTATCGCATCTCTTGTTTGCTCTCTCGGTAAAAGAACTCCAGCGATTTCGGTCTCAAGATTTACAATTCGTTTTGCAAGCAAGTCTGGATTTTGCCATTTTAAAAAAGAAAGCATCTGTTTTGCATAATTTTCATAAGCTTTTTTCTTAGAAACCAAGGCAGGATCTGTGTAATAACGTGCATCCGGCAACCCCAATCCACCAGAGACACCTGCCGACACCCCTTGATCTAGGACAAACATATATTGCGTTGGATCTTCTTGATTTTGTTCAATACCTAAAACAAACGGGCTATAATTGAATCCTAAATTTGAGGCTCCCAAAAAAGACGCAAACTCTTGGTATTGGGATATATTCTTGATACTTTTTTCTTTTGTAAGAAATGGTTTAATCCCGAGTTTTTCAATAGTGACCTCATCCAAAAAAGATTGGTAGAAACAGTTCAGTTTTTCTTCGTCAGAATCTTTTTTCAATGTCTTTGTCGATAATTTTTCTAAAATTGCTTTTTGATTTTTAAGAGAATTTTCTCTCAAAATATTAAAAGCACCATAAGAACTCATATCTTCTGGAATTTTTAAGTTTTTAATATAAGTTCCATTTGTGTATTCAAAAAAATCATTTCCTGGGAAAACTGAAGAATTCATGCCTTGTTCATCCCAGCCCCAGCTTTTCGAATTTTCTGCAAGGGCTGCGAACGGGAAAAAATTCAAAGCGCTAAATATAAAAGCTGGATAATACAATAATTTTAAAATGAAAGGCGATTTAGACACGATTTAATTATGACTCCAAAAATGAAATTTTTATGACAAAAATATTTTTTAGCTTTTCTGTTCATGTAAGTATTTTGTAAGATGCAATCCTTATTTATTTAGGAGTTTTTGTCTAGTTATGCCTTATTCTACATCAACCATTTCCGTATGTCGTCATGATTGGAAAAAGGAGGAAGTATCCGCTTTATTCACTTTACCTTTTGCAGATCTTCTTTTTAAGGCACAGCAAATTCATAGAGAAAATCATGATCCTAACCGTGTTCAAATTTCCTCTTTACTTTCTATAAAAAGCGGTGGCTGCCCAGAGGATTGCGCCTATTGCCCACAGAGCTCTAAATACAACACCCCTGTAAAAGCAGATAAATTATTACCACTAGAGACGATTATTTCCAGAGCTAAAAGTGCGAAAGAGCAAGGCGCAGATCGTTTTTGTCTTGGTGCTGCTTGGCGTTCTCCAAAGGAAAGGGACATGAATGCTATCTGTGAAATGGTATCTGCTGTTAAAGCATTAGGCTTGGAAACATGCTTGACAATGGGCATGTTAACAGATGAGCAAGCTGAGCAACTTAAGGACTCTGGCCTAGATTATTATAACCATAATCTAGATACTTCAGAAGAATTTTATGGAACGGTCATCACAACACGTACATATCAAGAACGCTTAAAAACGCTTAAAAATGTAAGAGATAATGGCATTCATATTTGCTGTGGTGGGATTATTGGAATGGGAGAAAGCATTCTCGATCGTGCCGAATTGATCAGAACATTGGCAAATTTACCCGTGCATCCTGAAAGTGTCCCTCTAAATCTCTTAATTCGTATTGAAGGCACGCCATTAGAAAATCTTCCAGATGTTGATCTTTTTGATTTTATCAAAACAATTGCTGTTACGCGTATCTTGATGCCTAAAAGCCATGTTCGTTTAGCTGCTGGTCGCAAGGATTTATCAGATGAAGCTCATGCCCTATGCTTTTTGGCAGGCGCAAATTCTATCTTTTTAGGAGATCAACTATTAACAGCCGATAATTCTAGCGCCTCACGAGATGAAATGCTTTTGAAACGACTTGGCATCAAAACTGTTCAAAAGACAGCTTGTTGCTGACTCTTGTTATAAAGATATATTTATTGGAAGGCTGAGAAAGAATAATTAGATCTATCCCAGCCTTCCAATTAAACAATTCTTAGGAAAAAATTAAAGACTTGCTTTTTTACTAGAAGTTACCTGAGAGCGTAAATTTGCGGCTCCTTGCTCATCTCCTAATCCTTCTAACGCATCAGCTTGTAGCAAAAGAGCTTCTCTCATGGCATCATATTCATGATTAATTCTACGTTTGAGACTCAAAGATTCTGCCTGTTTTTCTGCAACTTTAAAATCTCTCTTTAAAAGGTCTTGTCTTATTAGAAGCTCATCTTCATTTTCAGTTTCAACTTTATTTTTACCGAGAATAGAAGAAAGTTTTTGAATATCCTCAGTTAAAGCATTTTGCTGTTTCAGCGCAGCATCATTTAAACCTTTAACATATAATGCATGTGTTTTTATTTCAGAATCTTGTCCTGTCAAACAAGGAGCTAAAATTTTTAGAGATTCATACCAATCTTTTTTAGTATTCAATGCAATACTTTGAATCAAAGCTAATCTCAAAGAATTTTGAAAAGATTTATGTTTTTTTAAACCTTTTTGCGCTGCATAGACTGTCTTCAAAGCGTCTTCTGGTTCATGTGATCGCAACTGTGTTAAAGCAAGATTGTAAGCAGAAACTTCAATTGATTCTGGATCATCTGCCTCCAATGCTCTTGATAACGCTTGGCGGTAAAATGGAAGTGCGGCTTGAATACGGTTATCGTTAACCATGTCCCCACCCGTCTCCATCAAACTGATGTACGTCTCGTCAGACCAACCCAAATGAGAAACTGTCGCATGATGACATCCACCAAGCAGAAGCGATGAGAAAACCGTTATTCTAATATAATTATAAAAATTTCTCATGAAGATGCCTTTGATGGTGGAAGAGCTAATTCATTTGCAGTTATTCCTGGCTGTTGGCCACTTCCACCAAGTAACCAAAGTGAACGTAATTGATTGGAAAGTTTTCTTAAACTATCTGCTGTCATTTCTGCTTCAGAAAGTACCGCGGGCAACTGTCCAGTCGCATCATCGACGTTTTTCAAGACACCATCGACGTGAGGCATGGAGTGATTAACATTAGATGCTAAACTATTCAATTGTTTCTCTAAAGGTCTTAGTTGAGCAATAGATAGCTCGACACTATCAAGAAGTTTATTCACTTTCTGAAGAGTATCTTCTTTTGATAGAAGAGCACCAACAGTCCCCTTACCTTTTTCTATACCAGTAATAATTAAACGTGTTTCTTTTGTGATGGCTTCAACATTTTGTGTAATAGCTTCAATGTTATCCATAGCAGGAACTGCTCGAGCATGAATATCTTTAAGCGTTTCCATAATAATATTTTGTGGATTAGGTGCAACTGTTGCGTTTAAAACAGCAAATCCCCAATCAAGAGGCTGACCACGTCCCCTTCCGACATCCATATAGCTAGCACCGGCGACAATAAAACGTCGGCTAATCATAACGGGGCTATCTGTTCTAATGAAAGGCTCAAACTGAGGTTCAATATTTCCAACCGCATACATACGACCAGATTCATTGAGGCGCAACTGACGAATTTCACCAGCATGCGCTCCCATAACGTCAATGTCACTTCCCACACCGATTCCCGCGATACCGTTAGGCGGCAGAATGAAGTAAAGCGTTCCTGAAGGCGCAAGCCATTGCCGAACGAAACCAGCTTCAACAAGGGAAGCAATAAAAACAACAAAACCTATTAAGACAAGTAAACCTGTCCATTCGTTAGCATACTGACTACGAAACAATGTCTTTGAGGTGCTGGAACGCTTAAAACGAGCCACTAAAATATCTCCTTCTTTGGAAGTAAACCATCATCATCCAAACGAAATCTTTGGCAACGTTCTAACCCTGTATTTTCCCAAATAGAGGGGTTGTTCGAAGACCATACAACAGCGACACCTCGCTGACGTGCTTGGCTTAAAGTGTCCATGAACGAATTATAAAAGTCAGGGTGTTCTAAAGAAATAGGATTTTCAAAAAAAAGCACTTGGGGATACCCTAAAAATGCCCTAATGCACTGTGAACGCAATGCATCCAAGGGCGAAAGACGATTCGGCGTTAATAAAGGTAATCCAGGCATACCAAATTTTATAGCCAAAGCCGTCGCATTACGAATGAGTAAATCTAGAGGCAAAGAAGTGTGATGGAGATTAGGCCAAAGAATATTTGCTTCTGTCTCTAACAAATCCAACCAGCCTCCAATCTGAAACGTTCTTCCAATTTTTCCTCTAAGGGCATTTGCTTTAATTGGAGAAAGTTTACTCCATTCCAACCCGAGACATTTCACGCTGCCTTGAGATGCAGGAATGAGGCCCATGCAAAAATCAAAAAAAGCAGATGCCATAGAGGGCGTTTGACATTCAATTAAAGCACAGTCTCCAGGGCTAAGCGTTAGATTATAACGACTAAGTGCCAACTCAAAACCTTCCAAAAAAGGAACTGCATCCACTATTTCTAGAGCCGCATCCCCTAGAACTATCTTAGTATCTTTATTCTGGATCTTTTCTTTTTCTGTTTCTGTCATTTGATAAGAACATCCGCAGCAACATTTAAAATTAAAATAGCAACGATCCCTCTGGTAAATCCTTTTGGAATTACTTTAGTCATGTTTTCCGATACAGACACATCTAATCCTGTAAGTGTCGAGCTAATACCGACAGCAAACCCCGTGAGCAAGAATTTCACTGGAATAGCGATATAATTTATAGGATCAATGCTTGAGGTAACTTGATAAAGGAAAGACCAAATTGGCATGGTAGCCGTATTTTCTGCCCAACATGCAACATATCCTGTAACTAATGCAATAACGCTAAAGAGCATACCAAGCGTAAAAGAGCTTAGTGTCAAAGCAACTGTTCTTGGCATCATAAACTGCAAGAAAGAGTCTACTCCCATTGCTTCAAAGGCTTTAATTTGCCCTGAAAGGCTCAAGGAACTCAAATCTGCGACAATAAGTGAGCCTGAACGTCCCAATAAAATAATACCGACAAGTAAAGGCCCAATTTCTTTGACAAGAATACCAGAAAGAACAGAGCCAGTGCTTTGAGACATACCTGCAAAACCAAGCCAATAAACAGCCTGTGTAACGATTCCAATACCGCCCAAAATGGCCGTCACTAATGTACTTGGAACACCTCCTAAAGCAGCTTGGTTCAGTGTTCTCCAAAAATCAATCTTAACACTTCTTCTCCATGACGCTGGCACACATGCTGCCGTTATCACTCCCCAGCTAACACCAATAAATGTTAAAAAGAAGCGTGGATGAAAAAAGACAAACTTCCCTAGTGCCGAAAGCGCAGCTTCTATCCAATGGAAGTGAACAGGAACTTTCACCAGCGACCTGCCAATATGTAAGAGGTAGCAATTCCAACATCAGGTTGATAAAAACTTCCACGAGGCCTAAACAAATATTGATCCTTCAATTTTTGGTGTGCGCTATCTGACACTTGAATGACTCCTTCTCCTGGCGCTGTATCAGCAAGAAGTTCTGCCGTAGCTAAAGATTCCCCCCAAATATTAAAAACGGCAGGATCTTCACCAAAACGGGAAACAAGTGCAGTCGAACTATCAATACCTATACTAAAAGACAGCTTGGTATTCTGTTGCGCTAAAATATTTAAGCATTTCTCTCTAATTTGAAGAGAAGCTTCTGCTAATCTGGTAATCGCAAGAGGATCTGTCACAAGTGAACAGTCTCCTAAAAATACGACACGATTTCCTAAAACTTGCAGAGCAAACACAGACAAACTCTTGCAAATCTCTTGAATATTTTTTGCTAAATTTTCAACAAGAGCAATAATGTCCCTATCATCTGCATGTTGAGAAGAATAAGCTCTATTTAATTTCAGAACCATAATCGGGACATCTGGATACATGCCTGAATGAGGCACTTTTTCATTATCCTTTTCTCCCTTTTCAGGCGAAATTAAAAAACCCTCAAGATGTTTAAAAGTGTTATCTCTTCCTGAAACTGCCAAATCCAGTTTTACTTGTTTCTGATGACTTGTGTCTCTAGCTTCACTTACAGAAAAACGTAAAGACATAATCGCAGAAATCAAAGAGATTATTAAATCTCCTTGAGCTAAATGATCTGGATTAGTAAGTGTCAGAGCGCCAATTGCTTGGTGCATATTTAGAACAGGATAAAAAACAACCGTGCCATCTTCTCCTGCCTGCTTTGCAAGACGAGAAAGCCCTTCTGCCCCAGGGGTTTGATCAACAACGTTTCCAATGTCTAAGCTAAGAGAATGACCTTCTTCAAGTGCCTGAAAAAGATGCTGATTTAGTTCACGTTCCAGCTCCATGCCAACGGCATGAACCCCTTGTTTAGAATCAAATAAATCCTCACAAACTAAAGATTTTGAATCCGGCAACAAACGCCAAATAGCGGCTCTAGAAGAACCTGTGATACCAGTAAGAATTTCTGTTAAAATAGGAATATCATGATCTGGATCAAGGAGATTTGGAATCGTGGCTATTTTCAATAATGTTGTGCGCTCTTTCTCCTCTTTAGCCGCATTTAAGCTCCTCTCTTTTCTATATTTCCGAATTTTGTTCCCTTGATAAATTAGAGCAATAGAAAGAAAAATGGCTAATAATGTAATTATAAAAGAAGAATAAAAACTCTGTTCTTTAGTTTTTTGAATAAAACTTGCAAATTCATTCTCAGGTGCATTCAGCATCAATACCCAGTCACGCTGCGTTTTAGGCAAACCTGTTGAAATTGCAATATAATTTTTTTTATGAGCAGAAATGATATGTGCACCAGCTCCGTTAACACGAAAAATATTCAAGGCACGGGTAAAAACAGGCTGTGTAACTGGATTTAAAAAAACATCTGTTGCGTCAAAATCCGGGTTATTTAATCCTATCATATTGTGACCAGCAATAACTTTACCACTGCGATCAACAATGACAGCCTGTCCCGTTTTTCCAACAATCAAACTATTGATGAAGTCACTTAATTCATTAAGCGATATGTTAATTGCAAAGACTTTTCTATGACCTAGCGAGTCTGCATAAGCTGTAGATGCCGTAATTAAAAAATGATGCGTATAAGCATCCCAATACGGCGGTGTCCAATGAATGCGATTTACAGTTTCCGAAGAGGAATTAGCCTCCTCGAAGAGCCCATTAACTGCGTTAGTGTACCAATTGTCCTTCCTAGGATCCGTATATGGAATATTGTTTTTTGATACTTCAGTAATAGCCTGCCCTTCAGGCGTGACCGTTTTTTTAGCATAGTTTGCTTTAGTTTCTTCAGAATTTGGTAAAATCTCAATTTCTTTAAAATTTTCACCATCCCTAGAGACAATCCACAGCTGACCGTCTTGGTTAGCAAGATAAAAACTATCAACTTGCTGAGAAAGCCTTAAAATTGAACGTGTAAACAGCTTAAAGTTCGTAACATTATCCTGCTTGGAAGTACTATCAAGCATGTCGTGAGCAAGCATACCACTCGAACTTGCAGGAGCTAGATAATCTGTTACTTTTTGAGCAACATAACGTTGTTCACTTTCCATCAATTGCTTAGAAAGCGCAACGGTTCCTGTATGGGCAACCTCATAATTTTTCCACGAGGCCCAAACAATTGTTCCAATAACGACAGCAACACTCACGACAGGAATGCATATACTTATAATTTGTCGCCTGTTGGCTCTCAGATCAGCATAAGGATCTATAATTTCAGCTGTTGGCACGTTAATTTCTTTCTCGACCTCGTTAAAGTATAGTATATCCAGACATAACGATATTTTTATAGTATAAAAAGTTTTTTATCGTCCTTCTTGGAAAATTACGAAAATGTATTTGTATTCACTAACCTCTCAAGAAATCATTAAAGTGTCTGGAGAAGGACGTAAAGATTTTTTACAACCACTTGTCACATGTGACCTTTTACAACTCTCAAATGGATCTGCTTTATATGGTGCGTTTTTAACACCTCAAGGCAAAATTAGAACAACTTTCTTTTTATTTGAAGCCAAAAATGAACTTTTTCTTGAAGTTCCTAAAAGCCAGATAGAGAATATTTTAAAGTATCTTTCGAAGCTTAAATTACGACACAAAGTAAATTTTGCAAAAAGCTCTCTTAAGGCTTTTGCAAGCCCTTCTCTGGAAAAATTATCACCAAAAATAAAATTTTCCTTTAAAGATCCAAGAGCAACAGAACTTGGTTGGAAACTGCTATCCGAGGATTCCCATCTTTCTGTAGCACAAAAGGATGAAGCGAGTTACACTGAATACCTTGCAAAATTCGGAATTTTAAGCGACACGCTCATTTTACAGCATAGAAATACAAATTATCCTTCAGAAATGAATTTAGATTTATTCCATGCAATTGCTTGGAATAAAGGTTGTTATGTTGGGCAAGAAGTAGTTGCACGTTTCCATCATAGAAATCTAACTAAGAAACGAAGCTTTCTTTTAACCTCTTTACAGCAAAAAGAAACTTTACTTACGGAAGATTCAGATCCAACTGATAGAACGCTCTTTACTAAAGAAGGAAAGGTTGCGGGATCTGTAATTTATGAAACATCTTCAACGAGTTTATTGGCCTTTGTTTTAAAAACATGCTGGAATGAAAAAATATTTCAATTAAAGGGCGAATTTTTTGAAAAAAAGAACTGCCTATCTTACCAAAAATTAAAAAACATATTGAAATAGAGGATTTTTATTTTTGTAACACGATCAGAAATGCTAATTGTTTCTGGAGAAATCTTTATCTTAAAGGATACCAAACTTGATTGATCAATCTCTCTCAGGCGCCGCTATTCTCTTCAAGGAAGCGCTTCCAATTTTGTTTTTATTAACGTTGTGGGATTTCTTGGTTGTTATTGGTTTTTTATTTTTCAATTTAGATTGGCTAAATCAATCTAATATACCAATTACTATTCTAGGATCTGTTCTGGTTATCATTGTGGGTATCCGCAATAATGCCGCATACGGTCGCTGGTGGGAAGCAAGAAGCCTTTGGGGAAGCGTTACAAATAACTGCCGAAATTTTGGTCGTGATGTAATGTCTTTCCTAGACGAAGACGTTATGCTGATGAAGCTGATCGCTTTATATCCTAGATTTTTAAAATATGGATTAAGAAAGTTACCTCCTCCTGAGTCTCTTAGAGGAGAACTTCGCACGTTATTGCCTACTGATGGTGACTATATTTCAAACGCTGCAAATCCAGCTGATATGCTCCTTTGCAAAATAGGTATTATTTCTACTCAACTTGCGTACAAGATGCCAAATGTTATTGGAATTTTACCAAACATAGATAGATCTCTTTCCGCGTTAGCTAATGCGCAAGGTGGTTTAGAGAGGATTAGCAAAACACCGCTTCCCGTTCAGTATACTTTTTTACCAACCGTTATTACACGTGTCTTTTGCATTGTTCTCCCCTTAACAGGTGTTCAGGCACTCGGTTGGTGGACGCCCTTAGGATCAAGTCTTATTGGTGTTTTTTTTGAAATGCTTAATCAAAGTGGTATTTCACTACAAAGTCCTTTTAGTAACGGCCCGCACGCCCTTCCTCTCAAACAAATCTGTTACACAATCAAAACGAATATTTATGAAATGAAAGGTAACATTACGTCTTCTTAAAATAATCGTTAGAAAAGATATTTTGAGACTGTTCCTAATTCAAATCTTAAATATCTTTGTGTTTTACCCCTAAAATACCACTGAAGAATTTAATCATATTATTTACTAGAATTAGATGATGATTAATAAAAATTATGATAAGGAATGCTCTATGAATACGAATTTTAAAATCCCTTCCAAGGGTATAGAAACTGAGTCTTTAGCCAGAGAAGCCGCTGAAAATACGCTAAAACAATCTGATCCCAAAGGGAAAACAAAAGATATTTTTCGTGTCGGTGAAGCAATTGTGCATTCTGTCCACGGTGTTGGGCACGTCGATAATATTGGTGAAGAAGAAGTCGCTGGTGTTCAAATTAAAATGATTCAAATTTCCTTTCCTGGAAACCACATGATTTTACGAATTCCATTTTCTAAGGCTGGAGCTTGCGGTCTCAGAAAAATCGCATCTCGTGAAATTGTAGATAAAGCAATCGAGGCAATCGGAGGAAAACCCCAAGTTAGCCGTGGCATGTGGGCACGACGTGCGATTGCTTACCAAGATAAAATTAACTCTGGGGATCTTGTTCAAATTGCAGAAGTTCTACGAGACCTACGTAGAAACGTTGACAGCTTAGATGGTAGTTTTTCAGAGCGTAAACTTTTTGAGGCAGCGCAAGAACGTTTTGTTGCTGAAGTTGCAATTTTAGAAAAAAAGAAACCTGAAAAAGTACGGAAAGAGCTCATTGAAAAAATGAAAAATCTATAAAATCTTTATAGATTTCCTTAAATGTGAAAGTTAGATTCTATGACGTCTTCTTTGAAAAAATTTGAAGGAAAAAAAGTACTTGTAACGGGAGCTTCGCAGGGGATTGGAGAAGCTACAGCCCTTTATTTTGCAGAACACGGTGCCCGTGTTGCGATCAATGGCCGTAACAAAGAAACACTTGAGCTTGTGCTTAATAAGCTTCCAAAGGTTGCTTCTGGCGAACATGTTATTGCTGCTGGGGACTTATCCGACGAGCAGGATGTTCTTAAAGTTGTCAAGGACAGTATTGAATCCCTAGATGGCTTGGATATTTTAATTTGTAATGCTGGCTTTAACGGGAAGTCTCATCCATCTGAAGATTATCCTTTAGCTGATTTCGAAGCTGTCATAAAACTTAATCTTTATGGGGTGGTTATTGCCTGTCAACAAGCTCTAACATATTGGTTAAAGGCAAATCATAAGGGCGTTATTGTTATTAACTCTTCTGTCCATCAGCACATTGCAAAGCCAGGTTTCTTGGCGTATTCGGCATCAAAAGGTGCTATTGGTAATGTTGTTAAAACGCTTGGTCTAGAATACGCTTCTCGTGGCATTCGCGTTAACGCTGTAGCACCAGGAGCTATTGTTACCCCTATCAATGATGCATGGATTCATGATCAGAAAAAAGTGCAAGAAATCTCTGACCACATCCCTTTAGGACGTCCGGGTGTCAGTAAAGAAGTTGCTGATGCTATTGGTTTCCTTTCCGGAGATGAAAGTTCATATATTACAGGCCAAACTCTTTATGTTGATGGTGGACTTACGCTCTATAATGATTTTGCGCAAAACTGGTCATCATAAAACATAAATAACTCTTCCTTCTGCTTTAATGCAGGGGGAAGAGACTTTAAAGCATGGGGATTCAATGGGTATTTTTCAAAATATGTTAAAATTTGGCAAAAACAAAAAAGGAAGTGATTCTACCGTCAGATCTCGATCTGGTGGAAAATTTGTTCGCCCGATTGTGGATCCTGAAAAATTTTTTCATTCATCTCCAGGCTTAAGAGTTAAATCTCCATTTAATCCTATCCGCGCAGTTTGCAAACTCATTTTAGTTCTTATTTGGGGAACTTTATGCTGCCTTCTTCAAGCTGTACTTTGGAAACTTCCTGGGTCGTTGTGTATCCGTTTTCCTAAATTCTTTTGGACCGGTATTTGCAGAATTATGGGAATTCAAGTCCGTCAAATTGGACGTCCGATAGGGAGTGCTAATATTGGGCGATTTAGAGATTCCTCTAAACAATCTGTGCTTTTTGTTGCCAACCATACTTCTTGGTTGGATATTATTGTTACAGGTCAAGGCTTATACACAATTTTCGCAGCTAAAAAAGAAATTAGAAATTGGCCGTTGGTTGGTATTTTGACTTATCTTGGCGGTACAATTTATATTAGCAGAGAAAAACAAGGCACTCAGCAAGAAGTTCGGAAAATGCTGGAAAAATTGAAAGATGGGTACAATATTACTCTCTTTCCCGAAGGAACAACCTCCTCTGGTGTGTCTCTCCGACCTTTCCTATCAACCCTCTTCTCCCTTGCGAAACCAAAGCTTTACGGGAAGGAATTCTCTAAAGAGATGCCAACGCCTTTAATTCAGCCGATTTCCATTGTTTATGATCAGTTGGAAGGTCTTCCTATCGGAAGAAATAGACGCACTGGGGTATTCTCTTGGTTCGGGGATATGGATTTTGCACCGCATCTTTGGGAGATAGCACAATGGAAATCATTGCGTGCGACAATTCTTTTTCATCCTCCATTGGATCCTAATGAATTTGCAAGCCGAAAAGCAATGTCGGTTGCTGCGCATGAAATTATTCGCCATGGAGCAGAAGCTTTAAGGCAAGACCGTCCTTTTTTAGATGAAGATGTTAATAAAATTAAAGCTCTTCATGAAAAGACCTAATCGTCTAGCGCGACCTCTATTATGTTTTTAATTTAAGATATTTTAAATAAATGTTACCCCATTCAAAAAAATCATCATCTCTTTTAAAGCTTCATATCATTACTTGGGGTTGCCAAATGAATGTTTATGACAGCACACGTATGCAACGTGCGTTAAAGCCTTTGGGCTATACAGATACAGACGATATAACAGAAGCAGATATGATTTTGCTTAACACCTGCCATATACGAGAAAAAGCGACAGAAAAACTTTTCTCAAAGCTAGGTCGTTTAAAGCTTTTAAAAGATCAAAGAGCCTTAAAAGGGAAAACAACTTTAATTGCCGTTGCTGGTTGTGTGGCTCAGGCTGAAGGAAAGCATATCTTAGAACGTGCTCCATACGTTGACATTGTTATGGGACCTCAATCTTATCATCGTTTGCCAGAATCTGTAGCTAAAATTAGTCGAGCAGGAGGACGCTCTCTTAACATTGACTTCCCAACGGAGAGTAAATTCGATCACCTTCCAGAGAATCTTCCCCAAAACAAATCAGAAGTTACGGCCTTTCTAACAATTCAGGAAGGATGCGATAAGTTTTGTACTTATTGTGTTGTTCCCTACACACGGGGTTCTGAACAAAGCCGTCCTGTTATACAGGTTCTTGAAGAAGCAAAGCTGCTTGTTAAGAACGGTATCCAAGAAATTACCCTTCTCGGTCAAAATGTTAATAACTATTGTGGCAAAATGAACAATGGTTCGCACGCCGACTTAGCTGAACTTCTGTATAGACTATCAGAAATTCAGGGTCTGAAGCGCTTGCGTTATGCAACTTCTCACCCGAAAGATTTCAGTGAAAACCTTATTCTGGCACATAAAAATAATAAAAAACTAATGCCTTTTCTACATCTTCCGGTTCAATCTGGCTCAAACCGTATTTTAAAAGCGATGAATCGTGGTCACACTGTAGAAGAGTATTTAGAAACGATACACAAGCTACGATCAGCAAATTCAGAAATGGCATTTTCTTCAGATTTTATTGTGGGTTTTCCAGGAGAAACAGAAACTGATTTCAGAAAGACACTTGATTTAGTACATAGCGTTAATTTTGCTGGCGCTTTTAGCTTCAATTATTCACCAAGGCCTGGGACGCCTGCTTCTGAAATAGCGCATTCACTTCCTCAACCGACTCTCGAACAAGCAACCGAGAAATCAGAAAGATTGGCAATTCTTCAAAAACTCTTACGTGATCAGCAAGATAGCTTTAACGCTTCACTTGTCGGAACGACACAAAAAATTCTAGTCACAGGTTTTGGACGTAAGAAAGGGCAAATGCAAGGAAGATCTATCTATCTTCAACCAGTTCATTTTTTAGGCGATGACAGTTTAATTGGGAAAGAAGTTATCGTTCAAATTATTGATCAAGGCACCAACTCATTAGCTGGAACTCTTATTTCTAAGGAAGCATCATGAGCTCTGAGTCCAGAGATCATAAAGTTCTTAAATTTTTAGAGAGTCAGCCCCTTATTCAAATCTTTGGAGAACAGGGGCAAAACATTCCGGAATTTGAAAAATTATCTAATACAGAAATCGCATGGAAAGATAAACAAGTTGCAATCTCTGGTCGCTTCTCTGATATTCAACGAGTGGGAGCTGTTTTAAAAGAACTTTCAGCCTCTCTTCCATTAGAGGGATATCTAAAACTAGAAGATATCCGAAAGCATTTTCTGATGAATACTTTTACTCATACAGCTTTTCTTAAAAAATCTACCTCTCATATTGAGGGGAAGAGTAATTTCTTAGAAATTAATGGTAAAAAGTTATTTTTTAAATCTCCTCGCCAAAAACAATATCTTCATGAAATCCAGAGGAAAGATCTTGTTTTTGGGGTTGGTCCTGCTGGAACAGGAAAGACATATCTTGCTGTCGCAGGGGCGATTCAATCCCTTTTAACGGGGAAAATAGAGCGCATCATTCTCTCTCGTCCTGCCGTTGAAGCTGGTGAAAAATTAGGCTTTTTACCAGGAGACCTTCAAGAGAAAATTTCCCCCTATCTTCGTCCTCTATATGACGCCTTACAATCTCTCTTGCCTAATCACGAATTACAAAAGAGAATCGAATTTGGAGAAATTGAAATTGCTCCCCTTGCCTATATGAGAGGCCGAACTTTAGAAAATTCCTTTGTCATTCTTGACGAAGCTCAGAATACCACCTCAGCGCAAATGAAAATGTTTCTTACCAGACTGGGTAGTGGCACTAAGATGGTGATTACTGGAGACCTTACTCAAGTTGATCTTCCTTCTCATCAGGCATGCGGATTGAGAGAAGCTGTTTCCATCCTTGGAGATATTCCTGATATTGGTCTCTGTCGCTTCTTAGAAGAGGATGTTGTCCGCCACTCTCTTGTTAGAAAAATTATAAGTGCTTATGAAACATATGAACGATCCTAAAATAAAATTTTCATTTTCTGTTGAAGATCAAAGATGGCATCGCCGTATTTCACATCTGAATTCTTTTGTAATTTTTATATGTCGCCCAATTCAAAGATTAGAAAATATATCTCCCAAAACTGAAGAAATTAATGTTCTTTTTTCGAATGCAAGAACGGTTAAAAAATTGAACTATCGGTTTCGCAATAAAAACAAATCAACAAACGTTTTAAGTTTCCCGACACCTTCAGGACTAGGCGGCGATATTATTATATCTTTTGAAGATGTTCTTAGAGAGTCTCAGCAGCAGCAAAAATCTTTTTCCTCTCATATGGCTCATTTGCTTGTTCATGGTACATTACACCTATTCGGCTACGATCATCACCACCCTTCGGAAGCTGCCGATATGGAACGATTGGAAAGTCTTATTTTGAGCTTTTCTAAAATTTCTAATCCTTGGCAAAAAACAAAAATAAAAGTACCTAGTAAGGTTAAGAATGAGTTTTTATGTTCTCTGAACTAAAAAAAATATTTAATATAAAACAAAAAAAAAATGATACTCGAAAGATTATTTTTGATTTTGTCAAAGACCAAAGTTCATTTTCTAAAGAGAACTCCCTGGATCGCCACGAACGTGCATTAATTAGAAATGTATTGGCACAAAAAGACCAAATAGCTGATGATGTCATGGTCCCTAGAGCTGATATTTGCGCCTTATCAGATGCAATTTCTCTTTTAGAGGCTCTCAATGTTATTGGAAAAGAACATCATTCAAGAATGCCAGTGTATCATAATGATTTAGATAATATTGTTGGAATGGTGCATGTTAAGGATTTTATTCAGTACATTAACAGTGAAAAAAAATTTAAAATAAAAGATATTCTTCGCCAACCCCTCTTTATTTCTTCCACCATCCCTGTTTTAGATTTACTCCTCCTGATGAGACAAAAACAAACGCATATGGCGTTGGTCATCGAAGAATATGGTGGAATTGACGGCTTGGTAACCATTGAAGATCTTTTGGAAACCATTGTGGGTGATATTGCAGATGAACATGATGAAAAAGCACCGCCAATGTGGATAGAAAGTGCAGAAAATCAAATTGATTTGGATGCTAGGTTACCTATTCTGTACTTAGAAAATCGGCTAGGAAATATTTTAACATCGGAGGAAAGAGAAGCTGAAATTGAAACGGTAGGGGGTCTTGTTTTTCGTTTAGCAGAACATGTTCCCCATCAAAATGAAATTATTCAACATCCTAGTGGATTGAAATTTAAAGTATTAAATGCAGATACACACCATATTCGTAATTTACGAATGTTTGTACCTGCAGAATGGGAAAATCGCGATATATTTTCTGGGGAATCCTCTTTAAACCTAAAAGATGAAGCTCTTTCTCCCCTTATCTTAGAAAAGGATTAATGCATATAATGTCAAAGCTGTACCAAAAATTATTGTCACTCACCATTCTCTCAGCATCTGTACTTTTGCTACCTTTCCACTCTTATGCAAAAACAGAAATACATTATGATCTTGAGCCTTACTCTGTCGGGAATCCTAAAGCTCCAGTTGTGGTACAAGAGTGGTTCTCTCTTACTTGCACCCATTGTGCTCATTTTGCTTTAAATGAATTTCCAAAAATCCAAAAACAGTTAATTGATTCAGGCAAAATTCGTTATGAGTTTCATGATTTTCCAATGGACAAAATGGGATTAACCGCAGCTATGGTTGCTCATGCCTTGCCACATAACCGTTATCTTCCTTTCATTAATGCTGTCTTCTCTAGGCAAATGACTCTCTTCTTTGGATATGCCCCTTCTGCTAAACAAGAAGATGAAAAAAATGTCGATCATTCGAAATCTCCTATGGAACGCTTACAACAAGAAGCCGCCTTTGCTGGTATTGGAAAGGACGAATTTGATGCAATTGCAAATGATGAAAAAACGCAGCAATTCTTTTTAGAACAAGTTCAAAAAGATACAGATAAATATAATATTGCTGGCACACCTTTCTTCCGCTTCAATAATATTTCTTTCAAAGAAGATCCAAAAACTTACGAAAAATTTGAAGATTTGGTAAAGCAAGCTAGATAATATCTAAAGGATCTATAAGGACTATGACAAAATCTGAAATTATATCTGCGGACAAAAATTCCGCCCTAACGGCAGCGCGTATTTTACTGGAAATCAAAGCTGTTAATTTTAGACCTGATGAACCATACACGCTCACTTCAGGTTGGAAATCTCCTGTTTATATTGATTGCCGTAAAATTATTTTTTATCCAAGAGCACGAGCAGCCTTAATGGAACTGGCCGTTGAAAAGATCTGTCGTCATATTGGGTATGAAAGCCTAGATTTAATTGTTGGGGGGGAAACAGCGGGGATTCCCTTTGCCGCATGGATTGCAGACAAATTAAATCTACCAATGGCTTATGTTCGTAAAAAACCAAAAGGATTTGGAAGAAATGCACAAATCGAAGGTGATCTAAAAGAGAAAATGAAAACGCTTTTAGTTGAAGATCTTACAACAGATGGTGCTTCTAAAATTCATTTTGCTGAAGCCTTAAGGAAAGCTGGAGCAGAATTAGCTTATACTTTCGTTATCTTTTATTATGGTGTTTTTCCTGGTGCATTAGAAACACTGAGGAAATCCAATCTCAACCTTATTGCTTTGACAACATGGCACGAAATTTTAGAAGTGTGCGAAAAAGACTCTTATTTTTCACAAGAAGATCGTGAAGAAGTTCAAAAATTCTTAAAAAACCCATGTGAATGGTCTGAAAAACATGGTGGCATCACTAAATCTTCTGGTCCAACCCTTTCATAAAGATAATATCTTGAAACAAGTAGCGCCTTCATCTCTTTTAAGAACAACCAAAGCTCCAAAAATCATTATTTTTGATTCTGGTATAGGTGGACTTGGTACTTTTAAGGCATTAGAAGAAATGAAGGTAAGTTACACACTTGATTACATAGCTGATACTGGTTTTTTCCCATATGGAGAAAAATTAGACAATATTCTGAAACAACGCATTCTTTCAGTTATCTCTAAAGCAGTAACATCTCTCTCTCCAGACATGGTTATCATTGCTTGTAATACTGCCAGTACTCTTGCCTTACCTATTTTAAGAAAACATTTTCCTGAGCTCCCAATTCTAGGATGTGTTCCTCCAATAAAATGGGCGGCGGAGCTATCCCAAACACGGTCTTTAGGCTTACTCTCCACTTCAGCAACAGCTCGCCGATCGTATGTTGATAATCTACAGAAACGATTTGCCCCTGAATGTACTATTTATCGCCATGGGAGCGCCTGGCTGGCTAAAGAAGCTGAAAAAATTTTTAATGGTCTTCAGCCTTCTAAAGACATACTCATCAACGAAATTAATGCTCTATTTTTATCTTCTTCACATAAAGTACGACCTATTGACTGTGTTGCTTTAGGTTGTACCCATTATAGTTTTCTATTGCCTTGGCTAAAAAAATACAGCCCTAAAAATGTCCAGTGGTTAGATCCTCAACCTGCCGTTGCTCGACATGCGGTCAATTTAATAGAAGAGCATTTCCATAAAGAAAGCCTAATTTTTAAGAAAGAGACACCAACTTTTTTTTATACTGGAGAAAAAATAAGAGAAGAATCTCCATTAACGAAAAGTCTAGAAAATTTTGGATTTAAAAAAATAGAAAGTTTTTCGATCCCTTAACGGTTTCGCCGCCCTGCATAGTAAGCCACGCGTTCAAGTAGGGTTTTCAACTCACTTTCAGGGAAGACTGTAAGGGCTTGGTTCGCTTTTTGAGAATATTCTTCAGCTTTCTTAAAAGTTTTCTCAATCCCATTTCGCAAAGCAACAATTTCCATCGCTTTTTTTAAATCATTTTCCTGAATGTTTTTATCTTCGATAACTCTCTCCCAAAATTCTTTTTCTTCAGGCGTACCTGAATGAAAGGCATATAATAATGGAAGTGTAATTTTCCCTTCTCGAAGATCGTCACCAACAGTCTTGCCCAAAAGTTGTTGATCCGCAGCATAATCCAAAGCATCATCGGCTAGTTGAAAGGCCATCCCCAAATTTGCCCCATAATCATACAATGCATCTTCTTGTTCTTGACTTGATCCAGCAATAACAGCTCCAACTTGACAGGCTGCCGAAAATAAAGCCGCAGTTTTCCCCTGAATAATCTTTAAGTAAACGTCTAAAGAAGTAGAAAGTATATTCTGCACACTCATTTGAAGAACTTCCCCTTCTGCAAGTGTAGCTGAAGCCCCTGACAAAATAGAAAGAACTTTAATTGAACCATCTAAAGTCATTAGCTGAAAGGCTCGAGCAAAAAGAAAATCCCCAACTAAAACAGACGCTTGATTACCAAATAAAGCATTAGCAGACGCAGAACCACGTCTTAGCATACTCTCATCAATAACATCGTCATGAAGCAAAGTTGCTGTGTGAATAAATTCAACACACGTAGCAAGCCGCACATCACGGCGTTCATTCTCAGGACGGTAATTACAAAGCCGCGCAGCTGCCAAAAGTAGCAAAGGACGAAAGCGCTTGCCACCAGCCGCAATTAGATACAACCCTAATTGATCCACGAGTTCAACGCTACTCTTGAGCTTACTCTGTATTTCCTTATTACAAGCCTCCATCTCATCTTCGAAAAAATGAAGGAGATCTTTTAAAGGACGATCTTCTGATTCATCATTTGATTGAGAGAGTCCATTAGATTCAATAGAAGAATTTGTCACAGAAGATCATCTTTTTTAAAAGTTACCATATAATTATAAAAAAATATAAGCGTTCAGAACTATATCTTTAAACCTTAATTTGAAAATATATCAATTTCGAAGGCTTCCTCCCAGCTTCCCTGAGTAGAAGCTCTTGAATACTCAGTAGCCCTATTTTCAAAAAAATTAGCATGTTCCACAGCATTCAACATATCATCAATCCACGGAAGAGGATTTTCTTCAATGCCAAAATGGGAATCCATGCCCATTTGTGTCAAACGTCTGTCCGCAATAAAGCGAATGTAGGTTTTTACCTGTTCTGCATCAAGTCCTTCAACAGCACCCATTTCAAATGCTAAATCAATAAATGCATCCTCATGAGAGACGGTTGTGCAGCAAATATCTAGGATACCCTTCTGTAAATCTTCTGTCCAAAGCTCTGGATTTTCTCTAATAAAAGTTCTAAAAAGACGGATCATGGAAAGGCAATGCAATGTTTCATCACGCACAGACCAAGTAATAATCTGCCCCATTCCTTTCATTTTATTAAAGCGTGGAAAATTCAACAAAATTGCAAATGACGCAAAAAGCTGCAGTCCCTCCATAAATGCACCAAAAGCAACCATAGTTTTAGCAACATCTAATTTTGTCTTTACATTGAAAGATTGCATGTAATCATACTTATCTTTCATCTGTTTATATTTTAAAAAGGCGGCATATTCAGCTTCGGGGATACCAATTGTATCTAACAAATGTGAATATGCTGCAATATGAATAGTCTCAATATTGGAAAAAGCCGACAACATCATCAAAACTTCTGTTGGCTTAAAAACTTGAGGATAATATTTCATATAGGCAGAATTTACTTCAACGTCACTCTGCGTAAAAAAACGTAAAATCTGTGTTAAAAGATTTCGTTCTTGGTCTGTAAGTGTTCTATGCCAATCCTTAACATCTTCTGCCAAAGAGACTTCCTCTGGAAGCCAGTGAACACGCTGTTGAGTCAACCAAGCGTCATACGCCCATGGATAACGAAAAGGTTTATAAATTGGATTACCAACCATTAAACCTGTAAGTTTTTCATTCGTAATATCTTCTTGGGGGTTCTGCAAAATATCTTCAACCATCATTTTCACCCTTTATTTACTGACAAGACAAACATTCCTCGTAGCGTGGCGTCTCGGAAGTAGATGCTGTCCGCGCGGCGTCAAGGTGCTTTCCTTCGTCTTGCATAATATCATATTTCGTTGCTGCATTCGACACAGCATCTGCACGCTGTATCGAAAGGGAACGACAATAATAAAGTGACTTTAATCCTTTTTTCCACGCTTCAAAATGAATACGATTCAAATCTCGCTTATGAATATCTGCAGGCAAAAATAAATTCACAGATTGAGACTGGCAAACAAATGGCGCCCTGTCCGCTGCATGTTCAACAATCCAACGCTGATCTAACTCAAAGGCAGTTTTAAAGACATCCTTCTCTTCCTCCGTGAGAAAGTCAAGATGCTGAACTGAGCCTCGATTCAAAGTAATTGAGGACCAAATCTCATCTGTATCCATCCCTTTTGCTTCAAGTAAAATTTTAAGATGACGATTTTTAACTGTAAAAGACCCAGACAATGTTTTTTGCAAAAAAACATTTGCACTAATAGGATCAATTCCTGGACTAGCCCCACCCGTGATAATTGAAATAGAGGCTGTGGGCGCTATTGCCATTTTATGCGAAAAACGTTCTTCAACCCCATAATCTTTTGCATCTGGGCAAGCACCTTTTTCTTTGGCTAATTCTTTAGATGCTAAGTCAGCTTGCTCTCTAAGATATGAAAAAATTTTCTTATTCCAAACCTTAGCCATGACACTGCCAAAGGGAACATTTTTTTCCTGTAAAAAGGAATGAAACCCCATTACCCCCATACCAACTGATCTTTCACACGCAGCCGCATAAGCTGCATTTTTCATCTCAGGGGGAGAATTATCAATAAAATCTTGCAGTACATTATCTAAAAAACGAAAAATATCATTAATGAATAAAGAATTATCCTTCCATTCATCCCAATATTCTAGATTCACAGAAGAGAGACAACAAACTGCTGTTCTTACTTTACCGTGATGATCTATACCTGTTGGCAAAGTAATTTCAGCACATAGATTGGATGTTTTAACTTCTAACCCAGCCAAGCGATGATGTTCTGGCTGAAAACGGCTGACCGTATCTGAAAAAACAATATACGGCTCCCCTTGCTCCATCCGAGCGCTTAATAAACGTATCCATAGTCCCCTCGCAGATACTTTACGAATAACACTTTTATCCTTTGGAGACAGAAGAGGCCATTCCTCATCCGCCTGAACGGCTCGCATAAAATCATCCGTAACCAAAACACCATGGTGCAAATTAAGAGCTTTTCGATGCGGATCCCCGCCTGTCGGGCGGCGTATTTCCATGAACTCTTCAATTTCCGGATGCCAAATTGGCAAATAAACAGCAGCTGATCCGCGCCTTAAACTTCCTTGACTAATCGCAAGTGTCAAGCTCTCCATCACACGAATAAAAGGAATAACTCCAGAAGTTTTTCCATTTCGTCCGATAGCTTCGCCGATAGAGCGAACATTCCCCCAATAAGAGCCGATCCCCCCTCCCTTTGCGGCGAGCCAAACATTCTCATTCCAAAGATCAACAATACCATGTAGACTGTCTTCTGTTTCGTTTAAAAAACAAGAAATAGGCAAACCTCTCTTCGTTCCACCGTTTGAAAGGATAGGGGTTGCTGGCATAAACCAATGCGAAGACATGTAATCATACAGTCTTTGAGCATGCTGCTGATCATCTCCATAACGAGACGCCACACGGGCAAAGAGTCCCTGGTAAGTTTCACCGTCTAAAAGATAGCGGTCATCAAGAGTTGCTTTACCAAAAGTTGTCAGCAAAACATCTTTAGAAGGATCAATTCTAACCGCAGGTCGCCCAGGCAACTGAACCGTGACATCAAATAAGTCCGCATTCACTGCTTCAGAAGAAGCGTAAACAGCATCTCTTCTGTTACCTAGGCTCATTATTTAACCTTATTCAATATTAGTATTTTAAATTTAAAAATTCTCAAAGTTTAGCTTGCAGAATCTAATGAAATATCAGGAGCTTTTGGATTTTTCATGCCGACAATGTGGTATCCGCAATCAACGTGATGCGTCTCCCCCGTTACACCAGCAGACAAATCAGAAAGAAGATACAATCCCGCACCACCAACATCCTTCAGCGTTGTATTTCTCTCCATAGGCGCATTCGTCTGATTCCAACGCAGGATATATCTAAAATCACCGATTCCACTAGCGGCCAATGTTTTAATTGGTCCCGCAGAAAGACCGTTAACACGAATACCTTTTCCACCAACATCAGTAGCCAAATAACGAACTGAAGCTTCTAAGGCAGCCTTTGCGACCCCCATAACGTTATAATGCGGCATAACCCGTTCCGAACCAAGGTAGGTCAAAGTTAACAACGAGCCACCCTCTTGCATCAACGGCTCCGCTTCACGAGCAACAGCAACAAAGGAATAACAAGAAATATCAAGCGCTTGTAAAAAAGCTTCTCTTGGAGTGTCTAGGTACTGACCACGCAAATATTTTTTATCAGCCCAACCAATTGCATGCACGACGAAATCAATCTTGCCCCATTTTTGAGCAATCTTAGAAAACGCCTCTTTAATATCATCATCCTTACTCACATCGCAAGGAATAACAAACTCAGACCCAACACTTTCTGCAAGCGGACGAACCCGCTTTTCTAGAGCTTCACCCTGATACGTAAAAGCCAATTCTGCCCCTTGCTCTGCACAAGACTTAGCAATTGCCCAAGCGATAGAGTGGTTGTTTGCAACCCCCATAATTACGCCCCGCTTTCCCGACATCAAAGCGCCTGCAGGGAAGAAATTGTTTTGACCATCCGTTTCGGACATGGAGTTTTTCCTTAAAATACCAAAAAGTGAAATGAGAGAAATTAGAGTTCAGCTCCAAAAAAAACTCAATAGATTCTGATCAATCAGATAAACAAAATTTTTAGTTTTCATGTAAATAAAATGACTATACCCGAAATAAGATTTTTTCTAGTCTTTACAAAAAAGAATTCTTTACGTCATCCTTCATTTTATCGGAGAGTCTAATTTCCTATGCCTTCTCATATCTCGGAAATCCCTACGCCCTTTTCTAATTTTGAAAGTTGGATGAGGGAGGCAGAAAGCGCTGGTGAAAAATCACCAGAAGCCATGACTGTTGCAACTGCAACACGAAATGGGCGTCCTTCCGCAAGAATACTTCTTTTAAAACATTTTGACCAAAATGGTTTTGTTTTTTATACAAATTCGAATAGCAGAAAAGGATCTGATCTTGAAGAAAACCCTTTTGCAGCCCTTCTTTTCTTTTGGAAAACACTCGACAAACAAGTTCGGATAGAAGGCAAAATATCCCGTATTTCTGCAGAAGAAGCCGATGCTTATTTTAAAACACGACCACGACTTTCAAAAATTGGAGCGCATATTTCCCAACAATCAACTGTTCTCGAATCAAGAAAATTTTTAGAAGAACAGCTTAATCAACAAAAGAAATTATTCGAAGCGCAAGAGGACATTCCTCGTCCTGATTATTGGAACGGTTACCGTTTAGAACCAATTCTTTTTGAATTTTGGGAGGCAAGACCTTTTCGCCTGCATAATCGTGTTCAATGGCTTAAGACAAATGATTTATCAGCTCAATGGAAAAAAGAGCTTCTATACCCATAAACAGATTGCAAACTATTTTGAAAAAAAGAATATTTCAGACATGGTTTTTATTACAAGAATTATTAAAAAAACCTTTTAAATTTTGGCTGTACTACAGAGTTTTTTTTCAAAAAAAAGAAGAGAAAGAGCATCTTTCTGAAAGGTGGGGTGCTTCTCTTTATAATCGTTGCATATTCAAAGAGAAAACCTTTCCCATAATATGGTTTCATGCCGCAAGTGTAGGAGAAACCGCCTCCTTGCTTGAGCTCATAAAATCTCTTTCCGAGAGCAAAAATTACAATATTCTTCTTACAACAGTGACATATTCTGCAAAACAACTCACTAAACAATATCTCGTCAAAAATCCTCATCTATCCTTATTCCATCAATACGCTCCCCTAGATGTTCCTTCATGGATTCATCGTTTTCTAGATAATTGGAAGCCGTCTGCTGCCATTTTTGTTGAAAGCGAGTTATGGCCTGTACGCTTAAAAATTTGTAAGAACCGTAAAATCCCTGTTATGCTCGTTGGAGCACGCCTTTCTCCAAAAAGTGCAAAATACTGGAACTATTTTCCATTTTTGCTTAAAATTATTCTAGATTGCTTTACTTGGATTTCCCCTCAAAACGAAAAAACACTCGAACTGCTTCAGCATTTCAACCCAAACGTTTCTTTTCTTCCCATAATAGATTTAAAATCTTTTAAACCAAGACTCTCTGTTGATCATAACCTCCTTCTTTTTCTAAAAGAGAACTTTGCGCACAAAAAAATTTTTATTGCGGTATCCACTCATCCTTATGAAGAAAAATTTTTCTATAATGCTAAAAAAAAGCTAAAAAAAACAGAAGAATGGCTTTTTATTATTGCCCCTCGTCACCCAGAAAGAGCTAAAGAGATTTCTGCCCAACTCAGGAATGCGCCTCTTAAAAGCCAACAAGAATATCCTAAAAATTCAGACGCCTTTTGGATCATTGATACGATTGGAGAATTAGGTACTTTTCTTGCTTCGTCAGATTGCGCTTTTATTGGTGGATCCCTTTACAGAAAAGGTGACGGACATAACCCTTATGAAGCACTCCAATTTAACTTAAAAATAGCAACAGGACCTTGGAAATCTAATTGGCAAGAAGTTTATTTAAAACTTGCCGACAAAGTAACAACGATTCATTCAGAAGAGGAATTCTTAAGGTGGATTGAAACACCCCTTTCACATTTAGAAAATTTTCCGTACGAATCTCAAAAAATGAATAAAATCATTAATCTTGCTAATATCATCCATAAAACAATTTTAGCGGTAAAATGAAGCCACCTTCTTTTTGGTATGATCCTACCCCTCACCCCCTGACTAAGCTGCTAAAACCGTTTTCTAAATGCTTTTCTTCAGCAGCATCATTTCGTCCTTTACTTTCTAAGATAAAAGAAGTGCCAATTCCTGTCATTTGCTGTGGAAATCTTACTATTGGAGGATCTGGAAAAACTCCCATCTCTATGGATCTCGCAAAATCTTTAATTTCAAAAAATTTTCGACCTCATTTTTTAACGCGTGGCTATGGACGTCGAAAACATTATTCTTCAACGCCTATTTTAACATTATCTCCCCAAGATCATCCCATCGAAAATTGGAAATTATTCGGTGACGAACCATGCTTGCTCAGTAAAATTTCTCCTTGTTGGATTGATTCAAATCGCAAAAAATGTGCAAAATATGCCTATCAAAATGGCGCTAATATTTTAATTCTAGATGATGGTTTCCAATATCCTTTTTTAAAAAAAGATTTAAACCTGCTCTTATTTAATGGAGAGTATGGCATTGGAAATGGATTCAGCTTACCAGCAGGTCCTCTAAGAGAGGACCTTACAGTGGCTGCCAAACGTACTGATTTTGCAATTATTGTTGGAGAAGACAAGTGCAATTTATCTGCTGAGCTAAAACGCCATGAAATAACTCCCATCCATGTAGAATTTAATATCCACTCTGAAATTTTACGGAAATTCTCGCATCAAAAGGTCTATGCTTTCGCAGGAATAGCCTTCCCTGAGTGCTTTTTTAAAATGTTGCGCCAACATGGCTTAAAGCTTTTTAAAACATTTTCGTTTTCCGATCATCACATCTATACCCCTGAAGAAATTTCAAAATTTTTTGAAATTTCAAAAAAAATTCCTCTTCTAACAACAGCAAAAGATGCTGTAAAATTCCCAAGAGAAGTACGAAATAATTTTCATATTATTGAAATTAATGTGAAATGGAGCTCTTTAAATGAAAAAGAAAAACTCCTTCAGTCTTGTCTAAAAAATTATAATGAAAGGATGAAAAAAAATTATAATGCGTAAAAAATGTTTGTTTTTTTTTCAAAGTTTTTTATTGCAAATAATTTTTTATTTTCTTCGTTTTTGTTCTCCTAATCTTTCTGCCCTTTGGATTGGAAAATTATTCTCTGTAAGTGGAAACTTTGTTCCAGCAAATAAAATTCTGCAACGTAATTTAAAAATTGCCTTTCCTCAAAAAAGCAGGAACTTCTATCAAAATATTCAAAAAAAAAGTTGGGAAAATTTAGGAAGAAATTTTGGAGAAATGCCTCATTTGGCAAAATTTCAAAAAGAAACCAAAATTTTCGGATTACAAAATCTACAAGCAGCGAAAAAGCAGAACCGTCCAATTATTTTTATTTCTGCCCATTTCGGAAATTGGGAACTCCTGCCTGCTCTCCTCTCTCAAGAGGGCGTAACATTTTCTCCTGTTTTCCGAGTCCTTAATAATCCTTATTTAAATCAATTTCTATTAAAAATAAGAAAACAATCCCTCCCTAAAGAAACGCCTATTTTTAGTAAGGGGCCAAAAGATATTCGTAAAATTATATCTCACTTAAAATCCGGAAAACATCTAGGAATGCTGATCGATCAAAAAATGAATGATGGTATTCAACTTCGTTTTTTTCATCAGCCTGCAATGACTTCCAGCGCAACAGTAACACTAGCGCTTAAAACCAATGCAATTATTGTAAGCGGACGTATGATGCGTACTAAAGCTCAAAAACCTATTTTAATAATAGACAAGCCTATTGATGTCCTTTCCTTTATTCCAAGAAAAGCAACACCGCCTGATATAAAAAATCTTTCCCAACTCTTTAACGATAAAATAGAAAATTGGATCAATCAAAGGCCATCTCTCTGGCTCTGGCTACACCGCAGATGGGATAAATCTTACTACTGATTTATCCCATTACAAAAAAGTTTATGGAAGCCGTTCGGAATTATCCGTAGGTACAGGATTTGTAGTTGGATTAGAATCCACTATCTTTGCGCCTCCACTTGGCAAGATTTGATATAAAACGAGGTCTCTCTCCATACGCCCATTCTCTTTAAAAGAGAAATTTCCATCTATACCCTGAAAGCCATTTGGCCTCTGCAAAGTTTTTGCAGATAACGCATCTCCTGCTTGTAATTCCTTAGAAACTGAAGCCAAGTCATAAGCAATATCTGTAATCATTAACGGTGTTTGATGATATTTTGCCTCATACTTCTTAACATATTCTGCCCTATTTCTATCATCAAGAGCTGCATACCAAGCTCCTTGTATCTCTGCCAATTTAGCATCAAAAGCACGCCATAAAGCAGGTCCCATAATCTGAACATTAGAAGGTTGGATATCACTATCTGGAAGATAATGAATGATATTCCGTAAATTTACACCTGTATCAGCCAATAATAATGCTTGGAAAGGAGGTGGAGCTAAAAGCGCTTGATCCGATGTTTCCTTTGCTTTCTCAAATGCTTCATGCCTCTCTTGCGTTTTTGCTAGCAGTTGTAAATTTTGGGCAATTTGTTCTGCACTGCCATCATGATAAACAATTTGTGGTGCTGGGAGGTTATTTTCTTGGCACAACTCACTTAAAGCTTCGCCAAAAGATTTTCCAAAATCATTCATCGGGAGAAAAGCCGCAACATCTGTTTTGCCCTCTGCCTTTAACGCACTGACGAGGCGAGAAACTTGTTGCCTTGCCGTAAGGCCAGAAACCCAAAGATTTTGTTTCTCTTCTCTTGTATCACTCGTAAAACTAATTTCTGGAATACCAGCTAATAAAAGTTTTTCAGATGCTGCCCTCGTCTCTTCTGCCGTTATTGGTCCAAGAACAACAGAAGCTTTATCCGCAATAGCGCTCTCTGCTGCAGCTTGAGGAGATAAAGCGCTGGTATCAAAAACTCGCACCTTAGGCGGAGGTGTTGTTGAATTCGTATCTTCAAAAGCAAGCATTGCTGCATCTTTTAGTTGCAATGCAACCGCAGAATGATTACCTGAAAGCGGTAAGAATAAAGCTATTTCTTGATTTCCATGAGTGCTCTTATCAAATGGTGAATGTACTTTATTGGCAAAACATCCACTAAGTAATAAGCAACTTCCTACTATACAAAATTTCTTACTTATATGTGAAATAACAATTCTCTTTATTAAAGGTTCATTTTTCTTCATGGATTCTCCTAAAATAGCACAACGCTCTAAATCTCAAATAAATAGCACTGGAGGACTATATCTTGTCGCTACACCTATTGGAAATTTAGAAGATATTACTTTTAGAGCTCTCAATCAGCTCAAAAATTCCGATGCCATTTTATGCGAAGACACTCGTATTACAAAACGACTTTTATCCAAGTATAATATTCATACGAACTTAGTTGCTTTTCATGACCATAATGAGCAACAGATCCTCCCTTCATTAATAGCCCAAATGAAAGAAGGAAAGATTTTTTCTCTTGTCTCTGATGCTGGGACACCTGTTTTTTCAGATCCTGGATATATCCTCATCCGTTCCGCACGAGAAGCTGAAATTCCTATTACAGCGCTCCCTGGCTGCAATGCCGCTGTTACCGCTCTTGTTCTTTCAGGACTTCCGCCTGCTCCATTTACTTTTATGGGATTTCCTCCAAGAAAACAGGGAGAAAGATTACACTCATTTCAAATTATTTCTTCTGCTGAACAAAATGACTTCTCTTCCACCATCGCATGGTATGAATCTCCCAACAGAGTTTTATCTACATTAGAAGATCTCATTCGTGTTTTTGGAGAAGACCGCCAAGCATCCGCAGCAAGAGAACTCACCAAATATTACGAAGATGTCCAAGTAGGAACATTATTAGAAATTAAAAACCATTTCGAGAACTCCTCCCCACGTGGTGAATTTGTTCTTCTCATTGGGCCTAATGATAAAAAGCTATCGACAGAAAATTTGGAGCAGATCATCGAAGAAAATCTCAGAAACGCTCTTGAAAATCATTCTTTCAAAGATGCTGTTACGCTCGTTTCCGGTACACTAAATCTTCCAAAAAAACACATCTACAGCAAAGCTTTAGAAATGAAACATAAATCTTTTAAATGATATTTACTCTGTAGGGAGCTGAAAATAATTTTTAGAAAAATGCTTCATAGCCTTAATTTTTTCCAACGAAATTTCTGTGATTCCCCCCTGCATATCCTCTACTCTCCATCCTAAAAGTTGAAATGGATCCTTTGAAAATTTTAAAGTAATATTCCCTTGGGAAGGGTTATTGGCCTGAGCAAGCGTTGCTTCTGCTAAATTGTTGGCTTCGGTGAACTTCTGAAGGCAAATACCAGACCAGCCATACGTTTTTCCAAACAAAAGTCCTAAAGGCGTCTTATCCATTGGAATAAAAGTGACCTGCCCAACAGAAGGATCTGTATAGGCAAGTTTTCCCTCATTCCCAATGATATGAATGCCTGTCTTGCCATCATAGTCAAAACGCATCTTATCTGGACGCTGAAGTGCAAAACTTCCAGTTGTATTCTTTCCATTCTGATCTATCTGAGAAAAACTCCCTTTTTCAGCTTCCAAATGATCAAGCCAAAACTGCATTTTAGAAAATTCGTCTTTCTGAGCTTGCTCTAAAGCAATATTTTTGCAAACTTCTTCAGCCATCAGAGCACTGGGTTCCGAGAATAAAAATGGAACAGAAAGTAAAAAGGAAAGTCTAAAGATTTTTTGTTTTACGAACATGAAATGTCTTTATTTACAGGGAAATTAAATGCTAGATTCGAGAAAAACGTTTCGAACATCCCCATTCCAAACTTTTTTATATCTCTCAATCCAAAAATCAGACTGTGAAATACCTTTGTCTAGAATGTCTTGAACTGGATTCAGAAGAGCCTCTTCTCCTAAAGAACGTTTTTTTAAACCTTTTTCTGAAAATTCACATATCTTTTTTAGGAAAGATTTAAACCCTCCATCAAATTGAGAATGAATGCCATGTTTTGGAACAATTTGACGAAGTCTTTGAAAACTTTCCTTAGGGTAACGCTTTAAAAATTCATCAACTTCATTAAGAACATCATCATCATAAAGTAGTCCCACCCAAAAAGTTGAAAGTGCAATTGTCATTTCTAACGAACTAGCGTCTGCTCCACGCATTTCTAAAAAAGTTTTAAGGCGAACATCTGGGAATAATGTTGTTAAATGATCTTCAAAATCACCTATTGTCGGACGATACTCATCTAAAATACCTTGTCCTTTTCCATTCATCCAATCCAAGAAAGACGCACCAGCGACATCTAAATATGTGCCATTTCGTCTAATGAAATACATTGGAACTTGAAGAGCCCAGTCAATATATTTTTCAAATGAAAAATCTTTATCAAAAAATTTCTCTGGCTGACCTGCCCGATCGTTATCCGTATCAAGCCATATCCTGCCACGTAAAGTCTGATACTCAGTCAATTGACCTTCTTTAAACGGAGAATTTGCAAAAATGGCTGTCGCTACAGGCTGCAAAGCTAACGCAACACGCATTTTTTTACACATATCCTGCTCTGAAGAAAAATCTAAATTAACCTGAACAGTACATGTCCGCGTCATCATATCAAGACCTAAGTCGCCAACTTTTGGCATATATTGACGCATAATTTTATAGCGCTCTTTAGGCATCCATGGCATTTCATTCCTCTTCCACAAAGGTTGAAATCCTAAAGGTGAAAAACCGTACCCAATTTCTTTCCCTAATGTATGAAGCCTCTGAAAATGGTCTGTCATCTCCTTTTTGGTATCGAAAAGTGTTTTAAGAGGCCCCCCAGATAGCTCAAATTGTCCTGCAGGT
This sequence comes from Acetobacteraceae bacterium, assembly GCA_004843345.1. Taxonomy (NCBI): domain Bacteria; kingdom Pseudomonadati; phylum Pseudomonadota; class Alphaproteobacteria; order Acetobacterales; family Acetobacteraceae; species Acetobacteraceae bacterium. Next base: position 60,068 of record CP039460.1, read on the forward strand.
TCTAAAGAAATAGCCTTTCCTTTTTCCGTTCCTATACCAGATAAGCCGATAACTGCAGGTTTCTCTCCCGCATCGTAAATTGGCGCCCCCCACCCAGCTTCTTCAAATTTTTTCAATAAAACTTCAATTCCCCCCTTATAAGCAGGAGTCAGAAAAGGCTTATGTTCACTATCTGGCAGTGCAAAACCGAACATCTCCAACTCAGTGCCAATACGCCATTCAGAAGAAGGTTTTGAACCTTTTTCTAAAACGTCTACTAATTGATTTCTATTCTTCAAAAGAGCAGAACTAAGAAAAGATGAATTGGACATATAAATATTTTCAAAAATAAAAAATGAGAAAACTCAAAGAAATATCTTTAATAAAAAAGACGCTTCCTTCATGTATAGCGCAGGAATTAAAAATTCCTTTCCATGGATACAGATATAGTTATCTAGGCACAATTTTAAAGGTTAATCTTCTCTATTCAAATAACTTAACGTTGCAATAATTGCTGTATCCGCTCTAAGGACTTGCTCTCCTAAAGAAATAGGATAACAAAAAGAATTTTTTAAAATTTGTTCTTTTTCTTCTTTCGAAAAGCCTCCTTCTGGACCTATTAAAACACTTGATAAACCTTTTTGAACATTAGAGGACAATCCACTTTCTCGCTCTAATGCGACAAGAATGGGAGTATTTTGAGACCATTGAGCTAAAGTAACGCACATAGGAGAAAGAGGGAGAATTTCTGGAACATCAAGCCTTTCTGACTGTTCTGATGCTTCAACAGCAATAGCGTGAAGACGTTCATAATTTAACTTATGAACATTTGTCCTTGCCATAACTAAGGGACGAAAACGCTCAACGCCTAATTCCGTTCCCATCCTAATCACTAATTCTGTCGCATCTCTTTTTAAAGGCGAAAACAAAAGTTGCTTTGGACGCTTTAAATATTCTTGCTTTCTTAACTGGCTTTGAATTTCTATATGAATTTCATACCGTTTTAAAAACGTAATCTTTCCCAACCACTCTCCGTTTTTTCCGTCAAAAAAACGACAGTAATCCCCCACTTTTCGCCTTAAAACATTAGATAGGTAATGAGCTTGATCTTTTTGCAAACAAATATCTTTCCCTTGTTCTAGGCAAATATCCATTTGTCCTTGGGAAGCTAAAAATAAGCGCGGTAAAAGGTGTGGCTTAAGAATTTTTTTCAAGTTTATTTCCTCAATTAAAAGTTTTTAAGCTATGAACATAGCAATGACCATTACCATACAGAAAATTTGAAGTTTTATTTTATGCCTGACTTGCCTGAACATTCTGACATTTCTCTCCATGGCTGGATAGGATCTCTTTCTGAACCGTGGCGTTCTTACGCTTTACTCATGCGTCTTGACAGACCTGCCGGCACTTGGCTTCTGTTTCAACCTTGTGCTTTTGGTGTGTTTTTAGCACCTTTATCCATTTCATTTTTGCAAAGAATAATGTGGCTTTTTATTTTTTTTGCAGGGTCTTGGACTATGAGAAGCTCTGGTTGCATCATCAATGATCTTTGGGATCGAAATTTTGACGCTTTGGTTGAACGTACGAAAATGCGGCCTCTCGCCTCCGGAGCCATCACGCCAGCGCAAGCAATAAAACTATTAGCCTTACTACTTTTTATTTCTTTAATTCTCTTATTACTTCTTCCTCCTTTTTGTTGGGGGCTTGGGATTATTGGCCTCCTGTTAACAGGGCTTTATCCAACAGCTAAGAGATTCATTGATTGCCCTCAGCTAGTATTAGGCATTACTTTTGGATTTGGTGCACTCATTTCATATGCCAGCATTATGAATGCTATCTCCATACCAGCTGTTTGCCTCTATGTAGGTGTGATTTTTTGGCAAATTGGATATGACACCATTTACGGCTTTCAAGACATAAAAGATGACCAGAAAATAGGTGTAAAATCAGCATCCTTACTCATGCAAAATCACGCTAAGCTCTTTATCAGTAGCTGTTATCTTTTAACCAGTTCATTTTTTCTAATTGCTGCTTTTTTAGAAAAATCCTCCGTTTATAGCTTATTAGGCTTGTTTCCAGGCATCTTCTGGCTCTTCTTTCAGGTAATACGTCTAAATCCAAAATCCCCAGCCCTTTGCCTCTATCAATTCAACGAAAATGTCAGCATTGGCTGGGTTTTTAGCTTAGGTTGGATTTTTGTGTGTTTCTATCATCCCTAAAGTATTTTAGCTGGTGGTTTCATATGGATTTTTTGATGATCTGAGTTGCAACCGAATTGGAACCCCCGAAAGTGCAAATGTATCTCGTAAACCGTTAACCAGATAGCGCTTATAACTCTCAGGAATACCTTCAACTCGCGTTCCGAAAATAACAAAGGTAGGAGGCGCAATTCTAGCCTGAGTAATATAACGAAGCTTTAAGCGACGGCCATTGACCATTGGAGGTGGATGCTTTTCGATCATTTCAGAAAACCAACGATTGAGCGCTCCCGTACCTATTCTCTTCCGCCAAACCTGAACGTTTTTAACCACAGCCTCTAAAAGTTGTGTTAACCCACGCCCTTTGAGAGCAGAAGATGTCAAAACAGGAATACCTTTAAGCTGTGCTAATGAAATATCTAGTCGGTCAAGTATCTTTTGCCGTGTTTCTTTGTGGTCTGTAACCAAATCCCATTTATTCATAACAAGAATACATGCACGCCCTTCATCCTCAATAAGGCGTGCTAATTGTAAGTCCTGTTCATCTAACCCTCTTTGTGCATCAATAACGAGCATAACGGCATCAGAAGCTCTAATAGCCTCAATAGAAGCTTGAACAGAACTTTTTTCTAAAGATGCCTTCTGAATACGCGCACGTTTACGCACACCAGCAGTATCTGTAATTTCAATTAAACGCCCCTCATACTCAAAAGCACATAAAACAGAATCACGCGTCAAACCTGCTTCTGGCCCAGTAATCATTCTTTCTTCACCAAGAAAAGCATTAATCAAAGTAGATTTACCAGCATTAGGACGGCCAACAATCGCAACTTTTAAGGGAGAGTTATCCTCTTCCTCACCCTCTAAAACATCGTCCTCTTCTGCTTTATTGGATTCTGCTTCAGAAAATTCTTCTTCTGGAGGTAAATTTTCAGCTACTTCCCCAATTAAATAACTAATTCCCTCAGCGTGCTCTGCAGAAACGGCAATGCACTCTCCAAATCCCAGTTCATAAGCATCTAAAATACCAGCATCCCCCGCATGCCCCTCTGCTTTATTCGCAATTAACATGACAGGACGTCCTTGCTGTCGCAACCAACGGGAAAAAAACAAATCGGCAGCTGTTACACCAGCACGAGCATCGATACAAAAGAGAACAAGGGCAGCTTGCTCGACTGCTCTCTTCGTAGAATCTGTCATTCGGGCTCCTAAAGTGCATGTTTCACTTTCTTCCAATCCAGCTGTATCCATCAACAAAATATCTCGACCGCGGAATTTTGTTTCAACAGATTGACGATCTCTTGTTACTCCTGGCTGATCAGAAACAATTGCCACCCTTTTCCCTGTTAAACGGTTAAATAGAGTAGATTTTCCAACATTAGGACGACCAGCGATAACGACTAGAGGCAGTTGTTTTTTTAATAAAGACACAAATTGACTTTCATAAGTACAGTAAAGAATTTTTCAGAGCTCTTTAATTTGCTCTATCCGTAAGCTCGCAGATCCCCATTATGCGTTATAACCAGAATTTTTCCATTACACACAATTGGCTGAACAGAAGAACCGTTAGGCATACGCCGTTTTTTTTCAATTCGTCCTGTGTCCGCATGCACAACAATCATTCCGGCACGGGCGTATGTTGAAAAACAAATCAATCTTCCATCTACCATAATAGGTCCCACCCATTCGATGGCACCCTTTTGATGCTTTTCATTTGAGAAGCGCTGTAATTGTGTTACCCACTGAACTTTCCCGTTAAAACGATCTAAACAGGCAAGCTGCTGATCTAAAGACAAGACAAAGATCCAATCTCCACAAATACACAAGGGATTTTGACTGCTTGCCTCTCTCTCCCACAAACGTCTCCCTGAGCGAATATCCATTGCAACCGTAACTTGCGACATAGAAGAAGCATAAACCGTTCCCCCCACGATAATAGGGCTTCCTCTGATGCATGCAAAATCCAAAGCGGCGCCTCTACCGTTGCTCCCTCCTAAACTATCACTCCAAATAATTTCGCCAGAATTTATACGCAGTGCAATTAAATCTCCACTGTTAAACCCTGCAATCATCGTGTCTCCACTAATAGCAGGTGTCGACGCTCCAAAAATAACAGTACTGGCGGGAGAGCCTCTATACGTCCATAAAAGTTTTCCTGTTTCAGAATCTAAAACAAACAACCTTTCATCAATGGTTGTAAAAGCTAATTTTCCATCCGAAACAACAGGAGCGGACCGTCCTGGTGTTCCAGCTTCTGAACTCCACTTAATTTTTCCTGTTGCAGCATAAAGCGCCCAAACTTTTGTTACACCATCCACGACGTAAACAATATCACCGTCTACTGCGATACCACCGCCAATGTTACTAGAATGTGTATTCAGTGCAGGCTGAAAGCTCCATAAAAAATGCCGTTTTGGCCAACTCCAAGCACGTACATTCCCTTGAGCATCTGACGTAAAAAGACGCCCACCGCCAATAACTGGAGGAGATGCTATTGCCCCTCTACTATTTGGAAAAGTTGTAACGACTGATAAAGCTGTATAGATAAGATTATAGCTTGAATCTCCAGAACCAATCGACATACTCCACAAAGGATGCACCCCTTTTCCTGCAGCATTCAATGAAATATGAGTTGCTTCCAAGTTTTGCTGTGGCCACTCTTTTATATTCTGAGGCACGGGCAAAACCACCTCTCTTTTCTCTCCAGATGCAACATGAAGACCTGCCCCTGAAGAAAGCACATCTATTCTCTGACCTGCCAAATGAGGTTTTTCAGCCTCACCCATCAAAGATTCAATAACAGAACACCCAGGCAACGAAGCTGTCATGACACCCCCTGTCAGAAAATTCAATAATTTTCGACGTGAATATCTTCTTTGAGAATTAATCAAACAAGTATCTCCTCCCAAAGGTTTCATTGTCTTAACTTTCTAGAGCTTGAAGCAATAAAGACGCTCTTTGACGCATTCCTGAAGGCGCAGTCGAAGATGATAAAATCTCCTTTAACAAACGGGTGGCCTCCGCTTTTTTCTCCTCAGAAGGCTTATCTCCTCTTAAGTCTAATGCAATCAATCCTTCACGTGAAAAATCTCCCCACTCAGGATATGTTCGGGCCAATCCTTGGTAGCCTTCTCTCAACTCACTCAAGTCCCTATCAGAATAAGCCTCCTCCAGCTGAACTGATCTCAAATTTAACGCCATAAAAAGCGCCAATCCTTTTAGAGAATTTTGCCTGAAAGAATCTTGAGATAAAATACTTTTAGCCTGTGCATCTAAATGCTCTTTACGATAAAGATCTCCTAAGCGAAGAGAGGCATATTCTCGGATCTTCTCTGGTTTAGCTTTAACAATATTCTCTAAATTTTTTTGAGAATCTTTTCCATCTATTGCCAAAAAATAATGATCAGAAAGCAACGTTTCTAAATGCTTCTCTTTGTGGATTTTCCATCCCCATTCGCCCCCAACAAAAGCACCAAGACAAACAAACATAGCTCCTCCTAAAAGAGCTATACGCGTCCAAGAAAAATCACTGCGTAAACTATTCATCCTCATCTTTTCTTTCCCGAGAATTCCATAAACTCAAATAATTCAATTTATTCCATTTTAAGAAAGAAATAATGGAAGTTTTCCTGCTACTTTCGAAGAAATAATTTCATTATCTCGCATAACGACTTGGCCGTTTACGATTGTCATTACAGGCCAACCTTTAATTTCTTTTCCATCAAAAGGAGACCATCCACACGGAGAAACAAGATTTTTAACAAAAATTTTATCTTTTTTTTGCATATCAATAATTGTGAAATCCGCGTCAAACCCAACGGCTAGACGTCCCTTTGTTGGCATCCCATAAACTCTTGCTGGCCCTGCGGCCATAAGATCAACTAAACGCCCTAAAGAAAGCCTTCCTGCACTAACATGATCTAACATAATTGGAACGAGTGTTTGAATGCCAGTTAATCCAGAAGCACAACAGGCCCATTCCTTTTCTTTTGCCTCCAAAGGATGCGGCGCATGGTCTGATGAAATAACATCCACCTGTCCTTCTCTAACCCCTTTCCAAAGAGCCTCTTGATGCTCCTTTCCCCTTAGAGGGGGATTCAAAACAGCCATTCCACCTAAACGATCATAACATTCTGGCGAATGTAATGTTAGATGATTAGCAAGAACTTCACATGTTGCAAAATCTCTATGTTGCTTCAATAGGTTCATTTCTTGGGCTGTTGTAATATGTAAAATATGTACAGGGCGCCTTTCTTCACGCGATAACTTCAAAATTCGCTTGGTCGCTAGCAAAGCACAATCGGTATCTCTCCATATCTCATGCATATGATAGGGATTACCAGCGATACGATAAACACTTGCTCTTTCCTGCAATCGCTCTTCATCCTCAGCATGAAAAGCAACCCTTCTATGACCCGTTTTTAAGACAGTGCGGAGCCCTTCTTCATCGCTGATTAAAAGATCTCCTGTACTTGACCCAGCAAAAACCTTAATCCCACAAACACCATCCAGAGTTTCAAGCTCTGCCAAGTGAGGCAGGTTCGCATGAGAAGCCCCTATATAAAAACCAATATTAACGCAGGCATTTTCCTCCGCACGCTTAACTTTATAAGCCAATGCCGTTCGATCAACTGTTGGAGGAAAGTTGTTCGGCATATCTAAAATTGTTGTTAAGCCACCTAATGCAGCACCTTTTGAACCTGTTGCAATTGTTTCAGCCTCTTCCTTTCCTGGCTCACGTAAATGAACATGTGAATCTATCAGACCTGGTAAAAGATAAAGCCCTGAAAGGTCTATTTCATTCTCAGCTGTGTCTTGTGATCCCAATAAAAAGGAAAATATTTTACCATCTTGAACTGCAACATCTCCAAGACTTTCCCCCCATGGAAAAATACGTTTTGCATTGCGTAAAATGAGATCAAAATGCATAACTTATATTTCCTTACCTATATCTATTCCGCAATCTCTAAAGACTATCATCAAATACTCTTTAACCTGTTCTAGCGATAACAAAGACATTATACCATAACCACTTTTTCCCGGCGCTTCTAAAAAAAACGCTTTTTCCCCCCTAGGAGCATATAATTTAGCCACACTCGGGCCAAACATTCCTACCGTTGGAATCCCCAAGGCTGCACTTAAATGCATTAACCCAGAATCATTTCCAACAAATAAAGAACATTTCTGAAGAGCAGCAGAAATGAATGAAAGATCTTTTCCACCACCTAAAATTAAAGCATCCGCATGATGATTTAAAAATGGCTTAACAGCAAAACGTTCCTTATCACCTTTTCCATAAAAAATAGCTAACTTGAAGCCTATCGTTTTTAGCCAGTCTCCCAGACGAATGAAATCCTCAACAGGCCAGCATTTTTTGCTACTACCTGCTGTAGGTGATAGTGCAATATATCTATCTATACCAAAAAGCGCTTTAGTGCGTTTTTTCTCTTCAAAAAAAGGCTCCACTCTCGGAAAAATATCTGAAGAAAAGCCCATCTGACTTAATTGTTCCAAAGCGCGTAAGTTAAAAGACTTTTTACCTTTTAAAACATTTTTCTGTTCTGTTTCTAAAAAAAAAGAAAGAAGAGAACTCCGAAGATCATAAACGGCAAACCATTTAGTTTTTACGCACTTCCGCCAGAGCAAATACCAGTGATAGTTATATTTTCTTTTTGAAAGAGGAATAATTTTTTCAACATTAGAAAACATTTTAAATAAGGAGACAATCTCAGAACCACAAACGACTGTTAGCTTCGCAAACGGAAATTTTAACCTTATCCCCTCTAAAATAGAGAACGAAATTACAGCGTCTCCTAAACGAGATGAGGTAATGAATAAAATTCTCACATCATTGATTCCAAAGCATACTCGATTTATCACCAATAAAATCCTGATGAAGCTTCATTTCTTCTTCAGAAGGAGGACGCATAAAATGAGGTGTTCTGTCTTTACTAATCTCCTTGAAAAAAACTTGTTCTTGTTTCTTGGGTTGATTACCCTCTCTCTCTAAACTTAATCCGCCTTGCCTACCGCCAATAAGTTCTAAATATACTTGCCCCAACAATTTGCAATCAAGAAGGGCATTATGTGTAATACGTTCAGAGCGATCAATTTTAAAGCGGCTACATAAAATATTTAAGCTGTTAGGCTGCCCAGGAAATTTTGCCTTAGCCATTGCCAGTGTATCAATAGCTTTTTCCTTATAATCTAGGATAGGACGTCCTATCCTTCGGAGCTCCGCATTTAAAAATTTAAAATCGAACGATGCGTTGTGAGCGGCGAGCTTTGAATTACCCACAAATGATAAAAAATCATCAATAATTTCACCAAAAAAAGGTTTTCCAACCACGTCGGAATCTGTAAAACCGTGAACTTTTGTTGCTTCTTCTGGAATTTCTCTTTGAGGATTGATTAAGGTACGAAAATACCTATCGGTTGGAAGAGCGTTTATAAGCTCAATTCCTGCAATTTCAATAATCCTATCTCCAGTTTCAGGATCTAATCCTGTCGTCTCTGTATCAAAAACAATAACACGATTCACGTTCTATTCCCTTGCTTCCTAAAAAAAGAAATAAGATCTTTTTCTATTTTCTTAGGTGGAATTTCCCCACTTAAAAAATGAACTTCCTTGGTCAAATATCGTTCTTCTTCTTGTTGACGCTTTTCGATTAAAGCCACTTCAGAATTAGAAAAAATACTCCGTTGAGCAATTCGTTCATTGCGTATTTTTTCAGAGCAAGAGATATAAATTATTTCATCACATAAAAGATCTATCTTACTTGCCCATAACAAAGGAACATCTAAAACAAGAATTTTTTCTTGTTGATGCTTTCTAATGAAACAGCTGGCAGCCTTTCGAACATGTGGAAAAACAATTCCTTCCATGGCCATTAAAGAATTCTTATCTTTTAAAACAGAAAAACGTAATTTCTGACGATCTATCTTATGTTTAAAATCAAAAACCTCAGGAAAACTTTTTTGTATCTTTTTCTGTACAATTTCATCTGTTTCTTGCAGCCGTCTAGCACAAACGTCTGCATCGAATACAGGATATCCGATATTATGAAAAACTCTAGAAACTGTACTTTTCCCAGAGGCCATTTTTCCACTAATCCCTATGACAGTCGCTTCATGAAGTTTATTCAAAAATACTGTCTTTGGAAAACTCATTTCAATAAATCACGCTCTAACTGCAAAAAGCATTGATAAAAAAGATCTAAAAAAGACTGAAAACTCTTAGGATTTATCAAAATATCTTGCCGAATCTCAATTTCTAATGCTGGAATATTTTTAGAAGCTGCCTGCATCGGAACTGTATATTCTTTTTCAAGATCTAAGAAATACGGCTCATTTTCTCCAATACATAGATTGGGAGATTTTTCAGAGAGTATTTGTTTAAACCTCTTGGATGTTTCTGTGTCATGATGAAACAACAAGCCTACTTCCCAAGGTCGTATAAAAGAAGACCCTCTCAACTGCGGTGTAAAACTATGTAGTGAAACAAATATTGTTTCTTTCTTTTTCTCTAAGCGCTCTAATAAAGTCTTAGATATCTGAGCTTGATACGGCATAAAAATATTATCATAGCGCCACTTGCGACTTTCAATATCCATATTTTGATTTCCTAAAATAACGGTTCCATCGCTGATTTTTGGAATACAATCTTCCCTCTCTGGCTTTCGATTACAATCTATAACCAATCGAGAAAAGTGTTGCTCAATTAAAGTCGCATCTAAGCGATTTGAAAGTTCTCTGCCAAAACGTTTAATGCCGATATCATATGTAATATGCCGTTCTTGCTCTTCTTTAGGAAGATTTAAACCATTAAGATGATTTGGAAAATTACAGCCTGCATGATCACTCACAAACATGAACAGGGATTCTCCAAAACGCATATTAAAAGATTCAATTCTTTTCATAATTCTTTAACTTTTCTCTGCATTTCTCTCGCGCAACTAAAAAAAATTAAGATTCTTTGATCTTGAGAAAGCAAGATTTCTACCATAAGATACGACTCTCTTTTACGTTTCTACACACGAGCTCAAGAATGAAAAAAGCAGCGATTTTCCTCTCTTTATTTAGTCTAACACTTGCTGGATGTGGACGTGTTGGAAAGCCTGTTGCACCTGGTCCAGATGATCAGATCCGCTACCCCGCTGCATATCCCTCTGAATAAAATTAAACAACTTTCTCTTCGTATGGAACATTGAAAGACATCCCATCCCATCCGGGTTCTATCGAGGGGGGTAAGCGTTGCTTTAAGCTTTCATAATCAAGTTTGTGCCCCATATGGGTCAAAATAATTTTCTTTGGAGAAAAATGTGCCTTCCACCGCAAGACATCCTCTACAGAAGCATGTGAAAAATGTTCAGTTTCTTGAAAACAGCCAATTACCCAAGTCTGTAAATTCGATAGCATTTTTTCGGATTCCTCTGGAAATCCTGTAACATCAGTCGAATACGCAAAATTGCCAATTCTTAGTCCCGTACTAAAGTAATTGCCATGATGTTGCTCAATAATAGATACTTTAAAAGGACCTATTGTGAGGGTTTCCCCATCGTTCACCTCTTTCAAATTGAAAGAAGGCCAAGGAAAACGATTTGGGTCATGCGGACGGAAAGCGTAAGCGCATCTTTTTTGAATCTCTTCTAAAGTTTCTTTCTTTCCATAGAGTGGAATATAGCGCTTAATCTGACGATTTACGGCTCTAAGTTCATCTAGACCGCCAATATGATCACTATGAGGATGCGTGCAAAAGATTGCATCTATTTTTGAAAAACCAGCTTCTAGCATTTGAAAACGAAAATCTGGGCTCGCATCAACCAACAAACGAAACCCTTGATATTCGACAATAAGCGAAGATCTTGTCCGCCGATTACGTGGATTTTTTGGATCGCATTTTCCCCAAACCCCAGTCTCCAGCCCTTCTCCCCCCCCTACCATCGGCACGCCAGCAGAGCCACCACATCCCAAAAGAGTAATCTTCATTGTCATGAAGGCACTGCCTTTTTAAATAAACGATAAAAATTTTCTGTCGTTTGAGACGCAATGTCTTCTAGTGAAACTTCACGAAGCTGTGCAATTTTTTCTGCGACTAAGAAAGTCCACGCAGGAACATTTGGCTTCCCCCTGTTAGGAACAGGTGCCAAAAAAGGACTATCCGTTTCAATAAGAATTCTATCTGAGGGGAAACTTTGAGCAACTTCTCTAATTGGATCACATTTTGGAAATGTCACAAGACCTGAAAAACTGATATATCCCCCTAATTTTTCTATTTTTGTTGCAAACTCCAAGTTTTCCGCAAAACAATGAATTAAAAAAGGGAAAGCTCCTCGCTCCATTTCCCCTTCTAGAATTGAAAGAACATCCCCCCCAGCCTGACGACAATGGATAATTAAGGGCAAGCCACTTGCTCTCGAAGCCTCAATATGCCGTCTAAAAGATTTAAACTGATGAGCTTTCGTCTCTTCGCTACTGCGAAAGTAATCTAAGCCCGTTTCTCCGACACCGATAATGCCATCAGAATTTAAATCCTCAAGCATTTCCTGTAAGCTTGGTAAGGGTTCCTCTTGCACATAATTAGGATGTGTACCGATACTTCCCCAAACACGGATATCTTCATCTTTATAAAATGCGACAAGCTCTTTTTGAACGTGACGTTGAGACCAACGCGTACCAATTGTATTCACGCCATGGAGATGGCATTCTGTAGAGAAAACTTTTAGAGCGTTCTCTTCACACATATCTAAATGACAATGAGAATCAATAATTTTCATTTGTTTTCTACAACTTCAATACGTGGAAATAAGGGTTCAGGTTTAGGAAAACTAATTTCCTCTCGTAATAGAGCTGCTTGCAGACTTGCGAACATTCTATCTTCACTTGGAACAGCTAAAAGATCCAAAAGTTTAGACATTTTTTCTGGCATATAAGGCTGAGTAATAACCGCTATACAGCGTAAAGCCTCGACAAGAACCCATAGGACAACCGTCATGCGTTCAGGATTTGTTTTTCTTAATTTCCATGGCGCCTGATGATCGATATAAGCATTTGCCTCACGAATAACTTCCCAAACTTTATCTAATCCCTTTGTTAAGGCCACTTCATCCATTGCTTCTTTTACAACAGCATGCAGCCCATAAGCCTTTTTCAGTAAAGCATCAAAATCTTCTGGCAAGCACGCCACTCGACCAGGTAAAACACCATTATGGTTTTTAGCAACAAAGCTTAAAACACGCTGAGCTAAATTTCCAAGATCATTAGCGAGCTCTGTATTTATTCTCGTTATTAAAGAAGATCGACTAAAATTTGCATCCCCGCCAAAAGGCACTTCACGCATTAAAAAATAGCGCAACTGATCAACGCCAAACTCATCAGATAGAGCCAATGGATCAAGAACATTTCCTATAGACTTACTCATTTTTTGCCCTTCAACCGTCCACCAGCCATGGGCAAAAATCTTCTTCGGTAACTCGAGCTCTGCTGCCATTAAGAAGGCAGGCCAATAAATAGCATGAAAACGTGCAATTTCTTTACCAATCAGATGAACTTTAGGTGGCCAAAACTTTTTAAAATCTTCCCCTTCTGTTTCTGGGTAGCCGACACCAGTAAGATAATTCGATAAAGCATCAAACCACACATACATAACGTGTTCTTCATCGTCAGGAACAGGAATACCCCATTTAAAACTCGTTCGGCTGATAGACAAATCGCGAAGTCCCTGCTTCACAAAACTTTCAATTTCTCTCCTTGCCCCCATTGGTGAGATAAAATCAGGATTTTTTTCATAAAAATCTAAAAGTCTTTCGGTGAAAGCTGACAGTTTAAAGAAGTATGAAGGCTCTTTTATATATTCGACAGGAGCACCTTCCAGCGTTGTTTTTTCTCCTGTAGGTGAAGTCTTTAATTCATCATTGCCTACAAAAGCCTCATCCCTTGCAGAATACCACCCCTCATAATATCCCAAATAGATGAAGCCTTTCTCCTTGATTTTTGTCCATAATGCCTGTGCCGATTTTTTATGTGCAGCATAAGTCGTCCTAACAAAAAAATCCGACTGAACATTCATCACCTTTTGCATTTTTTGGAATTCTTTCGAAACCCTATCTGCAAAAATTTGTGGTGTAATGTTTTTACTTAAAGCTGTACGCTCAACCTTCTGGCCATACTCATCCGTTCCTGTTTCAAAAAAAACATCCTTCCCCTCTAACCTTTGGAAGCGAGCAAGAACATCTGCCGCGATAGAGCTATAAGCATGGCCAATATGAGGTTTTCCATTCACATAAAAAATAGGAGTTGTAACCATATAAGTATTTTTATTCACGATGATGACTTTCTCTAATTTATTGTAATAAACCTAAAATTTCGATCAGCACCTGTTCCTTCTCTAAAGAAAGGTGTTCTGCATCCAAAATTAATTTCTGCATCTCAAAATATTTCATAGACCACGTACGAGATTCCAAATAATTCTTATCTTGAGCCGCCTCAACAGACTTTGAAAAAATTCCTTCCTGCAAAAGGGAATATAACAAAGTAACAGCTTCCCCCTTTTTTAAATGAGAAACAGCCTCTTTTTTTTCATACGCTGGCGCATCTGAAAGCAGCAGATCAACCAAACTAGGAAAATTTCTATATTTTTCCCTCAAAAGCAAATAAGCTACTTTGGGAGATCCTTTTGCATATTTTAAAATTTTTTCTGAAACTTCTGGAATAAGCTTAGTCATATTCTCGTTAGAAAGAGGATATAATTTCAATAAACGACATCTACTACGAATAGTATCCTGAATGCTTCCTAAGCGTGAAGTAATAAGGAAAAATAGACTCTTTGGCGGTGGCTCCTCAATTAACTTTAAAAGAGCATTCGAAGCAGAAACACTTAAATTTTCAACCCCATCAATAATAGCCACACGCCATTGGTTACCTGAAGATGTTTGTTGAAAAAAGTATTTTAAACGTCGAACTTCTTCAACAGAGATATCACGTTTTTTAGGATTTCCTTCTTCATCCTCTTCACGCCTTAGAGAAATAACCCCCTCATGAGTTCCTGATAAAAGCCGTTTTTCTTGCGGTGAATTTTGAACAATTTTAAAAATAAATCTTACACAAGAAAAAACAAACGTTTCCTTTCCAATCCCAGGTGAACCTGAAATAAGCCAAGCATGGGAAATCTTCCCTCGATGAAACGCACTTTCAAAAAAATACTTGGCAGTGTCATGTCCAACTAATTTTTGGGTATATATCGAACCCAAGCGATTTTCCCCTTATCGTCTAAACAACATACGTGATGAATCTTCTAGCACTTTCTCAATCCGCTCTTGTAAATATAGCTGAATTTGCTCTGGTCGTGCAGAGCCATTTACGACAAAAATTCTTTCGTTAAACAGCTTCGAAAGCTCTAAAAATCCCTGTCGAACCCTCCCATGAAACGTATGTTTTTCAGCTTCATAACGATCTAATCTTTCATTTCGCTTCTTAGCCCTCTTCATTCCTTCCTCAACAGAAATATCCAAAAGAAATGTGAGGTCTGGAGAAACAGTCAAAAACTTATGAAGTGATTTAATAAAATAAAGCGTTTCTTGTTCACCTTTTTGTATACCATATCCTTGATAAGCGATTGTCGAATCTAAAAAACGATCACAAATAACGACTTTTCCGTTTTCTAAAGCCGGTAAAATAACTTTTTCAATATGATCTAATCTAGCAGCGAATAAAAGCGCCACTTCGACCCTAGAAGAAAATTTATAATCAGAAAAAAGCAAGAGATCTCTAAGCGCCTCCGCCCCTTTTGTGCCTCCTGGCTCCCTTGTTAAACAAACTTCATACCCACTTTTTTCTAACCAAGAAGCAAGGAGACGAGCTTGAGTACTTTTACCAGCACCTTCTCCCCCCTCTAATGTGATAAAAAGACCATTCTTACTTTCCATAATGAGTGATGCGATGCAAAATTTTAGAAACAGGCCCCAAAGACTCAATATTTTCAGAAACCAGAAGAGGTATTTTTTGTGCAATCGCCCCTGGAATTTTCAACTCTAAGACACCAACCTCTTTTCCAGCCTTCAAAGGAGCCTTCAAAGGGGATAAATACACTGCAGTTTCTGGAAACTGACGTGTATTTTTAGGAATCGTTGCAATAATATCTTTCGATGAAACAAGGGCAACGGTTTCTTTTCTCCCCATCCAAACAGGTGCTGCTGGAACAATAATTTGACCTTTTTTCAAAACACTATGTTGCTCAAAACTGGAGAATGCCCACTCCATCAGGCGTTCTCCTTCAGCTGCACGACTGGCCATACTTGCCAAGCCATTCACAACAACTAAAACTCTCTGAGAACCACGCTGCGAGCTCGCACAAAGCCCATACCCACCAGCATCTGTATGCCCAGTTTTTAATCCATCGGCTGTGCCTTTCACAACCAGCGAGTTTCTATTTTCCTGTCGAATATGATTATATGTAAAAACCTTCTCCCCAAAAAAGTGATAATATTGAGGAAAATCTCTCAATAGCGCTGTTGCCAATGTTGCTATGTCTCGTGCTGTCATATAGTGCCCCTCAGCAGGCCACCCTGTTGCATTGACAAAATGAGAATTTTTCATACCGAGACGTACAGCTTCTTCATTCATTAGTTCCGCAAAATGATCCTCGCTCCCAGCTATCCCTTCAGCCAAAGCAACACAGGCATCATTTCCAGATTGAACCAAGGCGCCTTGCAATAAGTCTTCGATGCTCACAGGCTTTCCAACAGGAAGAAACATACGAGATCCTCCCATACGCCAAGCTTTCTCACTCACTGTAAAATTCTGAGATAATTTAATACGATCCGCAGATAAAAATAAGAAGACAATGTAAGCTGTCATCATTTTCGTTAAAGAGGATGGAGGCATTCTTTCGTCTGCATTTTTACTCAGCAATTCTGTACCTGTTCCAGGATCACAAACGAAAGCCCAGCGTGCCGGTGTAAAAGGCTGAGCAGAAAGCATTTCACTAGATGAACGAACCTTATTCTCTGGAAGAGACGGCGGCAAATCACTTGCCGCAAAACTTTCTCTGGTTGCCATACAAATTCCCGTTAAACCCAATGTTGTTACGGCACCTTGTAAAAATTTACGACGTTCCACCATAAAATAAAAATCCTCAAGCACTATAATATTTTCTTAAAAAAGTAATAAACAAAACAGCCTCTTACTGACAGCTCAAATCTCCTAATAAAGCCGCTGCTAAAGCATAAAATTCCGAAGGATTGTAACGCATTATTACTTTAAAATTAGGGTACAGCATAAAACTCTCACCGGCCTGACCTTCAGGCTGGAATAAAATACCTTTTAATTCAGGATGCACAAAATGCTCCCCTGTTATAGGATAAACCCCCAAAGTTTCCCATTCTGATAAAGTATGCTGTGGCGCTGTACTGTAGTTCTTAGTTCCAGAAAATATATTTTCCTTTCCAGAGGCCGGCATAACTCTAACCATTTCTCCCCAGGGCGTTTCTCTATCCCAGCCTGATTTTTGCAAATAATTGGCGATAGATGTCAACGCATCCTTTTTATTGTTCCAAATATCAGGATACCGGTGTTTGAAAAAAACCTTATCAGAGCCTGTTGTTGCAAAATTTATATAAGCTGTTGGCATAAATTGTGGTTGCCCCATCGCACCTGCATAACTACTTGTCATCTTGGCGGGGTTCATTCCTGTCTTTCCAGCAATTTCTATTGCCGTTAAAAGCTCTTTTTTGAAATACTGAGATCGCCTCCCATCAAAAGCGAGCGTAGAAAGGGCAGCAAAAACATTATTTTTACCCTCCACAGACCCAAAATGGGTTTCAATTCCCCATATTCCTAAAATAACATGAGGATTAACATGATAAGAAGAAGAGACTTTATTGAATATTTTTTGCTCTTTTCTATATTCTTTCTTTCCCTGTTCTAATCGATCTGGAGAAATAACATTGTCTTTATAAACTTTCCAACTCCAATGGAACTCAGGTTGGTTCCTATCTTTTTTTAAAATTGCTTTGTTTGGATAAGGCTGCTTTTCCGCAAAACTTAAAGCTTTCTTGATGACTAATTTAGGCGCTAAATGCTTTCTCAAAGCTTCTTCCCGAATCTGCTCAAGAAAATCCGTGTAGCTCAAACTGGAATGCACGCTTAGAGGCACTGCTTTAGAAGGCTCTGTTGCAGATGAAATAGAGGGGGATGCCATTAATGGAAATACAAATAAGGCACAAAACGGAAATCTATATTTTTCAAATATTTTCACAACACCCCCCCATTATCTAACTTATTTTATCAATAGCTTTTATCTTGCCCGATTTTCAATTTCTTTTCGCCTCAAATTTTAATTTTTTTCATCCATTAGAAACATCCGCTGTTCTAAAATTTTTTATAATTATTATTGGCACGCTCATTCTTGAAGATTTTACAACTGTTTTCGTCGCTTTAGCCGCACAGCAAAATAAAATTTCCATTCTTTTGTCCATCATATCCCTATGGATTGGCATCACCTTTGGAGATATTCTACTATATATACTGGGGATGTGTGGAACAAACAGTCTTGGAATACGTCGTTTTCTTAAGCTTTCTGAAAGGCATCGTGGCACAGTGTGGTTTTCAGACAATCTAATAAAAATTATCGTTGTTTCCCGATTTGTTCCTGGATTAAGATTACCTTTTTACACAGCATGTGGTTTTTTTTTCGAACGCCATTCTTATCCTTCATCCAGATCATCTCTTTAACGACACTGGTTTGGACAATTTTTCTTTTTACTGTTTCATTCAAATTTGGAAGCTGGATTCTTGAACACTCTGGAAACTGGCGTTTACTAAGTGTTTTGGGATTTTTAGTTAGCATTTACTTCATCAAAAAACTAATCAAAAACTCGAATTTCTTTAATCCTTAAATTTTTAAGAAATACTCAATGTTCAAAAAAAAATCTCAACAGCAAAAAAAGGGAAATATTTTTTCTATTTTCGAATTTTGGCCTAATGAAATCTTTTATACTCCCATTGTTTTTTATTGGATTTTAAAAACACTCCAATCTCGAAAAAGCATGACAGCGCTTCTTGCCAATCCCCGGATTGAAACAGGTGGACTTTGTGGAGAAAGTAAAAGCTCAATTTTAAACATGGCAGGAGACTGGGCATTAAAAGAGATTGCCCCCTATGTTGTCATGAAAAATAATCAACACACCTTTTCACGTCTCAACTTTCAGCTTCAAGAAAAAAACATAACCTTTCCCATCGTGATCAAGCCTGATATTGGCTCTAATGGCATTGGTGTCAAAAAAATAACTTCTCAAGAACAGCTAAAACAAGTTCTTAATTTATTTCCTTTTGGAATAACACTCATAGCTCAAAAATTAATTGATTTTCCACTAGAAGCTGGCATTTTTTTTATTCGTTATCCAACCAAAAAATATGGAAAAATTACGTCAATCACTTACAAAGAAGAGCCTATGATTATTGGAGATGGCAAATCTTCAATATTAGAGCTCGCCCAGAAAAATAAACGAATAGCCAAACTTTTTACGCTCTACTGGCCTTATATAAAACCAAAAGCGCATCAAATTTTACAGCTGGGAGAAATACACACTCTCGTTTTTGCTGGAAATCATAGAAGAGGGTCTATTTTTTGGAATGGAACAGCAGATTTAACACCAGCTTTAGAACAAAAAATAAATAAAATACTACAGGATATTCCAGAATTTTATTTTGGTAGGATTGATTTAAAAGCAAAATCAAAAACAGATCTTTTTAAAGGCCAAAATTTTAAGATAATCGAAATCAATGGCGTTGGATCAGAAGCAACACATATATGGGATCGGCAAACAAAGCTTCTGACAGCTTATCGAGATCAATTTTCTCATTATGATGCTGCATTTAAAATTGGAAAATTGTTAAAAAAACAAACTTGGATGCAATCTTCTTTATTACAACTCATTAAAGCATGGAAAAAACACCAAAAACTAATATCTTCCTATCCCAGAAACGATTAATTTTGAACACTTCCACCAAAAGCATAATTGCTAATTTTTTGCTCCAAAGAAGGCTGACTAATTGTTTTTAACAAACTATCCCCATAAGAAAGAAAAACCTGACTTTTCCCCGGAATGAGCTCCAAAGAACTTCCCCCCATCATAGATTTTGATAAAATCAATGAGCTATCCTTCGGCAACAGTAAGCCTTTTTTTAATAAAAAAGCGACACTAGCATTATCTTGATCTGAATTTAAATGTATTGATTTTACAGTACCCACTTCAATTCCTCTACTGAAAATAGGCGCTCCAACCTGCAAACCATCAACAGACGAAAAAGTCGCACTATAAGAAACATATTTCTCTAAAGAAGAATGTTTTATCCCCCAACACCAGCTAAAAAATAGCAAAGTTGCCAATAGCACTAAAGCACTCAGAAAAATTTGACCGTTATTTTTACTAATCATAGCGACTATTTTATAGTACTCCTCTCCCCTTCTCTTTTTGAGAGAATATTCTAAAAAGAGATTTCATAAAATAAAAACATTTAGGCAATAAATTAGCATGAACTGGTTTCAAAGTATTTTTCTTGCGTTTCTCCAAGGCCTAACAGAGCCGTTTCCAATGAGCAGTCTGGGACATGCTGTTGTCGTCCCCCCTCTTTTTGGATGGGATATTAGTGTAAAGTCCGATGCCTTTTTACCCTTTATCACTTTCCTGCATCTAGGAACACTTTTCGCCTTTGGAGGCGTTTTTTGGGAAGATTGGAAAGCAATTCTAATCGGTACTCTTAATTTTAACAATAAGCAAATACAATCAAAAGCTTGGAAACTTCTTTCCTTACTTGCTCTGGCTACGCTTCCTGCCGTCCTTATTGGGGGGGCATTTGAACATTCTATAAGAGCAATTTTTTCTTCTCCCTTTCCTGTGGCTATTTTTCTTACACTCAATGGCATTCTTTTGCTTATTGCAGGAAATGCCTACAAAAATGTTAAAGATACAGAAGAGAATTCTAAAACGATCCTAGATGAAGATCTCTCACTTTTAAGTTATAAAAACGCTTTCATAATCGGCACTTGGCAATGCCTTGCTTTGCTCCCTGGATTTTCTAGATCAGGGGCTGCTATGATCGGTGGGCTGACACGCAGGTTATCTTATTATACTGCAGCTCGGATTTCATTACTTCTTGCTGAACCCATTATTTTTGCAGCGTCTTGCAAAGAACTTTTTGAAATTAGACATATTCCCCACAAAACAGATCTTCTGCTACAGGTTTGTACAGGAGCTGTCGTAGCTGGTCTTACCGCCTACGCTGCAAGCATGCTTCTTCTAAAACTCTTCAAAAAAGACAACGATATTCTCCTAAAATTATTTGGTATCTATTGTCTCTTATTTGGAGCTGGAAGTGCCTTATGGTTTTATTGGCATTAACACAAAGATACTTTCCAATTTTTAAGGTTGACAAAAATCTTTTAAAAAACTAAAAGTCTGGTATTCCATCCTTTGGAAAGTTGGCGGCGTAGCTCAGTGGTAGAGCAGGGGAATCATAATCCCTTGGTCGGCGGTTCAAATCCGTCCGCCGCTACCAAGTTTATGAGGAATTCTATTCCTCACTCTCCTTTTCAGCTTCATGTTTATCTTCGCTTGGACGCCATTGTTGAGTGTCCTCTTGCTCATTCTCATCTGTATCGGGATGAGAGGATGAGTTACTATGCTGAGAAGTTCGATCCCCCCGTTCTCTGCGTGGGCGTCTTTCGCCACCATTTGCCGAACGTTGTTCATGATTACGTTGACGTTGTTCCGCACGTTCTTGCTGGGCAGATTGCATATTCTGATTAATTTGCAGCAATGTCCTGCCATAATGCTCTGCATATTGATATAGAGCCTGCGCATGAACTCTATCTCCATTCGCTTTTGCATCACGGGCAAGTTGCTGATATTTTTCACTAAGTTGCTGAGCTGTCCCGCGCAAACGACCGTTTGGACCATTACTGTCAAAAACATAATTACGATGTAAAGGAATCTGCCCATTTGAAGTGCGCATATTCCCACCACGAGAACGACGATGACGTGTTTGTGATTTCATAAGATAACTCAATAATCCTATATAATTTATAAAAATTCAGACAACTTAAATCTTACTCTGCCTGAATACGCTACCTGCCCTGAAAAAAGCAGAATTATTTTTTCTGACAGCAAAAAACAAGAGCTCTCTCTTTCCCTGTAAGATCGTCTTGCTGTCCTAAAAGTGAAAATCCCAAAGATTCTGCAATCGTACAAACTTCTCTTCCTTGGCCTTCACCAATCTCAAAAAAAATCTTCCCTTCTGGAAGCAACATTTTTCTAGCTCGTTCAAGAATAAGTTTATAACAATCTAACCCATCTTTACCACCATCCAAAGCAGAAGAAGGCTCAAATAAAGCAACTTCAGGCATTAAACTCTTAATATCAGTCGTTTTTATATAAGGTGGGTTCGAAATAATAAAATTAAATTGTCTCTCTATTCCTCGCCCCCAATCGGAGACAACAAACTCAGACCTCTCCAAAAGATCTAAATTTTTGGCATTTTCTTGCGCCAAAAAAATAGCATTTGGAACAATATCCGTTCCAATACCAAACATTTTTATGCGTTCAGATAAAATACTTAATAAAAGACATCCCGTTCCTGTTCCCAAATCAAGAATAGAAGCCGAAATATTTTTATCTGGAACCATTTTCAGAAATAATTCAATTAGAGCTTCACTATCTGCTCTGGGAATAAGCGTTGACTTATCAACTTTAAAGCTGTCATTCCAAAATCCTTTTTCGCCCGAAATATAGGCCAAAGGCTCTCTTTTAATTCTTCTCGAAACGGCTTCTTTGATACGCTTTTGCTCCAGAACAGAAAGTTTTTTTTCTGTTCCTTTAATCCCACTCCACTCTGGCAATAAATCTCTAAAAAGCCACCAAGCCTCTCTTTTGGCTGAATCAATCCCCGCTAAAAGAAAAGACTTCTCCGTTTCTTCCAATAAAGCATCCAAAGAATCTTTAAGACCGGCCATTAATCCCAACTACCTAAAGCTTCTATCTGCGCTTGCTGAGCGAGGCCATCAACAATTTCATCTAACTCACCAGCCATAACTTGAGACAATTTATATAGTGTTAAATTAATTCGATGATCGGTAACACGTCCCTGAGGAAAATTATACGTACGAATACGTTCAGATCGGTCGCCTGTTCCAAGTTGAGACTTCCTATCTGCAGCCCTAGCATCATGTAGCTCTTGACGTTGACGTTCATAAAGTCGTGCACGCAAAATCTGCATGGCCCTTAATCTATTTCGGTGCTGACTTTTTTCTTCCTGAATAGCAACGACAATTCCAGTTGGCAAATGTGTAATTCGTACAGCACTCTCTGTTTTATTAACATGCTGACCACCAGCTCCAGAGGCTCTAAAAACATCAATTCTAAGATCTTCATCTTTTATATTCACATCGACCTCTTCTGCTTTTGGCAGAACAGCAACCGTTATCGTTGAAGTGTGAATCCTGCCCTGACTCTCAGTTGAAGGTACACGCTGTACACGATGAACACCTGATTCATACTTTAAAAAAGAAAAAACAGATTTTCCTGTAATCTCGGCAACCCCTTCTCTAAAGCCTGAAAGTTCGGTTTGACTAATAGAAACAACATCGAACTTCCACCCTTTCTTTTCAGAGAAGCGCCTATAAAGTTCAAACATATCACCTGCAAAAAGAGCTGCTTCATCCCCTCCTGCAGCTGGACGTATCTCCAGAATAGCACTCCGCTCATCCATTTCATCTTTTGGAAGAAGCGCTAACTTCACTGCCTTTTCTAAATCTGGGAGTTTTAATTGCACCTCATCTAAATCATTTTGTGCTAGCTCTTTAAAATCATCATCCTCAAGCAGCTCTATAGCCTCCGCTTTTCGCTTGAGTAATTTTTGCCAAGCATTAATTGCGGCAACAGGCTCTTCTAAAATAGCATATTCACAGGCAAGTTCAGCATATTCATCTCCTTGAGCAGATAAAAGAAGATGTTGAACTTCTGCAAAACGTGCTAGAATTTTTTCTAGCTTTTCATCCATTTTCATCTTGGTTTCCTTTAACCTTTAGAAGATAACTCTAATAAGGTTGAAAGAAGATCAGTCTGAGAAATTAAAATTTCTTTCCTTGTCCTTAAATCCCGAATCTTAAGTTTTTCTTGAGAAACTTCTTCTTCTCCTAGAAAAATCACAAAATGACATTCTTCACTTAAAACCTTTGAAAGACGCTTTTTAATACGCCCTTTTGCATCAATTTTTACAGACCAATCTGCCTCTCTTAAAATAGAAGCAATCTTCGCTGCCACCGAGATTTCATTCTCTGTGGTTGGCAAAACTGCGACATAGGCATCCGGCTTTATTTCCGATCGCCCTTTTAGAACTTCGACTAATCGATCAACCCCAGCTGCCCAGCCAATCGCAGGAATAGAAGGTCCACCAAGCTCTTCAATAAGCCCTTCATATCGTCCTCCACCTAACAATGTATTCTGAGCTCCCAAAGCATCTGTGACGAATTCAAATGCCGTATGAGAATAATAATCCAGTCCTCTAACAATAGAAGGATTAACCTTATATTCCACACCAAAATCATTCAAAGACTGACAAAGTTCGTTCCAAAAAGCTTTTGAATTCTCATTCAAATAATCATGTGCCAAAGGAGCATCCGCCAACAAGGCTTTATCTTTTTCAGATTTGCTATCTAAAATTCTAAGAGGATTCACAAGCAATCTATTTTGACTTTCTTCTGAAAGCTCATTTTTAAATTTCGAAAAATATTTAACCAAAGCATCACGCCAATTTTGACGGCTTTCAATATCTCCAAGTGTATTTATTTCCAATGAAACAATATCACTTAAACCAAGTGATCCTAAAAAATCTGAAGCCATTTTTATGACTTCAGCATCACGCCAAGCGGCCTCAACACCAATAAATTCAACGCCAAATTGACGAAACTCACGAAAACGCCCTTTTTGTGGTCGCTCGTAACGAAACATTGAACCATGATAAAAGACACGTTGGGGCAGAGACTGCGTAAGACCTTGTTCTAAGAAAGATCGGCAAACAGGTGCAGTTCCCTCGGGGCGAAGCGTTAAAGTGTCCCCGCCTTTGTCCTGAAAAAGATACATTTCTTTAGAAACAATATCAGAACTATCCCCCAGCGTTCTTAAAAACAGCGAACTATCTTCAAAAATCGGTGTCTGCCACTCATCGAACCCATAACGTCTCAAAATTTTTCTGCCTTTTGCAACAACATCTTGATGCAAAAGCTGATCTATACCTGCTAGATCATGGGTCCCTCTTGGTGTTCTGATAAGTTTCTTACTCATAAGATATTTTAAGCCAACTCTGTAATTAGGATTTTTTTGATGCTTGTTCTATAGCCAAAAGAGCAACATGTTTTTCGACGAGCTCCACAATTTCATCAATCATATTCTTACCCTCAAGGGTATTTGCCTGCTTCCCCGCTTGATACAACATATGTTTTCCAGACCCACCACCAGTGACTCCTAAATCTGTCATTAATGCCTCTCCTGGACCATTAACAACACAGCCAATAATCGATAAGGTCATCGGAGTTGTAATATGCTCTAAGCGCTGCTCTAAGGTTTGAACCGTTTCGACAACATTAAATCCTTGTCGGGCGCAAGACGGACAAGAAATAATTTTAACACCTCTATGACGCAGTCCCATAGATTTTAAAATATCCCAGCCGACCCGCACCTCTTCTTGTGGCGGAGCAGAAAGGGAAACCCTTAAAGTATCTCCAATTCCTGACCATAATAAATGTCCAAGACCTATAGAGGATTTTACTGTACCAGCTCTGCGAGAACCTGCCTCTGTAATCCCGATATGCAATGGGTAATCACATTTATTTGCCAGATCTTTATAAGCAGTAACAGCCATGAAGATATCTGATGCTTTTACGCTAATTTTAAACTCACGAAAATCTGCGTCTTCAAGAATTTTAGCATGTTCCAATGCACTGGCAACAAGCGCTTCTGCGTTTGGTTCACCATATTTTTCTAAAAGATGACGCTCAAGCGATCCGGCATTGACGCCAATACGCATAGAACAACCATAATCTTTTGCTGCTTGAACAACCTCTTTAACTCTGGAAATGTTGCCTATATTTCCTGGATTCAATCGTAAACACGCAGCGCCAGCCTTAGCCGCTTCAATTGCACGCTTATAATGAAAATGAATATCAGCAACAATTGGAACATGAGCTTCTCTAACAATTTCTTTTAAAGCTGTGGTACTTTCAACATCAGGACAGGATACGCGGACAATATCCACGCCAGCTTTTTCCGCCTCATGAATCTGAGCCAAAGTAGCGACAACATCCGTTGTCAAGCTATTCGTCATTGTCTGAACAGAAATCGGCGCATCACCGCCGACCTCAACAGCTCCAACATTAATTTTTCTTGATTTACGTCTTGGCAACGTTCCATTTAAATGCATAAACACCCCACTTAATCTTTAAATAAAAGGCAAAAAAATAATTAGATTAATTTTCACTTGCTTTTGGTAATTTAAAATTTCTTAGAATCCTCCCTGTCTTACCTAGGGGACGATATTGGTCACTTTTCATTTTAATCCCGATTGAAGAAGCATCATTCACAGAAATAAAATATTTCCCACCGCCTTCTGGAGAAACCCATTTCTTTCCATTTTCCATGCTTCCTTCATAAATTACTCTACCATTCTGATCTATTATAGTGGAAACAGTGCCCGATTTTAAAGCAACAAGGCTGATTTTCTTAATAGAGCTGGTATTGTCTTTTCTGGTTTGATCTGAATCTTTTTCCAATGAAACACTTTGACCACCTTCCACGGGAGCAGTAGATGGATATTTCATAGAATAATTTAAAATAGGCTTGGGCTCCCTTCGCATTTTAGGAACCTGAAGAGGTGGAATTACCGACTCTAACTTCTCACCTTTTACTTGCTCTGATAAAAAAGAAAGCTGCGCGGGGTGACTTATCCTATACCACCCGACATAAGCAATCACAGTAAGTGAACACCCTATCGAAAAGAAGATAAAAAAAGGTAGACGTCTTCTTGGAGTTATCGACAAAGACTTTAATTCTCGTGCATTTTTAGCCTTCTGTTGCTTCAAGAAAGTTGTACGTTCCGCACCACTCTGCTTTTCAAAAACAGTTTCTTCAAAACTCTTCTTTAAATCTAAATCTAAAAAGTCAGCGTACGCTTTCAAAAAACCTAAATAATAAACCCTTCCAGGAAAAAATTTTCTATTATTTACTTCTAAAGCTTCCAACTGATCTACTTTTAAGTGAAGTTTTTTAGCAACAAAAGCAAGCTCATAGCCCAAATTCTGACGGCGTTGAAAAAGAGCCTGACCTATACTCTCTATAGAGTGAGACTCTTCTCTCTGTGTCTCTGTATCTGCCATGGATCTTTCTCCACAAAAATCTAAGATTTTTTAAAATCTTAGAAAACGCCCCCTTCTTTTAAATCATTTCCTTTTTTTTCAATAGCCGTAATTGCTTGCAGACGTAAATTCTCAATAATCTCACGAACTGGCAAAATTTCTTTAACAAGGCCTACTGATTGCCCAGCCATGAGAGAACCATTTTCAATATCTCCCTCGATCACAGCTTTTCTTAAAGAACCTGCCCAAAAATGTTCAATTTCCAGCTGAGCTTCTTTCAAAGATGTTTTGCCATCTTGATAGGTCTCAATCACTGAAGCTTGATGTTTCATAAATTTTTTAGAAGCATCATTCTCAATTGCCCGAACGGGAATGACTGGAAAACGCTCATCCAATTGGGTTGTTACTACGGCATCCCTTGCATTTGCACGTATAAAGGACTGTTTAAAATTCTCATGTGCTATACTTTCTTTACTCGCAGCAAACAATGTACCCAATTGGATCCCCGCAGCACCCTGCTCTAAATAAGCAAGCATTGCCTCTCCACGCCCGATACCGCCAGCAACAAAAACAGGGACGTCTTCCAAATGTGGTAAAATCTCCTGTGCCAGGACAGTCAAAGAAACAGGTCCTACATGTCCACCAGCTTCTGCACCTTCGATAACAATCGCATCCGCTCCAGATCGAACAAGGCGCTTTGCTAATGCTAAAGTTGGCGCAAACACCATTACTTTAACGTGGTTATCATGAAGACGCTTGATTACTTTTTCTCTCGGAAGGCCTCCGGCAAGAACAACATGTGAAACACCATTTTTAAGACACACATCTATTAACTCATCCAGTTTTGGGTGCATCGTTATCAAATTCACACCAAAAGGAAATTTTGTAAGGGCTCTTGTTGCCTTAATTTCCTCCTCTAATCGTTCTGGTGCCATCGCACCGCATGCAAGCACACCAAACCCACCCGCATTAGAAATAGCAGACACGAGACTTCGCTCACTTACCCACGACATCGCACCTCCTAAAATGCTGTAACGTGTCCCAAGAAAGTCGCATCCTCTTTGACAAAGCGCCTTTAAATGTCCCTCTGCCTTTTTTGCACCTACCATTTTATCCTCATTTTCCCTTAATAAATATCGTAACGACCCCAACAAAAATTCAATTAAGCCTTTTTATCCAGACCATAATTATGGTGTAAACACGATAATAGCTCAGAAGTTACGGCTTGTGGAGTGAAAGCGAAAATTTTCAAATCTTCCCTAAGTAAAGTAAAAAAATCTATACGAGATTCAGATAAAGATTTCAGAAATAAATCTAGAAAGATTTGCTTTTTCAAAAGCCCTCGACCAATCACAGTTACCTTTGAGAGGCCAGTCTCTATTTCAACCGAAGAATAGGCTAATACCTCTGAGAAACAACAAATAAATTTTGCGGTAACAAGTGCATCTCCTTTGGACATAAACAAAGACCAAGCAGAAGAATTATTGTTTGTTGATACGCCAACAGCAGACGCTTCAATCATAATCCCTTTTTTCCTAAGTTCATCCAAAACAACTTTTTGTACTTCCTCAGAAGGATCACAATCTAAAAGAATAACAGCAGCCTTATCTAAATCTCTGGAAACTCCGATAACCCTTTCTAAATCAAGAGATCCTGAAATCACCTTTGTTCCTGCTCCCTCAAATAATGGAACAAAAGCTGATAAGACCCGGACTGGCACATTATGCGCCATCGCCATGCTAACACTTAACGGCTGAAGGACTTTCGCACCATTTTTAGAAAATTCTAACATTTCCTCAAAAGTAATTTCAGACAAGAGCTGAGCTTTTTCAATAACTCTAGGATCCCCTGAATAAACGCCTTCTACGTCAGTATAAATATCACACTGATCTGCCTTCAAAGAGGCAGCAACTGAAACTGCGGTTGCATCGGAACCGCCTCGCCCTAATGTAGCAATCCGCCCATAAGTATCTATTCCTTGGAAACCAGAAATAACAGGAACTTCTCCCATTTCAACAGATTGCATCAATTTCTCAGATTCAACCATAAAAGAAACAGTACCATTTACCCTGTGAAGAACACGAATAGGAATTTGCCAGCCCTGAAAAGAACGTGCCTTCACGCCTTGATTTTGAAGTGCCACAGCCAATAAACCGCTTGATATTTGTTCCCCTGAAGACAAAACCGTATCATACTCTTGTGCGTCAGGCGTTTTGGATAAACCTAAGCAGCGTCCTATCAGCTCATTCGTCATCCCTGCCATCGCGGAAACGACAACGGCAACTTTATTCCCAGCCATGACCTCCCTTTTAATTAAATCGGCAGAAGCTCTCATCCTGTCTAAATTTCCAACAGAGGTCCCTCCAAATTTCATAACAACCATCTTAGAATTTTTTTCAGAAGAAAAAGTTTCAACAGTTGTTTCAGAATGGCGCGCGAGCATGCTTTCACCCAAAAAGTCAAAAAAAATTAATGTAATTCGTAATATTCTCGTTTTACAACGTCTGCGTTTATTTCGTATTAAATAAAATGTTTTTAAATCATTTTTTAGAAAAAAGCATGACAAACTCTTCCACTCTTCCCAACGAAATCTCCCAATTTAGTGCTCTTGCCGATAAATGGTGGGATCCAAAAGGCCCAATGTCCCCCCTACACGCAATGAATCCTGCAAGAATTGAATGGACTCAAGATCAAATACTCACCCATTTTAAATGCCAAAAATCAGAAATTACCTTACTTGACTTAGGATGTGGGGCAGGTATTGCGACAGAAGCCCTTGCTAAATTGGGCTTTTCTGTAACAGGTGCAGATGCTAGCCCTGAAGTTCTTAAAGTGGCAAATAAACGCCTAGAAAAAAATAATGCTTTACAAAAAAATATTTCCTATGTGAATGCTAATGGAGAAGAATTGATTGCTGATCATAAGCAATTCGATGTTGTTTGTGCCTTCGAAATTATTGAGCACGTTAGAGACCCCGAAGACTTTTTGAGAATACTCGAACAACTCACAAAGCCAAACGGCCTTATCATTGTTTCAACTCTAAACAAAACATATGCCTCCTTCCTGGAATCAAAAATACTAGCAGAATATTTCCTTCGTCTTCTTCCTGTTGGAACACATAATTGGCATAAATTTCTTGTCCCTTCTGAACTCGCCCGTCTAGGCAGGAATGTTGGTCTTAATCCTGAAGGCATAGCTGGTCTCCAATTTGATTATCCCTATTGGAAAACCAAAAGAAGCCCTGGATCAAACTATATCCTGAGCTTCCAAAAAACTACTACATGACGCAATTCATTCACATAAAACAAAGGAAAGTCTTAAAGCTTTCCTTTCATAAATGCTAATGTCGTCGGGCTTCCAACTGCTGTAAAATCATGCGTAAAAGCAATGTCCCCGCTTCTCTCATTTACTCTGAAAGACGTAATTGAATCCGATCTTTGATTTGTTACAAAAAGGAAGTTTGCATCAGGATCAAACATCATCGCTCTTCCATAATCCGCATGAGACCATATCTCATCCTGAAGCGTCAAAGTTCCATCTGATCCAACCGAGAAAACAGCAATAGAATCTCCTAAACGATTAGAAACATAAATAAATTTTCCACTTGGTGCGATAAGAATTTCAGCAGCTAAAGTAGATCCTTGAAATTGTGAAGAAACCGTACTTACCGTCTGAACAGGAAGAACCTCTCCTGTCTTATCATTAAATTGAAAGACGGTTACCTTAGAATCTTGCTCACACAAATTATAAAGCATTGTTCCAGCTTTATTGAAAACAAAATGACGTGGTGCAGATCCTGGCTCTAAATCGACAAAGGGGATCGGGGCTGGTAACAACTTCCCCCTTTTATGATCCAAACGCCACACATACATTCTATCTAAACCAGCGTCATTTGCAATAATCCACTTACCAGAGGGTGATGTGGAAATCATGTGAGGGTGTGACCCCGTGTGATCTGAAACTGCAAAATTCCCCGGAGGATTGTCCTTAGCTCTTTCAGGGCGCTTAGGACCAGATAGATGCTGAATATCTGTTGGCTTTCCAAGAAAGCCCCCTTTATGAATAGGAACGACAGAGACACAACCGCCTATATAATTAGCAATTAAAAGATATTTTCCTGAGGGATACACACTAACGTGACAGGGAATAGGGCCTCCCGTTGAAACTGTATTTGTTTTTGTCAACAAACCTGTTTTTTGATCAACAGCATACCCAGTAACACAGCCTGATTTTTCAGGGCCATAATTATCAATTTCACTGATTGCAAAGAGATAATCATTTTTAGGGGACAAAGTTAAAAATGATGGGCTAGAAATTCCCATGTAAACTGTCTTTAAACTTAGCGCTCCAGTAGCAGTATTCATCTCAAAAAGATAAATACCCTTTCCATTTCCATCGACACCAGCAGGGCACTCTTTCGTATAACACCCCACATAACAAAAAATTTTCTCTCCTGATTTCTTTGGAAGTGCTGAATCAATATCAGAGTTAACAATGCTATTTTTTTCAGCAGATGCAACATATGGCACCACAGCACCAATGAGTGCGCCCCCAGCCAAAATACGAGAAAAATTCCGACGCGATAAAACGGATGATAATTTTTCTGTGCTTAGTTTATCTCTCTCCATTATAAGTCACCCAAATAACATTCTGAAAATAGCAACCTATTGTTAAATACCTTTTTTCATTTGACAATTAGGCTCTAGTTAAGATTCTTCTAATCAACAACAAAGCGTTCTTGATGCCTCTGCATTTCACAAGATACGACGAAAAATCATCCCTCACCCTTACTAAGGAACATCAAACCCCAGTGAGGGGAAGAAGCACAAAAAACACTCTCGGCACATAAAAAAGAAAAAGACAAATACTACTTTTTAAAAAACGTTATTCCATTCCCAAAATAGTATTCAATCTTCCACTATTCTCTAATGACAATAAAGCATCACAGCCGCCAATAAGCTCACCATCAATAAAAATAACGGGAACTGTCTTCTGTCCACCAGAACGCTTAATAACAGCTTCTCGAGCTTCACTCCCTCTAGGCGCATCAATATGCTCAAACGGAATTCCTTTATCCTCTAATAATGCAAGGGCTCTCTGACAAAAAGGGCAACCTGGCTGTGTGTATATCTGAACTTTATGCATTCAATCCTCCTGAATATTTTTCTTTTTTCACCATTGCATACTGTTTACGAAAAAGAAACCGTATTAAGGCGACCTCTAATCGCGACGACAGTCATAACAGAAGAACAACTTGAGGCGAGCAAAGCCTTACTGCAGGCTTCCGCAGTTGCGCCACTCGTCATAACATCATCAATCAAAATAGCTCTCCTGCCTGCAAAAGATAGAGAACAATACTTCCGACGCACACGAATAGAATTTTCTAAACATCGCCGACGCTCTGAAGAAGACATTTTTCCTAATGATTCTGTTTCCCGATATCTTTCTAAAAAATCTGGAAAAAAAGGCAATCGTGACAACTAAGAAAAAGCTCTCCCCAATAGTGCAGACTGATTATATCCTCTTTTTCTGAGTCTCTTTAAATGTAGAGGGACTGGTACGATAAAATCAGTTGATTTCAAAGAAGAAGCCGCCACAGAAAACATAAATTTTGCAAAAATTGGTGCAAGTCTATCTTGACCAGAATATTTCAAACGCAAGATAAGATATCGGGCGAAGGGATTATAAACCAACCCTGCTCTGCCCTCCTGCCAATTAGGTTGAGAAATAAGACATGAGGTACAGACATTTAACGTTTCTATTGATGCCACAGAAGGTGCGCCACATTGCGGGCAAAAAGGCGCAATAATAGGTTCTAATCGCTTAAAACACTCGACACACAAAGAATCTCCCTGCATAACTGGAGCTTCACAGGAGACGCATGCTGAAGGAAAGAGGAAATCTACTCCTCTTTCCTTCAAGCTTGAAAATTTTTTAAAGAGTATCAAGAACCTTCAAAGATTCTGTAGGAAAATTCACTTTTTTAAGATTACTTTCCATATCTTTTTTAAGTTTTTCTTTTCCTGAAGGAGACAAAGCCTCCACTCTAGCAATAATAGCTGGCTCTGTATTTGAACACCTTAACAACCACCACCCTTCTGGAAAAGAAGCTCTTATGCCATCAATATTATAAAACTTTTGCCCTTCTTTTTCTAACAATGCAGACAATTCTTTAATAACAGAAAACTTCTTTTCATCTGGAACAGCCAAGCGAATTTCAGGCGTTGAAAAAGTTTCTGGGAATTCAGCACGAATTTCTGATAAAGGGCGACCACTGCGAGAAAGCAAATCAATCACACGGACAGCACTATAAATACCATCATCAAATCCATACCATTTATCTGCAAAGAAAAGATGACCTGACATTTCTCCAGCCAAGAGCGCCCCGACTTCGGCCATTTTAGCTTTAATAAAAGAATGCCCACACTTCCACATCACAGGCTTTCCACCAGCCTGTGCAATCTGATTGTAAGTATTTTGGCTACATTTTACTTCACCAATGATAGTCGCCCCAGGAGATGACTTAAGAATATCTTTAGCTAAAAAAGCTAAAATTTCATCTCCCCACATCACTCTACCTGTATTGTCTACGACACCAACCCGATCAGCATCACCGTCAAAAGCAACACCAATATCCGCCCCCTCAGATTTAACAGCATCTTTAAGGAAAGAAAGATTTTTTTCTACAGTTGGATCAGGATGATGATTAGGGAAATGACCATCAACTTCAGAAAACAAAATTTTATGTTCTCCTGGCAAAATCGCTGTTAAAGCCTCTAAAACAGGCCCTGCAGCTGAATTTCCACTGTCCCAGATAACTTTTAAAGATTTCTTTCCAAGATAATCTTTAGCTATCCTTTTAACATATGCCTCTTTAAAATTTTTATTTTCCACCTTCCCTTTGGTACGAGAAGAGAGATCAAAGCCTTTCTCTGCCAAACGACCTAATTCTTTAATAGAATCTCCAAAAAAAGGCTTCCCCTTCAAGGTAAATTTAAAACCGTTATAATCGCTTGGGTTATGACTACCTGTAATCATAATTGAAGCGTCAGCATCACTCTCCACCCCAGCATAATAAACCATGGGGGTCGGCCCGAGACCAATGCGCAATACATCTAGACCCGCATCCGTAATACCTGCAACGAGTTTTTCCTCCAATGCTGGACTTGAAAGACGACCATCATACCCAACAATAATTTCCTTTCCACCGGCGAAACGAACCTCTTCGGCAAAAGCACATCCAATAGCATAAGCATCATCCAAACGGAGGGTCTTCTCAAAGATCCCACGAATATCATAAGCTCTCAAGATATTGTCATCAAAACGATGCGAAAAAACAGCGGAGGTAGACATCTTTCCTTCTCTCAGACTTTGCAGTCAAAAATTCTAAATCTCAAACGTACTTCTTCAAAAAAGCCCTAACACCATCCGAAAGGTCTTTCCTTTCCAAAGAGCAAGCTATTTGCGCCTCTAAAAATCCCATTTTGTTTCCACAATCGAAACGACGCCCTTTGTAATTCACCCCATAAAAATCCTGAGAGCGAAGCAACTCATGCATTGCATCTGTAAGCTGTATTTCGCCTCCCTCGCCAGGCGAGACCTTCTCCAGCTCCTCAAGAATTTCTGATTTAAAAATATAACGTCCAATGATAGCTAAGTTAGAAGGCGCTTTTTCTGGCTGCGGCTTTTCAACAAACCCTTTAACCTTGACAAGACCGCCTTGCTTCTCTGCAATATCTAAAATACCATAACGGTTAGTCACGCTAGGATCTACTTCATCCACAGCAACAACATTTCCCCCCGTTTTTTCATAAGCTTCTGTCAGCTGCTTCAGACAACCCGGCTTTCCCAAAACAATGTCATCTGGCAACAAAACAGCAAACGGATCTGAACCGATAAAACTCCTAGCACACCAAATAGCATGCCCCAATCCTAAAGGATTCTGCTGACGCACAGCAACGAGAGACCCAGCGGCAACAGAGCTTTCTTCTAGAACTTTCAGAGCTGTCTTCTTATCACGTTTTGTCAATAAACTTTCAAGCTCATAGGCAACATCAAAATAATCAATTAAATTATCTTTTCCACGCGCCGTAACCAAACAAAACTCTTCAATACCGGCTTCCCGCGCTTCATCCATTGCATATTGAATAAGCGGCTTATCTACCACAGGCAGCATCTCTTTTGGGATTGCCTTTGTTGCAGGGAGAAAACGCGTCCCTAGCCCAGCCACAGGAAGAACAGCTTTGCGCACCGGCTTTATCATATCATATTCCAAATTCTATGAAGGTAAATAAGTATTCTCTCTTAAGAATAACAAATCTAATAGGCTTGCGCTAGTTTGTTTATAAAGTGAAATTTGTATGGTGCGGCCGAGAAGACTTGAACTTCCACGGGGTTGCCCCCACAACCACCTCAAGGTTGCGCGTCTACCATTCCGCCACGGCCGCTCACACCATAAATGCTTCCTAGGATAAGTCCAAAATTTGGAACTCTCCAGAAGTCACGCTATATAAACGTTTTCTTCTCTTTATGACAAGAGCTTTATGACTAATTTCTCAAAAAAAATTTGGTTTGAAACAAAAAATCTTGTTTCTTATCCTCTCGCTATGAACTTAATGCAGGATTACGTTCAAAAAATTGCAAGAAACAAAGCTCCTTCTCTTTTTTGGCTTCTAGAACACCCACCTCTTTTAACAGCTGGTGTAAGGGCTAAAAAAGAAGATCTTATTTCTCCGAATCTTTTTCCAGTATATGAAACAAATAGAGGCGGGCAGTGGACGTATCACGGTCCAGGACAACAGATCATCTACACGATGCTAGACCTTAGAGAAAAACAAGGGATTCTTCATCAAAATGATTTACGGGAATTTGTTTTCTTACTCGAAGAATGGATTATTTCAACACTTTCGGCACTTGGCTTAGAAACTTTTAGACGCCAAGGACTTACAGGAGTCTGGATCAAAAGTAAAAATGGAAAACTTGCAAAAATTGCCGCCATCGGTCTAAGAGCTACAAAATGGATTTCTTGGCATGGAGTTAGTCTTAATCTAAATCCCATTCTCTCGCATTATGATGCAATCGTTCCCTGCGGTGTCAAAGAAGATGATGTCACAAGCTTAAAAAATGAAGGACTAAAAATAACAATGCCTGAGCTACGCCAAATCCTTTTTTCACAATGCCACAAATTCTTTGGCGAGTTTATGCGGGCGGAAGACATACAGCCTTCGCCTGACTTTTCTGTTGCTGAATATTTTCAAAAAACACTTGAAGGTAATATCCTGCCATAGTGGCCTTCATGCCAGAGAGTATTACCCTTTCTCCTTTGTTTGAGAAAAACAAGCTCACAGTGCACTTTTTCATATGAAACATTTTTGAAAGTTCAATCATATAAGAGCCATCTTGCAATTCTGTCACTTGTTCAAGATGTGCCCCTCTTGAAGTAAGCTTTATGGGGAAATCAAGAAAATTTGAAAAAGGCGTCCCCTCTATTTTAAAAAAAGTTCTCTCGGCCGTTTTAGAGTTTTCTTCAATTAAACGCTTAGAATCCAAATATAAAATTCCAGGATCCGGCTGTTGATACTTCAAACAAAAATGGCCAGGCTCAAAAACAAATTTACCTTTTCCGTTCCGAAAATTACCTTTTTGTATAAAATCCCCACTTTCAAACGATTTTTGATTGAAATAGTCTTCCGCTTTATGAACAAGATTCCACTCATGCTCTGACAAACTAGACTGTTTAGAAAAACAGCCTGCCAAAGAAAAAGAGAGCGTCATAACGGACAAAATTTTTCCTATATGAATTTTAAACAAAAAAGCCCCCATCCATCTTATTATTACTCACATAAAACTCAAGCCGTTTTGGGCGCACTTAAAGACAACTTTAAAGAATGAAGACCGGAATTAAATTCATCTCTTAAAAGATCATGTATCATACGTTGACGATTGATATAAGAAACACCATTAAATCTAGCACTCTTTATCGTGATCAAAAAATGGGTCTCCTCCACAGCTTCGGCAGATCCTTGCTTTTCAATCCGATGCATATGATTGGCATGCCGCCTGCTTTCATCAACAATATTTATCTCATCATTTGGAAAAGCCTCTGTTAAAAGCTTTGAAATCCGTTTAAATCTAGGCTTCAAATCTGTTGCGTTCATAATATGCTTCCTTATTTTCTTTATTAATCTCGGAATTATATAAATATTTCATACGGTAACAATAAGCAAAGACATTGGAAAATGTCTTCCCCTGATCCAAATGCGCCGAAAAAAAGCTGTGCCTACCCAAACTGTACCAAAGACGCAGGCTATAAAGCTCCAAAAAGCAAAAATTCAAATTTGGGTTATCACTGGCTCTGCTTAGAACATGTTCGGCTTTACAATGCCAAATGGGATTTCTTTAAAGGAATGAGTTCTGAACAAATTCAACGGGAAGAACATGCAACCTTTTATTGGAATCAACCCACTTGGAGCAGATCCAACATAAAAAATTTTGCACATCCTACGATAAAAGACGATATTTTTACACAAACAAAAACAGCATCTAAAGAAAAACAAACGGCTCCTGCTACCCTTTTACAGTCTTTAAAGATTTTAAATCTCTTTTGGCCTGTAACGAAAGAAACTCTTCAAAAACAATACCGCTTTTACGCCAAAAAATATCATCCTGACATGAATCCTGATAATGCTCTCGCTGAAAAGCAATTCAAGAAAACTAACCAAGCTTACCAAGAGATAAAAAAATTCTTAGAAAGAAACGAAAGCTTTTTAAAGAAATAGACCAACCTCTCTTTACAAACTATGATGATGCAATGAAATTTCTTTATCCATTTTCTCTCGGAGCTTTCTTAGCTCTTATGGTCTCTCCTGCGTTGGGGCACGCCTCGACAGAAACACTTCCATCTCTCGGAGAGAAATGTTTTACGTTTCATTCAGAAGCTCAAGATTCTTCTGAAAAATATAGGTTAAAAGCATCTAAGTTCTTTGCATCCCTCACAGGAACTGGAATCTCTTTGACTGCAGAAAAGTTGCTTGTATCAGATTCTACCAATCAAATGACTGCCGAAGAGCTTTCTAAAGTTAATGCTCTTTCCGCCTATTTGGCTCTAAGTGGCTATAACCATGGACTTAGCGCCAATTGTCCAGGCCTGCCGTATAAAGAGCTTATTGCAATTTCAGGAAGGCTTCCGGCAGCTCAATGGGAAAATATCCGAATGGATCGCCCCATTGAATCAGCATTTCAACCAAGATCACATCAGAAAATTTTTATCAAACATTTAGATATTCACGCCTTAAAAGATCCCAAAAACGGCATTCGTGGAATATTTGATGCAAAAGGGGTCTCAGGAGAAAATGCCCCGCTTACACCAAAACAGGCAAGCGGCGACTTCACCTTTACCCCAAATGTCAGCCCACCATATAAAATTATTGTTCGCAGTATGGAAGGTGTCGTTGGAGACAGTAAAATTTCTGGACATGGATATGTCTTAGCAGGTGAAGATATCGCACACTCCAAAAGCAAAGCCCATCTTTCTATTGGAAAAATCGGAGACCTTATAGAAAAATCAGCTTCAACTCTTGGCCCTCAAGCTACCGCAGCACTGCTCCTTGCTAGATTAGTTTCTCACCGAGAAAATGATGAAATGGTCAGTTGGGATATTGAACTGGACAATGGCGCCAGCAAGGTCAATGGAATTAACGTTCCTTACTTTGTTCACTAAGTAAAGGGCATCAAAGAAAAAGCTAAAATGCAATGTAGGCTGTAATTCCTGGAAGAATTTTAACTTGTTCAAGGAGTTTCGGTGTAACGGGGTAAAAAGCTGGCAGATCCAGAATAAATTTTTGTTCTTTTTTCTCAAAAAGAAGGGATATTCTACCAGCTCCAGATGGGCAAGAATCCAACTTATCCTTCAGTAAGGAAAGAGAATCCCCATTCTTAATCACAATCACCATATTTGTTTTGCCTTTTTGTATCTCCGATTCTAATGCTGTTACGCGCCGAGCAGTTAAACGAAATGCTTCTTCCTCTTTACGAATAGAAATACTTGCAAAAACTTCTGAACCTTCTTTAATAAAAGGTCTGGCATCTTCTAAAACTTCCGAAAACATCACAAATTCACAAGTGCCATAACCATCACTGACAGTCAGCCAGGCCATTTTCTTGCCACTTTTCGTAGGACGCTCTTTTCTTTGAATGACGATGCCCGCAATTGAGATAACACTTTCTTCACTTCCCAAGTCTAATGACTCAATTTCAGAAATAGGCGTGACATTTATTTTTTTAAAAACATCTTTATAACTATCAAGAGGATGAGCGCTTAAATAAAAACCAATCGCAGAATATTCTTCTTGTAAACGACGTGAGGTTTCCCACATAACAGGCGGTTGACGAAGAGGTAATTCACTAAATGCTTTTTCTTCCTCAATACCACCGAATAAACCACTCTGTCCTGATGCTTCCTCAAGTGCTCTTGCATGAGATCGGGCTAAAACAACATCAATATTTTCAAAAACAACTTCGCGTTTCATAGAAAAGCCATCAAAAGCCCCTGCTTTTGCGAGATTTTCCAATTGCATTTTATTTAAAAATCCACCACTACAACGTTGAGCAAAATCCGTTAAATCTGTGAATTTTTTATTACCTCTTACGCGGCACAACTCTTCCATAGCACTGAGGCCAACTCTTTTAACCGCAGCAAGAGCATAGCGTATAATATATTCTCCGTCCTCTTGCCTTTCGACAGAAAAATCTGCTTTAGAGTGGTTAATATCTGGTGGCATGACCTTAATATTCATCCGGTCAGCCTCTTGGAAGAAAACAGCCAATTTCTCTGTTTTTTCTCTTGAAAGGGACATGCATGCTGCAAGAAATGCCACTGGATGATGCGCTTTCATCCAAGCTGTTTGATAAGAAACAAGCGCATAAGCAGCCGCATGAGATTTATTAAATCCATAATCTGCAAATTTAGCCATCATATCAAAGACAGAATTTGCATCTTTTTCAGAAATCCCTTTCGCAACAGATCCTTTAATAAAAATTTGGCGCTGCTTTTCCATTTCCGCTGCAATTTTTTTACCCATTGCACGCCGTAAGATATCTGCTTCCCCAAGACTATAACCCGCCATTTCCTGCGCAATCTGCATGACTTGTTCTTGGTACACCATAATCCCATAAGTTTCTTCTAGGATTGGTCTGATCGTTTCATGTGGAGATTCCCAGTGTTCCCCATGTTTTCGGCGGCAATAAGCTGGAATATTTTCCATCGGACCTGGCCTATAAAGCGCCACACCAGCAATCAAATCTTCAAATCTATTTGATTGCATCTGTTTGAGCATATCCCGCATCCCAGGACTTTCAAACTGAAAGACGCCAACGGTATCCCCTTTGGCCATCATCTCAAATGTTTTTTGGTCATCAAGCGGTATATGAGATAAATCGACCTCAATTCCTAATTCTTTTAAAAAATCAACACCTCGCTTCAAAAGGGTCAAGGTTGCCAAACCTAAAAAGTCAAATTTCACAAGCCCCGCTTTTTCAACGTATTTCATTGAAAATTGGGTAACGAGCATACCGCTTTCATCTCGGGGATCTCTGTAAAGAGGAACCAACTCTACAAGTTCCCTATCCCCAATCACAACACCTGCAGCATGGGTTGAGGCATGCCGGAAGAGCCCTTCTAGCTGAAGGGCTCTTTCTAAAAGAACCGCCTCATCGTCATCTTTTCTCTGCTCAATTTTCAAAAGTTCCGCTTCTTCCGAAATGGCCTGCCTTAAAGCCATTGGTTTCGCAGGATTATTGGGAATCAGCTCAGCAATACGATTAACAGCCCCGTAAGGAATCCCGAGGACACGTCCGACATCCCGAACAGCTGCTTTTGCCTGTAATTTTCCAAAAGTAATAATTTGTGCCACACGGGTTGAGCCATATTCATCCCGGACATAGCGGATAACCTCATCACGCCGATGCTGACAAAAATCAATATCAAAATCTGGCATCGAAATACGTTCAGGATTTAAAAAACGCTCAAAGAGGAGACTGAAACGAATAGGATCAATATCTGTAATCGTTAAAGAAAAAGCGACGAGAGAACCTGCACCAGACCCACGCCCCGGTCCAACAGGAATATCATGTGCTTTTGCCCATTGAATAAAATCAGCAACGATTAAAAAATATCCAGGAAATCCCATACGGATGATAATGCCTATTTCGTGCTCTAGGCGTTCTTCATAAATTTTTCTGGCATCATCCTTTAAATTCATAACAGCAAGACGTCTTTTGAGGCCATCTCTTGCCATTTTTGTTAGAACCTCGCCAGCATCTTCATTTTCTCCAACATTTTTCGATATCGGTAACAAAGGTTTTATAGAGCGAACTTCAACATGACAGCGGCGTGCTATCATCAAACTATTTGAGAAAGCTTCGGGAATATCCTTAAAAAGCTCTTTCATCTGCTTAGGAGATTTAAACCAACTCCCCTTAAATGCCTTCTTTCTATCTTCTTCTGCAGCGACTTTTCCTTCTCCAATGCAAAGGAGAACATCCTGCGCCATTCTCATTGTAGGGCTTGAAAAAAAACAATTATTAGTTGCCACAAGCGGAATGCTAAACCTATCCGCTAAAGCAACCATATCGCTTTCTATCTGCTTTTCACCGGGAGCGCCAACACGTGTTAGCTCAACAGCCAGATTATCCTTAAAAGCATCTAATAAGCGAGAAAGAAGTTTTTGAGCTTGGCCTTCATCCTGACGGAGTAAAAATTGCCCTAAAGGACCAAGAACACCTCCAGTTAAAAGAAAAATCCCTTCAGCATGATTACATAAAAATTCAATAGAACTGAAAGGCGTTGAGGGATTCCCTTGAAGATATCCTTCTGTCGAAAGCTTGCGTAAATTAAGAAGACCTGCTGAGTTCCTTGCTAAAGCAACAACTGGGGAGGCATTCTCGCCGTCAAAAGATACGCCAAGTTGACACCCAATAATTGGTTGAATCCCTCTTTGACGACATATCCCTGAGAATTCTAAACTCCCAAACATATTGCCACTATCCGTTAAGGCAGTGGCTGGCATTTTATAGCGTTGCGCCAACTCGGCAATATCACTGACGCTCATGGCGCCTTCACTTAAAGAGTACGCCGAATGATTACGGAGATGAACAAAATCAGAATAAGGCATAGTATCTTTCGATTTTTATAAATGCGATCATTCCCGATGCCTATTTATATCTCAGACCAGAATGACTTTTCCCTGATGTAAAGAAAAATTCTTATCCATTCTCTGAGCTATTTCAACATTATGGGTAACAATTAAGGCGCCTGCTTTTTCTTTACGAACAATATTTGAGATGGATTCTAGCACTTGCTCTGCTGTATCAACATCCAAATTTCCAGTTGGCTCATCTGCCAAAAGCAATACAGGCTGATTGATCAAAGCACGCGCAATCGCAACACGCTGCCGCTCTCCGCCAGACATTTTTCCGGGTTGGCTGAGCATCCGATGCCGAACGAAGAGCATCTCTAATAAATAAGCAGCACGTTCCTCAGCCTCTTTAATCGGTTTTCCAGCGGTTAAAGCCGGCAGCATAACGTTCTCAAGAGCCGTAAACTCTGGCAAAAGATGATGAAACTGAAAAACAAAACCTATTGAATCTCGACGAAGAATCGTTCTTTCATAATCATTTAATTGGTGTGCACATTTCCCCGCTATCATCACCTCACCGCTGTTTGGAGATTCCAACAAACCAGCAATATGCAGTAAGGTTGATTTTCCAATGCCACTTGGCCCGACCAAACCTACCAACTCACCAGGCCTAATTTC
This sequence comes from Acetobacteraceae bacterium, assembly GCA_004843345.1. Taxonomy (NCBI): domain Bacteria; kingdom Pseudomonadati; phylum Pseudomonadota; class Alphaproteobacteria; order Acetobacterales; family Acetobacteraceae; species Acetobacteraceae bacterium. The sequence goes on from CP039460.1 coordinate 102,460, forward strand.
CAGAGAGGCTTCTCTCAAAATTTCAAGTCTTTGTTCTCCAGAATGGAAAATACGACTAAGATTCCTAAGACTTAAAACAGCATCAGCCTTCACGGCGCAACATCTCCACAGGATCTGTATGTGCGGCACGCCAAGAAGGATAAAGCGTCGCCAAAAGCGCTAATACAAGCGCCAAAACAATCACCTCAGCTACCTCGAACCAATCAATCCGAACAGGCAGTTGAACTAAAAAATAAACCTCAGAATTGAATAAATTTACGCCCATAATTTTTTCTAACAAATGACGAATATGCTCAATATTTAACGCGAAACTAATCCCTAAAACTGCTCCAGCAATCGTTCCCATTATACCAATAGCTGCACCACACATGACAAAAATGCGCAGAATGCCTCCTTGGCTTACGCCAAAACTCCGCATAATAGCAATGTCTTCTCCCTTATCTTTCACCATCATAATAAGAGAGGAAACAATATTGAAAGCAGCAACGAGGATAATAAGACTTAAAATTATAAACATCACATTTCTCTCAACGTTCACCGCACTGAGGACACCGTTTGCACCTTGTGTCCAATCAGAGACACGCACCTCTGGCATCCCAATAGTCGATATAATATCACGCCCTATTTTTCTGGCATTCATCGAATCATCCGCTTCGACTTGGAGAAGAGACACCTCATTTTTCTCAAGTAAAAGAAAATTTTGAGCCTGCGAAAGTGACATTAAAACAACGCCACTATTGTAATCATTCCAATCAGCATCAAAAATAGCGGCAACGCGCAGTTTTATGGCTCTCGGCATTGTTCCAAAAGGCGTTGAACGACCAGTCGGTGAAAGTAAATTAATTTCTGAGCCAATCGTAAGCCCAGCACGTTGCGCCATCGTTACACCAATGGCAACGGAATTCTGATCTTCTAAGTCTTTCCAATCTCCATCGACCAAACCATCACTTAAAGCATGCCATTGCTGTAAAGCATCAACGGATATGCCTTCCAGTTCTGCCCCCGTTGTATAGCGCCCGCTTTGAAACAAAACAGTTCCTTCAACCAAAGGCGTTACACGCTTCACTCTTGGAACTGTCTCTACTTTTGAAACAATCTGTTGATAGTTTTGAAGATTTCCCCCTGAAACATACATATTAAGGTCTCCATGAAGACCAAGAACTCTTCCCATAAGATCTGCTTTAAAGCCATTCATGACTCCCATCACAACAATCAATGTTGCAACACCAAGCATAATTCCAAGAAAAGAGAAAATAGCAATCAAAGAAACAAAACGATCTCCACGGCGTGCACGCAAATAACGCCACGCCACCATTCTTTCAAATTTACCAAACATTACCCTATAACAGCCTCTAGACCACAAGCTTTCATGTACTCACGACTCTCGTCTGACGGGTTTTCTAAGTTTACGGAAATGGCCTCTCCTCCGCTTCTACGAGAAAGTTCTATTTCTCCATTTTTTGCACCTTTTGGGCCAACAACAATTTTCCAAGGAGCTCCCATAAGATCTGCATCGTTAAATTTAACGCCTGCCCTCTCTTTACGATCATCATAGAGAATATCATTGGCATTTATTTCATAAATCTTCTCGCAAATACGATCACACGCCTCATCCCCCGGACGCAGATTAATAAGAGAAATACGATAAGGCGCAACCTGTTCTGGCCAAACAATCCCCTTTTCATCATGAGAGGCCTCAATAATCGCACCGACTAGTCGAGAGACACCAATCCCATAGGATCCCATGTAAGGATAAATTTTATCTCCATTCGGTCCGGCAACAGATATTCCCATGGCTTCTGTATATTTTGTTCCAAAAGAGAAAATATGCCCGACTTCGATTGCTCGCCCATTCACCTGAAACTCTTGGGGAATTTCATTCCATAGAGCTTTCTCATGCTTCTCTGAAGTTGCGGCATAAGTTGTATTCATCAATTTTTTCAAGAATTTTTTAGGATCTTTCTTAACATCTTCAGAGGTTTGCGCAATCTCACGCCTCTTGTCGTAAAAAACTTCACTTTCACCTGTCGGAGCTATCACAAGAAATTCATGACTTAATGCACCGCCAATGGGTCCTGTATCCGCTGCCATTGGAATCGCAGTAACACCGATACGTTCGAAAGTACGCAAATAAGAATGCATAATTTGAAAATAAATATCTTCAGCATCTTCTGCTGAAAGATCAAAAGAATACCCGTCTTTCATCAAAAATTCACGTCCACGCATCACACCGAAGCGAGGGCGAATTTCATCTCGAAATTTCCACTGCAATTGATACAAGTATTTAGGCAGTGTCTTATAAGAAGTTTCTGTTGCCCCAAAAATATCTGTAATCATTTCTTCATTTGTTGGGCCATACAGCAACTCACGTTCGTGCCTATCTTTAAAACGCAACATTTCTGGACCATAAGAATCATGACGACCCGACCTTTTCCACAACTCTGCTGGTTGTAAAGTAGGCATCAGGAGTTCTTGACCACCAATATGATCCTGTTCTTCACGAATAATATTAGAGATTTTACGTAAAACACGCAGTCCAGCAGGAAGCCAAACATAAATTCCAGAAGTAATCTGACGAATAAGTCCGGCTCTCAACATCAGTTGATGAGAAACAATTTTTGCCTCCACAGGCGTCTCTCGTAATGTGGGCTGAAATGCCTGGGTAAGGCGCATAGAATATTTCCTTAAACTGATCGCTAAAATTAAACTCTTAAAAGATGAACATCAACATGAGGACGTTTACGCAATTTACGCCCTAACGCACGCCTTAAAGCTGTGCGTGCTGCATTTTGAAAAGTTTGATCATCCTGCCTTAATTCATCTGGTATCTGATCTAATGCAAGAGCAAATTGCTGTTGAATTTGAGAAGTTTCCACAGCATCCTCATCCAATAAACCAGGAGCCGTAATCCGTGGATCCCCAATGACGTATCCTTCATCGTCAACAGCAAAACTGGCTAGAACCGTCCCATTGTAAAGCATACGCCGGCGTTCTGTGAGAACCTTTCCAGTCATTGGCAACAGACGGCCAGCATCCAATGCCATACGTCCTGTGGGTACTGTATCAACCACTTCCACTTTTCCTGGCCCTAAGCCAAGCACGTCCCCATCTTCAAGCAAAATAACTTGAGAGCCCTGCTCATGTGCGATAGCCGCATGTGCGTTCATATGACGCCACTCACCATGCGTTGGAACACTATATCTTGGACGCACTAAAGAATACAGATGCCTAATATCTTCACTTGTTGCATGCCCAGAAGTGTGTACAACTGCATCACGGTCTGTCACGACATGAATTCCCCTACGTCGAAACTGATCCTGAATAGCTGAAACAGCGCGTTCATTTCCTGGAATAACACGCGAACTATAAATAATCGTATCATTTTCTCTGAGTTGAATCGCATTATGCGTTTCTGCCGCAACGCGAGATAGCGCAGCTCTTGCTTCTCCTTGTGATCCTGTAATCATCATCACAACTTTATCAAGATCTACATTTTCAACATCGTCTTCGGTCAAAAAAGATGGGATATCTTTTAAATAACCACACTCACGTGCGGCAGCTTCTAAATTTTTAAGAGAACGTCCCACGATCATTACAGAGCGTCCTGCTGCTTCAGCAGCTTTAGCAATACTCTCAACACGCGCAACATTGCTTGCAAAACAAGTTACTGCAATCCTGCCATTTCGACCTTGAATAAGATCTGTAAGACCTTCCCGAACCAAAGATTCTGAAACAGAAGCCCCTTCCTTTAGAGAGTTTGTACTATCTCCAATCATGGCTAAGACCCCCTCGTCCCCTAATTTTTTAAGGGTATCCAAGTCTGTCACTGGCCCAACGAGAGGATTAGGATCTAACTTCCAATCCCCTGTATGCAAAATATTTCCCTGTCCTGTTCTAATAACCAAAGCTTGTGCTTCTGGAATAGAATGCGTTACAGGAATAAATTCCAAATCAAAATCGCCGACCTCAAAGCGTGAAGCAGGCTTTATCACATGAATTTGCACCTGATTCTGTAAATTAGCCTCACTTAATTTGCGGCGAAGAATAGTCGCAGCAAAAGGCGTCGCATAAACGGGACACTTTAAAAGAGGCCATAAATGGACGACTGCGCCTAAATGATCCTCATGTGCATGTGTTAAAACCAAGCCTGCTATAAGGGAAGACCGTTCTTCAATGAATGTTGGATCTGCGACTAAAAGATCTGCTTCAGGCGTATCGTTCCCAGAAAACCCTATACCACAATCCACAATTAGCCAACTCTCGTTCCCATTCTTTTTTAACCCATAAAGATTAAAATTCATACCAATCTCACCCGTTCCCCCCAAGGGTAGAAACAACAGGCCTTCAGAGGCTGATTTTGAATTTTCTACATGTTCTTCTGTCATTAAAAAACCTTTCCATTCACAATATTATTTTCATTTCTGATATTTGTTTTCGCTTCACTTTTCGGACAATCGCCTCAATACCACCCACGCTCAATGCGCTATTAAAAAATCTTTCTCACAACTGGAATGATTGAATGTTTCTGCTCGCTAAAACTCTCAAACCATCCAATGTTAAATCTGGAGCATGTGCATCGAATATAATTTCTGAACTTAAAGTCTTCCCTAAACCGCCCGTTGAAATGACAAATGGTTTTACCTTTAATTCGTTTATTAAGCGCTCGAGGATACCTGTTACCAAAGAGGCGTAACCAAAAAATAGACCTGACTGCATGGCCTCAACTGTGTCTTCACCACATACTTTCTTAGGTTTTTCTATTGCGACCCTTGGCAAGAGAGCTGCTGCATCATGCAGCGCTCTGCTTGCCAAATTAATTCCTGGCGCAATAACGCCACCAATATAATTTCCGTCTATATTCACAACATCAAAAGTCGTCGCCGTCCCGAAATCAACAATGATAATTGGACGTTTTTTTGCAACTTTTGGAAAAAACTCAACAGCAGCCAACGCATTCAAACGCCTATCCGCCCCCAATGTTTCTGGAGATGGCAACAAAACCTCATTTCCCCAAGCAAGAGAAGATTTGGCTACAAGAGGCGAATTAGGAAATCGCACTGTTAAAAAATGTACTAATTCTTTTAAGGCATCAGGAACAACTGAAGATACAGCAACATTCTCTATCTCTGAAAAAGAAATGCCTTCATTTTTAAACCAAACAGAAAGATAGACCTCATACTCATCCGCCATCCTTCGACTATCTGTACCCAAACGCCATTTTCTAGACCATTTTTGACCATCGTAAAGCGCAAACACAGTGTTTGTATTACCCATATCAACGGCGAGAATTTTTGAAGAACGCATTAGACTTCTTTTTTAACGTATTTCTGTCGTAACAAAGGAAATAACCTTCCCATTACAATCCTTAAGCATGAGATGACCAGCATCCGTAATCCCCATAAAAGCACCACGCATACGAGACTTACCAGTCCCCATCTCTAGAATCGTCCCTAAAGAACAAGTCCGAGAAAGCCATTCTCTACGAATAGCTGGAAAACGACCTACTTTCCAGCAAGAAAACCAATTTTTAGATTCCGAAAGAATTTTCTTAGCCAGATCTATAACCGGAATGGGCACAGCACCAATTTCTTTTATCGAAGTTAAAGATCTTCCTGAAATCTTAGGCGAACTACAAACATTCATTCCAATGCCAATAACAATATTAGCGACATCTGCGCTAAAACTACTTTCAATCAGAATTCCAGAAATCTTTTTTCCTTTCCATAAAATATCATTTGGCCATTTAATAGATAGAAGAGATCTTTGATCTGGAAGCAGCAATTCTCTAATCACTTCAAAGACAGAAAGAGCCATAATATAGGGCAATGCCTGAATAAATTGCTGAGATTCTGAAAAACGAAACGAAAAACAATCCAAGGGAGAATTTGAACGTAATGTAAACGAAAAAGCCAAATTACCAGCAGGTGTCTGCCACTGTCGATTATGGGTACCTCTGCCAGAGGTCTGGTGATGTGCAATAACTGCGATAATGCCATCTTTCTCAGATGACAGATAATCGAAACATCTATCTGATGTTGAAGAAAGAGACTCATGGACTTCGAAAGTCCATTCCTGATATTTTTTCATGGAATATAATGGTGGGCGATGACGGGATCGAACCGCCGACCCTCTCGGTGTAAACGAGATGCTCTACCGCTAAGCTAATCGCCCGAAAAGGAACATGCAATATTTTAAAGAATTTGGCAAGGGGAAAAATAAATTTTCCGTTCCTTGCCATTTTTCTGATGAACTCAGTTCACTGCTTCTTTAAGTGATTTACCTGGTTTGAATCGTACAGAGTTAGAGGCTGGAATATCAATCTCTTCTTTTGTCTGAGGATTACGCCCTTTGGTAGCCTTTCTGTGAACTCTCACAAAACTTCCGAAACCAACCAGACGAACCTCCCCCTGCGCTGCTAATGTATCAGCGATTGTCTTAAACAGAGCATCAACAGCCTCTCCTGCTTTTGCCTTTGACAAATCTACGGCATCAGCCACAGCTGCAATTAATTCCTGTTTATTCAGCGGTTTTTCCATTTTATAGGCCTTTCAATGCTGTAATCCGGCATGTTCTAAATTTCCCGGACATTATTGCCCTACTAAAAAGTAAAAAAAGGGGAGAAGTCAAGTCAACCACTTCTTTTACTTCCTATCAGACTTACGGATATAGAGACTGAGAAAGCACACTTTTCTGCACTTTCTCAGGTGAAAATGAAGACTCCAACAACGCTAAAGGCGTTCCCTCTACAACAAGAGCCTCCCGAAGAACCTCCTTTACATCCCTAACGGGGATAATTTCAAGGTTCTCTAAAACTTCTTTTTCCATCTCTGGTAAATCTTTTTCATTTTCTTTTGGTATCAAAACCTTTTGAATACCCGATCTTAGAGCAGCTAAAAGCTTTTCTTTTAATCCACCAATAGCCAAAACGCGGCCTTGTAATGTCACTTCGCCTGTCATTGCAATAGATTGTTTAACCGCTAACCCTGTAAAAATACTGCTCAAGACAAGAACGAGAGCAATCCCTGCAGAAGGTCCATCCTTAGGAACGGCACCCTCTGGCAAATGAACATGGACGTCCCGTTTTTCCAAAAGAAATTTCGGGATTCCCATCTCTGGTGCATGTGCCTTAACCCAAGAAAAAGCTGCAGAAAGACTTTCCTGCATTACTTCACCTAGCTTTCCGGTACTCTGAATCTTCCCAGTCCCAAACATCAAAAGAGCTTCAATTTTTAAAAGCTCTCCCCCTGCAGCAGTCCAGGCCAAACCATTTACTGAGCCAATGCATTTATCATTATACGATCTTAAGTGACTGTAACGCACGACACCTAAATAATGGGAAAGGCTTTTTTGCGTCACTTCAACGTGTGTTTTTTCACCAGAAATGACATGTTCCTTCACTATCTTTCGCGCAATTTTACCTAGCTCTCTTTCCAGGCCACGAACACCAGCTTCGCGTGTATAAGAACGAATAATTTCTAAAATAGCATCGTCTGAAACAAGCCACTCTTCTTCACCTAAATTATTTTCTTGCGCCTGCTTTTTAACCAGATGCTGGCGAGCAATTTCTAACTTTTCCTTCTCAGAGTAACCAGAAAGGTTAATAATCTCCATTCTATCCAACAAAGGCGCAGGCATATCTAATGAATTTGCCGTTGCAATAAATAAAACCTTTGAAAGGTCATAACCCACTTCCAAGTAGTGATCGACAAATGCACTATTTTGTTCTGGATCCAATACTTCCAACAAAGCAGAAGAAGGATCTCCCCGCCAATCACTGCCGACTTTATCAATTTCATCCAGTAGCATTAAAGGATTTGAAGTTCCTGCCTTTTTGATCCCTTGAATAATTCTTCCTGGCAAAGCACCAATATAGGTTCGACGGTGTCCTCTAATCTCAGACTCATCTTTAATTCCGCCCAAAGAAATACGGGATAAACGACGCCCTGTTGCTTCTGCAATAGAGCGTGCCAAAGAAGTTTTTCCAACGCCTGGCGGACCAACTAAGCATAAAATTGGACCTTTTAATTGCTTAGAACGACTCTGCACAGCAAGATACTCAATGATCCGATCTTTTACTTTATCAAGAGCATAATGCCGTTTATTTAAGACAGTTTCAGCCTTAGAAAGAGAACTCGACAAAGTCGAAAATTTACCCCATGGCAGTGCCGTAATTGTCTCTAAATAATTTCGCAGAATCGTATTCTCTGGGGACATCGGATTCATATTGCGAAGCTTTTTAAGATCCTGAAGGGATTTTTCTTTTGCATCTGAGGACATTTTTAAGCGCTTAATTTTACGCTCTAAAACGCCTAGCTCATCAGCATCGCTTCCTGTGTCTTCAAGCTCTTTCTGGATAGCTTTCATTTGCTCAGCCAGAAAGTATTCCTTTTGAGACTTCTCCATTTGCTTTTTTACACGTTCTTGAAGACGTTCATCCAACTTTAGAACTTCTAATTCAGCATCCAAATGAAGAGAGATTTTTTTTATACGCTCCCCAACATTAAGCGCTTCAAGCAATTTTTGCTTCTCAGAAATATTTAAACTAATGTAGCCCGTGATCGTATCCGCCAACTGGGAATGACTTTTAATCTGAGAAACACTTGAGAGCATTTCTGTAGAAATACGCTTGTTTGCATGTGCAAAAGCTTCAAACTTTGTAAATAATTCTTTTCCAAGGGCAACCAACTCTTCTTCCGAGAACCCCGTTGTTTTTTCAGATAAAATAGTAGATGCGGCTGATAAATAACCATTTTTATCTGAAAAAGCACTTAAACGCACACGCGTTTGAGCATCTACTAAAATTTTAACTGTTCCGTCTGGAAGATTTAAAATTTGCAAAACTTTGGCAAGAACACCAATTTTATACAGATCTTTCGCCTTTGGATGATCTATATCCATGTCCTTTTGTGTCACCAATAGAACATTTCTATCCGTCTTTTCTAAAGCATCTAAAGCCTTTAAAGATTTTTCTCTCGTCACAAAAAGAGGAACGACACTATGCGGAAAAATAACAATATTTTTCAAAGGCAAAATAGGTAAAGTAGACATTTTATTTTGCCCCTTCTTTAAATCTTGTTTTGAGTCATCCGAAAAAATGTGCCTAACAGATGCTCTGTCAGACACAATATCGTTTTTAAAATCTACCATACAAACAAATCAATGCTTTAAAATACGTCAGGCAACTTTATTCGAAGGATTCAAAGGCTCTGCCTGAACATATTTCGGAGACTCTTCTCCCTTAATAACCCCCTCCGAGATATGAACTTCTGAAATATCATCCCGACTAGGCAAATCAAACATTGTTTCTAAAAGAATTTCTTCCAGAATAGAACGCAATCCCCTTGCGCCCGTTTTTCGCTTAATCGCACGCTCAGCAATTTCATCTAAAGCCTCTGGATCAAAAACAAGTTTTGTATTTTCCATATCAAAAAGGCGAGCATATTGTTTTACTAACGCATTTTTAGGTTCAGCTAAAATACGAACGAGAGCTTTTCTATCCAAATCATCCAATGTTGCTATAACAGGCAAACGTCCAATGAATTCAGGAATTAAACCATACTTCATAAGATCTTCTGGCTCTAGATCTCTCAAAACATCGCCTAATTTCTGCTCATCAACAGCTCTTACATCGGCTCCAAAGCCCATCACTGTTCCTCGACCACGAGCTTCAATAATTTTATTCAAGCCAGCGAATGCACCACCGCAAATGAAAAGAACATTTGTCGTATCAACTTGCACAAATTCCTGTTGTGGATGTTTTCGCCCACCATTCTTAGGAACTGAAGCAACTGTCCCTTCCATCAATTTCAAGAGTGCCTGTTGCACACCCTCTCCAGACACATCTCGTGTAATAGAAGGATTATCAGATTTCCGTGTAATCTTATCAATTTCATCAATATAAATGATACCACGTTGCGCTTTATCAACATCATAATCAGCAGCTTGCAAAAGCTTTAAGACAATCGTCTCAACATCCTCTCCCACATAGCCTGCCTCTGTAAGGGTTGTTGCGTCCGCCATTGCAAATGGAACATTCAGAATACGTGCAAGCGTCTGAGCTAAAAGCGTTTTCCCTGATCCTGTCGGCCCCACCAAAAGAATATTTGATTTTGCAATTTCAATATCATCATCAGCCTGAAGAGACTCTAAGCGCTTATAATGATTATATACAGCCACAGAAAGCGCTTTTTTTGCGTATTCCTGATCAATTACGTAATCATTTAATATTTTAAATATCTCATGTGGAACAGGTATCTGATCAGCATCAACCGTGATTTTACCGTCTTTACGCTCTTGGCGAATAATATCTCCGCACAACTCCACGCACTCATCACAAATAAAAACTGTAGGGCCTGCGATAAGCTTCTTAACTTCTTTTTGTGATTTACCACAAAAGGAGCAATATAAAATCTTATCAGATGAAGATGATTTCTCGTTCATTCAAATTCTTTCGCCAACTTACCAAACATCTTCAAATATTTCTTTTGAAGAAAACCTCCGTGCAAATCCTATAAAAGACCTACAATTATACTTCGTTCTCATTCTCAACATGGCGCTTCACCACCTCATCAACAAGACCGAAAGACTGTGCTTCCTCTGCTGATAAATAGCGGTCACGCTCTAAAGCCTCTTCTATCTCTGAGACGTCTCGCCCCGTGTGATAATGATAAATGTTATTTAGACGGCGACGAATTTCTAAAATTTCTTGCGCCTGAATCTCAATATCAGATGCCTGACCTTGCGCACCACCGGAAGGCTGATGCACCATAACACGAGAATTCGGCAAACAAAAACGGCGCCCCTTTTCTCCAGCGGCCAGTAAAAGAGAGCCCATCGAAGCTGCTTGACCAACGCAAACAGTACTCACGGGTGCACGAATGTACTGCATCGTGTCATAAATAGCCAGACCTGCGCTCACCACCCCTCCTGGACTATTAATATAGAAAGAAATTTCTTTCTTTGGGTTCACGCTCTCTAAATACAAAAGCTGTGCACACAAAACAGATGCCACCTGATCATATACAGGACCTGTCAAAAAAATGATGCGCTCTTGTAATAAACGAGAATAAATATCAAAAGCCCGCTCACCACGTGGCGTCTGCTCCACAACCATCGGCACTAAAGAACTTGCCAATATGTCTTTTTCAAAATTTGAAGAAAACAATATACCTCTCCTCCGCCTCACTTCAAACTCGGTCTTTGAAAAACTCTTCCCAAAGACCGAGAAAACACCGTAAATCTAATAAGCGGATAGTTAGACTTACACTCACTTAATAATTATGCCGCATTAACGCCAAATTGCTGCGCTTCACTGCCACTCACCAATTTAGAGAGTGCCTCCACATCCATTTCATCTTCTGAAATATCTGCATTTTCCAAGAGGTAATCCATAACCTTGCCTTCAAGAATTGGCCCCCTCAAAGAGTTCATCGCACCTTCATTCTTAAGAAAGAACTGGAGAACTTGCTGCTCTTGCCCAGGGAAACGCGCCAACTCCGTCTGCAACGCACCCATTAATTCTTCTTGAGAAACTTCCATTTTTTCCTTCTGAGCAATTTCAGAAAGCAGAAGCCCTAAACTAACACGCCTTTTGGCGATTGCACGATATTCCTCTTTCAGCGTATCCTCATCTTTAAAAGCTTCTGCTGGATCAATACGACCCGCGGATCTCTCCTGCTGTAAATGTTGCCAAATCTGATTAAACTCAGCCTCAACCATCTCATCAGAAACTTCAAAATCAATTTTATCATTTAAGATATCAAGCATATCACGCTTCAAAGCGAGAGATGATAATTCTTTTGTTTCAGCTTCTAAACGGCTACGGATATCCTCTTTCAATTTATCCAAAGAATCAAAACCAGCCGCTTTAGCAAGCTCTTCACCAACTGGATATGTTGTTGGCTCTAAAATTGCATGCGCATCAATATCAAACGTAACTTCTTTCCCAGCAAGATCTTTGGCCTGATAATCTTTTGGGAATGTTACATGGATGACCTTTTTATCGCCTGCGGACATTCCAACCATCTGCTCAGCGAAACCAGGAATAAAACCTGCCCCACCGAGTTCGACATCCATATTCTTACCAGCACCCCCCTCAAAAGGCGCACCATCTTTTTTTCCAAGAAAATCAACCCGAAGAATATCCCCCTCCTTAGAAGGACGTTTTTCCTCAACTTCTTTTGGGAAACGGGATTGCTCAGAAACATCTTTCAATGCTTTTTCAACAGCTTCATCGGAAACTTTACTAATATGGCGCGTCAACTTAACGCCAGAAAGTTCAGGAATCTTAATTTCGGGCAAAACGCCAACCTCAATTTCAAACGAAAGCTCTTTCCTTGACGCTTCAGCTTCATCTCCGAAAGGAAGAGAAAGAATCTTAACCTTTGGCTGCCCTGCTGGGCGAAATTTATTCTCCTTTAAAATTTCTTCCCAAGCTTGCTGAACCAAAGCATCAACGCTCTCTTGCTGCGCTGATTGGCCAAAACGCTGTTTAACAATTGACAAAGGAACTTTACCTGGACGAAAGCCTGGAAGCTTTAAGTCAGCACCATATTTCTGGAGAGATTCATTAACTCGAGCCTCACACTCTTCGTTTGGAACGCTAATTGTAAATTTCTCAATCAGATTCTCTTTTTCAGCTACAGGTGTAATTTTCATATTCAATAAAATTCCTTCTGGACCCTTTGAAAATATATCTACAAAGACATAGCAGAGCCTTATAATTCTCGCTAGCCATACATAATATCAAAGCAAAAAATTAAAAGACTAGACGGCACAAAAAGAACAAAAGAAGCTACTGCCCTCTGTTTTCCCAAGTTCAAATATTCTTTAAATTCTTTTTGAATGGTGCGGATGGAGGGACTTGAACCCCCACAGCTTTCGCCACCAGAACCTAAATCTGGCGTGTCTACCAATTTCACCACATCCGCTTAAATCATTAATGCGTACTGAAGCATTCTTCCCGAAGAGAGATAGCTGTTTCAGAAAAAAAGCACAACCCTAAACTAAAGAAAAATATTTGCATAATGAAATATTTTCTGCATCAAACTTCATCAAAACCCTTCATTTGTCAAATAAAAAAAGTTATAGTCAACCATACAATCAGGCTAGATACTATAATTTGCATTTGCTGAATCTATACTATCATAAGTTCACTCTGGATTATTATAACTTACTAAGTAGAGAGATATTGACAATTATGATCACAGGAACTCTGTGGAGCATCGCCTTAGGAACTCACCTCCTTTGCATGGCTTATTGGATTGGCGGAGGATTAGTCGTTTGGCGCTCAGATCTTCTGTCAGAGCGATCCCTTTCTGGCGTTCAGAGTCTCTCTTTAAGATTTCAAAATTATGCGCGTTATTATAGAACCCTTTGGCACGTTATGCCTCTTTCTGCCCTGACAGGTATTGCTCTAGGGATTCGCTTGGGAGAGCCTCTTCCTGCAATCTATCACCTCATGACACTTTGTTGGATTGTCATGACGGCTCTATTTTGTTGGGTTTACTTTTCTCCCTTAAGAGAATTAAAACGTGCCCTTCAGATGAAGCCTGCTTCTCTCCTCCGCATACGTAAGGCAACTCTATTGATGATTTTTGTAGGAATCATTGCCACTTGCGCCGGCGCGTTTCGGGAACTAATTTAAAATTTGGAAAATATTACGATTTCTCAGTTTATAGCTTGGGCTATGTAGCGTAATTTGTTTCAAGCTAGGACACTATCTATTACATGACTAATTTTCACGCCCTTGGCCTAAAACCAGAATTATTAAAAGCACTAGATGATTTAGGACATTCGGTACCTACGCCAATCCAAAACCTTACTATTCCACATTTTTTAAACGGAAAAGATGTTTTAGGCATTGCGCAAACAGGAACAGGCAAAACAGCAGCATTTGTTTTGCCTATGCTTGATAATCTAGCATCTGGCAGGGCTCGGGCACGTATGCCCCGTGCGCTTATTTTAGAACCTACACGTGAATTAGCGTTACAGGTCTCTCAAAATCTAACTCAATATGGAAAATATCTTTCTCTCTCACATGCGCTCCTTATTGGTGGTGAATCCATGGGAACTCAGAAAGAGATTCTTGCGAAAGGGGTCGATATTGTTGTTGCAACACCAGGGCGTTTATTAGACCTTTTCGAACGAGGGGCTCTGCTGTTAACACAAAGCAATCTTCTTATTGTCGATGAAGCTGACCGTATGTTGGATATGGGCTTCATCCCTGATATCGAAAAAATTGTACGCTTTCTTCCTAAAACAAGACAAACCATTTTTCTCTCAGCAACCATGACACAAGCTATTCGAGAAATTGCGGGAAATTTTTTAAATAACCCAGAGGAAATTACAGTAACACCTCCTTCCTCAAAAGCCACCACTATTGAGGAAACCGCTTATCTTTTATCAAATAAGAGTGCAAAAACACGTTTCTTACGGCATCTCCTTGAAACGGACAAACCCACTGCTGCTCTTGTTTTCTGTAATCAAAAAAAAGAAGTTACGAACTTACACCGACTTCTCCAGAAGCATGGCTTTTCTGTTGGTGCATTACATGGTGATTTATCACAAGACCTCCGCTTTAAGACCTTAGAGCAGTTTAGGAATGGTGAAATTCCTCTTCTCATTTGCTCGGATGTTGCAGCGCGCGGAATTGATGTCGATGAATTATCTCATGTGTACAATTATGATCTGCCTCGCAATCCAGAGGACTATGTTCATAGAATTGGACGAACGGGAAGAGCAGGACGAAAAGGCTGGGCTAAAAATCTGCTTTGTAAGCAAGATACGCCTCTTTTAGAAGAAATTAATAAACTGACTCAAAAAGAGATCACACTCATTGACCAGCAACCTGAAGCGCAAAAAGAAGCACCTATCTCTCAAGAGAAAGAGATAATGAATGAACCTTCCCAGACCGCTTCTCGGAAATTCTCAAAAAAACCACACAACAGAAAGAGCGTACCCCCTTCAACTCTGAGTGAAGAAAATACGCCCTCCTTTTTAAGAGCAGAACAAAGTTTTAAATCTTTTAATCTAGAAGATGAAACGCTTCCTGCATTTTTGAAAATATCCGCTCTTTAAGCTGAAAAACTCTTACCACAACCACAACGGCCTTTTTCATTCGGATTTTCAAAAACGAAGCCCGATTCAAGGAGGCCTTTTCGATAATCCATCAAAGTGCCAGCGACATATAAAAAAGCAGCTGGATCTACCAAGAATTTTACCCCGTGACTAAAAAAAGTCTCATCTCCATCTTCTGGAGCTTCTACAAAATCTAACTGATAAGAATGGCCTGAACATCCTTTTGAATTTACAGACAAACGAAGCGTTCTTCCTTTTTCTTCATTTTCATATAAGTATTTTAATCTGTCCGCTGCAGCTTGAGTCAGACTGAAAAGCTCTGTCTTCGATTCCTCTGACATTTTTATATCCTCATTCCATTTAAAATAAATTTAACGCTAATCGGGCGGCATCACTCAGGCGGCTCATGTCCCAAGGAGGATCCCAAATGAGTTTAACCTCAACCTCTTTAACATTTTCAACCGTCTCAACCGCTTCCTTTACCATTTCTGGTAATTCTTGAGCACTTGGGCAATTCGGAGCCGTCAAAGACATCTCCACAACGACTTTTCCATCATCATGAAGATCAATCGCATAAATTAAGCCCAAATCATACACATTAACAGGAATTTCAGGATCATAGACCTCTGAAATAGCCTCAATAACAGCGTCTTCATTTATATAAGAAGAAGATTTTACATCAGCATCTGACGTTACAGAATTCTCCTGAGAAGTCATGCGAGGATATTCCTTATTTTTACCAAGGAATCTGCAAGTGCATCAATTTCCCCAGGCAGTGTATAAGCGCCAAAACTTGCACGGACACTCCCTTGAATACCTAGGCGATGCATCAATGGCTCTGCACAATGTTGCCCTGCTCTAACCGCAATTCCAGATTGATCCAACAAAAGAGAAATATCATGGGGATGAGCGCCTTCTATCAAGAAGGACAAGACAGGACCTCTTTTTGCAGGCTTCCCTAAAATACGAAGCCCCTCAATCTCTTCCAATTTCTTCGTTGCATAATTCAAAAGCTTCTCTTCAAAAGAGAAACGATCTTTCATCTCATTCTGAGAAACAAAACGTAGCGCAGCACCTAGACCAATAACCTCTAAAATGGCAGGCGTCCCGGCCTCAAAACGATGCGGTGCATCCGCCCAAGTCGCTTTCTCAAAGCTAACATTTCGAATCATATCTCCCCCCCCCATAAAGGGTGGTAAAGACTGCATCAGATCGTATTTTCCCCAAAGAACACCAACGCCCGTTGGTCCATAAATTTTATGTCCAGTAAAAGTAAGAAAATCCGCTCCAATCTCATCGACATTCAAAGAATTATGAACAATTGATTGAGACGCATCAAAACAAATTTTTGCACCTGCTTGATGAGCAATTTCTGAAAGTTGGCGTGCAGGCGTTAATGTCCCCAAAACATTTGACATATGCGTAACGGAAGCTAAGGCAACTTTTCCATCAGAAAAAAGCTTCTTATAAGCCTCAATATCAATATCCCCATCATCGGTAATTGGCGCTACCCGAATTTCAATATTTTTACGATCTCGCAGCATCAGCCAGGGAACAATATTTGCATGATGCTCTAATTCTGTAATAACGATAGCCTGTCCTGGGGAAAGCGTCTCGCCAAAGCAATGTGCTAGCAAATTGAAGGCTTCTGTACTATTGCGCGTAAACACAATTTCACGAGAATCTTTACTTCCTAAAAATTCAGCTACCTGCTCTCTTACAGCCTCAAACGCTGCGCTTGTCCGCTCACTCATCTGGTATAATCCACGATGAATATTCGCATAACAATGACGCCCCATTTCCTGCATGATATCTAAAACCATTTCTGGCTTCTGAGCTGATGCGGCACTGTCCAAAAAAACAAAAGGATGATTGTTTATTTCCTGAGATAAAATTGGAAAAAAATTCCTAATTTTATGTACATTTTCAATTTCTTCAGTCGAAAATTCTGTAAACATTAAAGGTCTCTTTTCTCTTCCGTACCAAAGATCTCTTCGTCTCCACCTCCCAAAAATGGAAAGACATGCGCTTGAGCCCAGAAACGTATCTTTTCATCAGAAATACGATCTAGAACTTCATTCACAAAAGAGAATAATAAAAGACGTTTTGCTCCCCCAAGGGAAACACCTCTGGATCGAATATAAAAAATATCCTGATCATCCAAAGCACCAACCGTCGCTCCGTGGCTACATTTCACATCATCCGCAAAAATCTCAAGCTCTGGCTTTACATCAAAAATCCCTTTATCTGATAACAGCAATGCATCTGATTTTTGATGCGCAGAACTCTTATTTCCTCGTTTTGAAATTGCAGATTTTCCTTGAAAAATTGCATGGCCATTACCAGAAACAAGCGTTTTTAAAGATTGCTGTGATTCTGTGTGATTTGCTTCGTGCGCAATAGAAACATTAAAATCCACAAGCTGATTTTTGCCAGAAAGCTGTAAACCATTTGTTTCTAAAAAAGCATTTTCAGCTTTTAATTCTGCCCGCACCACTTCTCTTGCGAAAGCACTGCCTTTTGCCAAAAGAGTAAAACTCACACGAGCAGATTTTTCTAAAGAAAAATCTGTCAGAGATAAAGAGGCAGCCTCAGATGCATTTAATTGAGCCTTTGTCCAAAAAAGAGTAGAGGATTTTTCACACTTAACCTCGACAAGTGCATTTTCTAAAAATTCCCCATCTCCAACATGCACTTCGCACACGGAAAGCTTCTGCCCCTCTATTGTTTGCAAGACAACAGAAGGATGAAAAGAAACACTTTTACCTTCGTTTAAAAAAAGCAACTGGAGTTCGCTTAAATCCACACGAGAAGAAACTTTTAATAAAAGCTGTTCTTTCCTAAAAACATCGTTCAATCTTTCTTCAAAAGAAAAGCTCTTCTCCGATACCCTTTCCTCTTTTTTAACCTTCCAATCTCCACCATCCTCTAAAAAAGAAAGAGAAGAAATAAAGTACCCGTTAGCAAAAACCATACGATTTTTAACTTCTGGTAAATCCAACAAAAAGATTTTTTCAGCAATACTTTCTTCTTCCGGATAGACTGGTTCTGCCCATGCTTTTTTATCTAAAGAAGACAAAGATGCGTAATGATAGGCTTCTTCTTTTTTTGTTGGCCACGCATTTCCAAGCAACTCTGCTTTTTTACCAGCTCTTAGTCTAAGCTTACGCCAATTTTCTGAAAAATCATTCATTATCGGGCTTCCAAGAAGGATTTGTAACCATCTTTCTGAATGCGCTCTGCTAACTCTATTCCCCCCGAATGTACAATTTTTCCTTTGACCAAAATATGCACTTTCTTGGGTTGAGTATATTCCAATAAAGCATGATGATGCGTAACAATTAGAGCCGAGAATTTTGGACTTTTCAGCTTATTAATACCATCAGCAATAATTTTCAAAGCATCCACGTCAAGACCACTATCAGTCTCGTCCAAAATTGCAAACGTTGGCTGAAGCAAACGCATCTGCAAAACCTCATTACGTTTTCTTTCTCCACCAGAAAAACCAGCATTTACACCACGCTTAAGCATGTCAGGAGACATTCCAAGATTTTTCATCTCCTTGCGGACTAATTTCAAAAAATCAACTGGCGCTATTTCTGGTTCACCACGCTCTTTTCGAACGGCATTGACAGCGGCGCGTAAAAAAGAAGCATTGCTAACACCTGGCAATTCAATCGGCGACTGAAATGCCATGAATAATCCCGCAGCCACCCTCTTTTCTGGAGGCAGTGAAAAGAGATCCACATCTCCGAGAGATGCCTTTCCCTCTAACAGTTCATAGCGCGGGCTTCCTGCCAAAACATTTGAAAGCGTTGATTTTCCAGAACCATTTGGCCCCATAAGCACATGAACCTCACCAGCAGGAACATGCAAATTAATCTCTTGTAAAATAATGCGATCTTGGGGATTTTCTTCATCAACATCTGCAATAAAAGAAGCCTTGATCTTTTCAAGAACTAAATCTCCTTGTGCAGGAAATACAAGATTATCCGTAGTGAGGTTTACTTTTTCGCTCATCCGACGCTTCCTTCTAAACTTAGCTGTAATAACTTTTGCGCCTCAACAGCAAACTCCATTGGTAACTCCTGCAAAACTTCACGGCAAAAACCATTCACGATAAGCCCAATGGCTTCCTCTTCTGAAAAACCTCTTGCTCGACAATAAAACAACTGTTCGTCTGAAATTTTAGAAGTGGTCGCCTCGTGTTCTACCTGCGCCTTCTGATTCCGCCCTTCTATATAAGGAACTGTATGTGCACCACAATTTGAACCCACCAGTAAAGAATCACATTGCGTGAAATTACGTGCGCCATCAGCACGCCTATCCATCCGGACACGTCCTCTATACGTGCTATCCGAATGCCCCGCAGAAATCGTCTTCGCAATGATCGTGGATCGACTTCTAGGGCCTAAATGAATCATCTTGGTTCCCGTATCTGCCTGCTGATAACGGTTAGTCACGGCAACAGAATAAAATTCTCCACGACTCTCCTCACCTGCTAAAATACAAGATGGATATTTCCAAGTAATAGCAGATCCTGTCTCTACTTGTGTCCAGGAAATACGGGAGCGTTTTCCTTTAGCTAAGGCTCTTTTGGTCACAAAATTATAGATACCTCCCTTGCCATTCTCATCGCCTGGATACCAATTTTGTACTGTTGAGTATTTTATAAAAGCATCATCATGCGCCACAAGCTCTACCACAGCTGCATGAAGTTGATTTTCATCTCTTTGCGGTGCGGTACAACCTTCCAAATAAGAAACCTGCGCTCGTTCCTCCGCAATAATAAGGGTTCGCTCAAATTGTCCTGTATTTCGTGCATTAATTCTAA
The DNA here is from genome assembly GCA_004843345.1 of Acetobacteraceae bacterium. NCBI lineage: Bacteria > Pseudomonadati > Pseudomonadota > Alphaproteobacteria > Acetobacterales > Acetobacteraceae > Acetobacteraceae bacterium. Next base: position 122,372 of record CP039460.1, read on the forward strand.
AATAGGTTGAAAGCTCCATCGGACATTTCACACCTTTGGGAATGTAGACAAAAGAGCCATCCGTAAAAACAGCAGAATTTAAGGCACTAAAGAAGTTGTCTCCTTGAGGCACAACTTTTCCAAGATATTGCCTGACAAGCTCAGGATAATCTTGAATAGCTTTAGAAATTGGACAAAAAATAACCCCTGCTTTTTTAAGCTCTTCCTGAAAAGTAGTTGCCACTGAAACACTATCAAACACGGCATCAACAGCAACTTTAGGACGATCTCCAGCACCCTCTACGCCTGCTAAAAGCTCTCTTTCTTTTAAGGGAATCCCTAACTTTTCATACGTACGCAAGAGTTCTGGATCAACTTCCTCTAAAGATTTTGGCGCCTTCTTCTCCTTGGGTTTCGCGAAATAATGGATATCTTGATAGTCTATCGGCTTATATTTAAGACGTGCCCAATGAGGCTCTGTCATTTGTTGCCACAGATGAAATGCTTTTAAACGCCATTCAAGCATCCATTCTGGTTCTTTTTTACTTTTAGAAATAAAAGTAATTGTTTCTTCATTAAGACCTTTAGGGGCATAATCAGTCTCTATCTTTGTCTCAAAACCCCACTCATACGAATCTTTCTTAGCCGTGAACTGCTCTGAAGAACTCATGATGCTGACCTCTCAAATGCAAAACAAGCATCCTTCGTCAACTCTTCCAAGCTAACTTCTGAAAATAAATTGAGCATTTTCTGATTCAAAACATCCCAACAACCATTTAGAGGGCAAACCTGCTCCCTAGGGCATGCGCCCCCCCGACAACACGAAACCAGATTAATCGGACCGTCAATAATTTTAATAACATCTTTGACTGAAATCTCTTTTAACGGCGCTGACAAAAGATAACCGCCACAAGCACCACGGCGGGATTCAATCAAGCCGCCAGCAGCCAATTCTTTAAGCAACTTTGCTGTTGTTGGTAAAGAAATAGAGGCATCTACAGCAAGCTCTGCGCCCGTTGTCATTTCCCCTCTTTTGGAAAGAATTACCAAAATAACGATAGCATAATCTACAAGTTTAGAGGGTCTTAGCATTAGTTAAGTTTTTTCCAATAAAAATATTTAAAGTTCAATTCTATGTTCTATGAACAACCTTCTTCTTAACACAAAAGAAAATAAAATTCTTTAGCTCTCGAATAAGATTTTCAAAAAATACTAAAATAGTACTATTTAAAAAGAAAGCAAACAATGTCTGCCAGAAAATACTATCAGTTCAACAAAATTTTAACAGATAAAATAAGTCCCTCGATAAAAGAAGAAGTTAAAAAACCAACAATAGCGCCGTTCACTCGAATATACGCCAAATCGTTCCCCACGGCATTCTCTAAGCGGGTTGAAATATCCTCTCCGCTCCATTTTTGCATAACCGATTGCAGAAAAAGAAACGCATCCTCCCTTAACTTAGGAAGATAGTTCATTACGGTCTCTGAAATATACTGGTCAATAACCTTCTCAAAATGGAATAGATCAACAAATTCTTCCATTTTAGTTTCAAGGGAGAGTAGCTTTTTTTCTTTCAAAGAGGGGGCTAAAAACAAGCCTTTCGCTTTATGATCCTTCTCACCTTGCTGTTGAAAAGAAGCCAAGAAATCTTTTCTTTTCTGAGAAAACTGTTCCGAAAAAACAAAATCATTAAAATTGAATTTTTCCAATTCTTTCTCCAAAGCCTCGACAACACGTCTGCCGATAGAGCTACCTACTGCCCATCCAATGAGAGATCCTCCTTGTTCTTTAACACGTTGCTCCACATAAGAAACGATTTTATGACGATGTTTTTGCACATTGAATTTAATCAGTTTTGCAATGAGTACAGCATTTTCTTGCGTAAAAAGCACCTCTTCCAAAAAATACTTTTTAGCTAAAAAAGAACTTTTATCCTTACCTTCAAATAAATGAGACAAATTACTGGAAGATTCTTTAGAAAATAAAAGCTGAAAAAATTTTTGATGAATCTTTTTAGAAAGATTTAGTTTTTGAACAATAGAGAGAACTTCCGTTTCATTCAAAAACTCCCTAACCACAAAATGTGCAATATTGTCAGCAATTTTATCCTTGTTTTTAGCAATAATATTCGTGTGAGGAAAAGGAAGACCAAGGGGTGACCTGAATAATGCTGTAACAGCATACCAATCCGCAAGAGCACCTCCCAATCCACCAAGCGTTCCACCCTGAAAAACATATAAAAGAAGCGCTAAAAAATGATTTTTAGGGACAGGTAAACAAAAAGAAAAAATGGCAAGAACTGCTAAAAAAATCAGTAAAAAATTTGCAAAAAATTTTGGGGTTAATTTCTGCATACAATAAAGTACCGCCCTCGCTTTACATATTTTAGATTTTAATTTCATCAAGCGAACAGATGCTTAATCTAAAAAAATCTGCTAAAATCCTCTGTAGCATTTAATAATGTCACCTTATCCATTAAATTTTTCCGTTGATGAAAACTATGAACTTACCTGATCTTAAACAAGCACTGCTAACCTCCTCTAATTTCACAGAGGCTTGCAATCTTTCTTTTGAGACACTTCAATCCCCTAATGGCATAGAAAATATTGCTGCACTTATTCGAGATTTACGAGACCAACAAAAAAAGATCAGAGCAAAGAAACTTCATTTTTATAGCAAAAACAAATCGATAAAACAGGAGGAAAGAGTTCTTCTCCTAAGGGATACAGCCGCTTTTCTTCTAAACAACACAACGTCTTTAGAGCAGCTTGAGAGTGCAAGGGCCTCTGCTGTTTTTACGGCACACCCAACCTTTGCTCTTAAAGACGAAGTCTATGAAGAACTCACAGCTCTCGCAGATAACCCAGATCAAAAAACGGCACATCGAGAAAGTGACCGCCGAAGTGCCCCTCCTACGCTACACGAGGAAGAGCGACTTTCATTAACAGCCATTTCCAGAGGAAGAGATGCACTTGATCTCTTAAACCTAAATCTTATTCAACAAGCAAAAACACATTCATCCTCGAAAGAAGAATTTTTACCTTCTCCCCTTCTTTTTGCAACATGGGTTGGCTTTGATATTGATGGACGAAACGATATTAGATGGTGGGATGCCCTTAGCTATCGGCTTCTTCTAAAACGCGCACAGCTCGAAAGACTCTTAAAACAAATCACATCTCTCGAAACAGACGTCGAAGAAAAACAAAGTTTTATCCTTCGCTTGGATGAAGCTTTGGTCGCATTGGACAAACAGATTTCAGCATGCCCAAAAACCAAAAATGCCGAGACGCCGTCCTTAGACGAAATTCAATTATTTTCAAAAGCGCTTACAGACGTAACAGAAAAAAGCCTTCTTAAAGCGAGAGACTTAACGCCTTTCTTTGATGCCCTTTCTAAAAAACTTCCCAGAGAAAAGAGTGAAGAGCTACAAAGCTGGAAGGCTGCTTTCCTCTCTCATGGCCTTGGGCTTGGCTTAATGCAGGCTAGAATTAACGCAGCTCAACTTTATAATATCGCACGCACACGTTTGGGACTCTCAGACGATCCTACCATCCCTTCTCATAGACGTGTTCTCATTGATCATATCAATCATGCGCTAAAAGACCTTTCGCCTGTTGCTATCAATCTTGGCTCCATCCTTGGCGAACCAAGTGCAGCAGCCAGAATGATGATGACAATGGCTCAAATTTTAAAACATATTGATCAAGATTCCCCCATTCGCTTCCTTATCGCAGAAACAGAAAGTGGCTACACACTTCTTGCCGCTCTGTGGCTTGCACGCTTTTTTGGAGTTGACGATCGTAAGATTGAAATTTCACCTTTATTTGAAACAGAAACAGCTCTCGAGAATGGCGGTGCGATTCTAGAAGAGGCCTTTAAATCTCCACATTGGCGCAATTATATCGAAAAAAACGGCAAACTTTGTCTTCAGTTTGGATATTCTGACTCTGGACGATACGTTGGACAACTTGCGGCAACCCCACTAACAGCCCGCTTAAAGTTAAAATCAGCCGAACTTCTAGAAGAATATAAACTTGGCAAAACTGAACTTGTCTTTTTTGACACGCACGGTGAAAGTATTGGTCGTGGAGCGCATCCTAAATCGTTACATGATCGTTTGAACTACTTCACCCCACCTTCTTTAAAACAAAAATGGGGAGAGACTGAGATCAAAATTCGGACAGAGAATGCTTTTCAAGGTGCTGATGGGTATCTTCTTTTTGGCTCTCCGCAGCTTGCGGCAGACGCTGTCTCAACCATTGTAAGCTTCGCTTATCCACCTATATCTAAAAATCCAAAAGAAATCCTTGATCCTATTGAAAAGAATGGCTCTATTATTGGAGACTTTTTTGAAACAATCGCACGGAGCATGGCTGATCTTATAAAAGATCCTGGATATGCTGCCCTCTTAGGAACTTTTGGAAATTCTCTTATTGATGCAACAGGCTCCCGAGCTGCCTCTCGTCAAGGAAATAAAGCCCCTAAAATTAATTCTCCTCGACAGCTTAGAGCCATTCCAAATAACGCTATTTTGCTTCAGCTTGGTTGGTGGGCGAATATTATTCACGGCTTAGGCTCTGCTGTGCAACGTCACCCTGAAGCTTTTCAAGAGTTTCAGGAAAAATCACCACGCTTCCGCCTTCTGATTGATTTTGCAGAACAAGCGCTTGCGCATTCAGACCTCGATGTTCTAAGGGGCATCACGACATTGCTTAATCCTGGCCTATGGTTAGAATATGCCGAAAATTCAAAAGATGGAAAACGTCGCAACCAATTCTTAGAAATTGCGAGTGGACTTGAAAAACTTAACGTGTGGAAAGATGCCTCAGCAACCTTTAGGCGCTTGCAAAGAGATTATATCTCTCTTGATAGCGCTGTTGAGAATATTCCTCATATGGCGAAAGAAGAAAAAATTCTCCACGCTGTCCGTATTGCCTTAATTAAAGAAATTTGGCTTTTAGGAACACAAGTTCCATATTTTGGACCTCAAGATGGACTCTCTCGTGAAAGTGTAACAGAAAGAACGCTTTTACTCGACATTCAGTCTCTCCTTAAGAATCTAAGATCTTTATTTCCAAAACTGCCTATAAAAAATACGCATCTTGACTTTGGTGAGGACGGAGAAGTTACAAACAGCCAAGGCTTTCTAAAAGAGAATCAAACAATTCTTGATCCTATGGAGAAATGCTTCAATCTTCTACGTGAATGCGGTGTTGCCATACAGCATGCAAATGGCGCATTTGGCTAAAACCTTCATTTAACAAATCAATAAGGGATGGTTATAAAATGACCGCCCCTTTTGATTCTAATTTTTTATGAATTTTTGCAGTTTCTTCTTCAAAGATTGGCCGAATAAGATCTTTCAGAACAAAGACATTAAATTTATTCCGAAGGGCATCTAGAACTGTTTCTTTAACGCAATACTCTAAAGCAATTCCACAAATAAACAGATCTGAAATTTGTTTTTCATTTAATCTGTCCAAAAGCTCTGTCTGTTGTCCAGGTGCATTATAAAAAGCAGAATAGCTATCCGACTCTTTTAATCTTCCCTTACGAATAACAAAATCAAATTTTTCCTTTTTTAAAAGAGAAGGAAATTCAAATCCCTGCGAGTTCTCAACACAATGAACAGGCCACCCACTTACACCATTATTTTCAAAAGAAACATGATCTTTCGGATGAGCATCTTTGGAGGCTATTTTAAGTGCAAAACGAGGAGAGATAAGCGCTTCGTTAATCAATGGAATAATTTCACTACTTTTAGGAACAGGCAATGCTCCCCAAGGCATAAAATCATTTTGCATATCCACAACGAGTAAAGCGCTATTCGAAGACATAACCAACCTCTGTGTTTTTAGATTTTTACTTTTTAGCATGCTTTTTTCGGTATGTTTCTAAAAAACTAGAAATACGTCCAATCGCAACTCTTAAATCAGCCTCGTGTGGAAGAAAAACAATTCGGAAATGATCTGGCTTATGCCAATTAAATCCCGTTCCTTGAACAAGCATGACCTTGGTAGCCTCTAACAATTCTAAAAAGAACTTACGATCATCCTCAATCGGATACACTTCAGGATCAAGTTTCGGAAACATATACAAGGCAGCATGCGGCTTGACACACTCAACACCGGGAATATCCAAAATCAACTCATAAGCAAGATCACGCTGACGACGCAAACGCCCTCCCTCACCAACTAAATCTTGAATGCTCTGATAGCCACCTAAGGCCGTTTGAATCGCCCACTGCCCTGGTACATTTGAGCAAAGCCGCATATTTGAAAGCATATTCAAGCCTTCAATATAATCCCTAGCCGCTTTTTTATTCCCTGACACAATCATCCAACCAGCACGATAGCCACAAGCTCTGTATGATTTTGAAAGCGAATTGAATGTCAGTGTTAAAACATCTGTAGAGAGAGAGGCTAAAGAAATATGAGTCAAACCGTCAAAGAGAACTTTGTCATAGACCTCATCTGAAAAAATCACGAGGTTAAACTCTCGTGCTATTTTCACGATTTCCTGCAAAATAGACACAGGATATAAAACTCCCGTTGGATTGTTGGGGTTGATAACAACAATCCCCTTTGTCCGTTTTGTAATTTTAGAACGAATATCTTCTAAATCAGGAATCCAACCTTTTTCTTCATCACAAAGATAATGGACAGGATTTCCACCAGAAAGGCTCGTAACAGCTGTCCATAAAGGATAATCTGGCATTGGAATGAGAAGTTCGTCTCCCTCATCCAAAAGGGCGTTTGTTGCGATTGCAATTAAATCAGACGCCCCATTCCCAATATAAATATCATCCAAAACAACATCTTGAATATTTTTCTGTTGCGAATAATGCATTACTGCCTTACGGGCTGCAAAAATTCCCTTGCTATCAGAATAACCTGCTGAATTTGGAAGATTGCGTATCATATCCAGCTGGATTTCCTCAGGCACTTCAAATCCAAAAGGCGCTAGATTACCAATATTAAGCTTGATAAGGCGTTGCCCCTCCTCTTCCATCTGCTTGGCCCGATCCATAATCGGCCCACGAATATCATAAAGCACATGTGACAGTTTGGAGGATTTTTTAATCGGCTTCATAAAGATTCTAGCCTTATTTCTAACTCAAAAACTTCAAATAAAAGGTTTAAGGAAAAACAAATCAATTTATTCAAAGATATTGGCGGAGAGAGAGGGATTCGAACCCTCGGTACCCCAAAGAGGCACAACGGTTTTCGAGACCGCCCCATTCGACCGCTCTGGCATCTCTCCGCAATGAGGGTCTATTTCCCTTTCTTCTTAGCGTTCTCCACTTTAGAAATCAAAAGGTTTTGCTCTAATCTTGACCTTTTTATTAAAAAAAAATAAAATTCATCTAAATACTGCTAAATTCTCTATTCATGAGCTTTTTGGCCAATAATCAAAAGAAGAAAGTTAAAGGTTTATTCATTAACCCTTTCTTTCCCTTAATTTTTAAGGAAATTTTATGTTTGCAGTTATCCGCACGGGTGGAAAACAATATCGCGTTCAGCCTGGTGATGTTGTTAAAATTGAGAAAATTGAAGGTGAAGCTGGCGATACAGTCACATTAACCGATGTGCTTATGGCAGGTGAAGGTTCAGACCTTAAAATTGGTGCTCCTGTCCTTGAAGGTGCTTCTGTTACAGCGGAAGTTCTCGGGCAAGATCGTTTAAAGAAAATTATTGTTTTCAAAAAACGTCGTCGTCAAAATAGCCGTCGCAAAAATGGTCACCGTCAACACACAACTGTGTTGAAAATCAAAGACATCAAAGTCAGCTAATTCATTTAGGTAATTTTAAGGAGTTCCCCTCATGGCACAAAAAAAAGCAGGTGGTTCAAGTCGTAACGGACGCGATAGCGCTGGTAAACGACTAGGCGTTAAAAAATTTGGCGGTCAAGTCGTCGTTGCTGGCAACATCATTGTTCGTCAACGTGGCACAAAAATTGCTGCTGGCAAAAATGTTGGCGTTGGCAAAGACCACACGCTATTTGCGTTAGTTGATGGGCAAGTCGCTTTCCAACGCAAAAAAGAAGGTAAGGTTCACGCTTCTGTTATCACAGCAGCTGCCTAAAACTTTCAAAGCAGTTTTTTAAACCGGTCTTCCTTACGTTCTCACGTTTAAAGACCGGTTTTTTATTCTCCCCCCTACCAAAACGAACTCCTGTCTGGAAAATTTCCAATGAAATTCTTAGATCAAGCAAAAATTTATGTCCGTTCTGGTGATGGCGGAGATGGTGTTGTCGGTTTTCGTCGTGAAAAATATATCGAATATGGCGGCCCCGACGGCGGAGATGGCGGCCGTGGCGGCGATATTATCTTTAAGGCTGTTTCAAACCTAAACACCCTCATTGATTTTCGTTATACACAGCACTTTAAAGCACGCAAAGGCGGTAATGGTGCTGGATCAGACCGCACAGGAAAAGCCGCTGAAGATATTGTTATTAAAGTTCCCGTTGGCACACAAATTCTCGACGAAGACCGCAAAACAGTTCTGGCAGATTTTACAGAACCAGATCAAACACTTCTCCTCTGTCGTGGTGGAGATGGCGGTCATGGGAATGCACATTTCAAATCCAGCACAAACCGTGCACCACGCCGTGCGGATAAAGGTTATCCTGGAGAAGAAATGTGGGTATGGCTTCGCCTTAAACTCTTAGCAGATGTCGGTTTAGTTGGCCTTCCGAATGCTGGAAAATCGACTCTTCTTTCAGCTTCCTCACGTGCTAAACCAAAAATTGCAGATTATCCCTTTACCACACTTCACCCTCAACTTGGTCTCGTCCGGACAGACATCAATAAAAGCTTTGTTATGGCAGATATTCCTGGACTTATTGAAGGTGCTAGTGAAGGAAACGGTCTTGGTGACAGATTTTTAGGACATGTTGAACGCTGTGCTATTTTAGTCCATCTCATTGATGCCACCGCCCCCAATCCTATAGAAAGCTGGAAACTCATTCGCAATGAATTAAATGCCTATGACAATTCTCTTTCTAAAAAAGAAGAAATTGTCGTTCTTAATAAATGCGATGCAATCTTAGAAGAAGAACTTAAAGAAATTCAAGAAGAACTCGAAAAAGCAACTAAACAGAAAATTTACACAATTTCAGCCGCAACAGGTCTTAACGTCCAACCTCTACTCTATAAACTTCAAAGAAAAGTTGATGTATTCAAGGAAAATGAACAAACCATCATTATAAATATGAAAGAGGGGGAATAACCCCCCTTTTCTTTGAGAGATTACATACCAAGGGCGTGGCGATAAACATCAAGTATATTCTCTTGCTCTTCAATCTCTGCTGGAGGCTGTTTACGCATCCGAATAATGGTTCGAATCGCCTTAACGTCGAATCCTTCTGACTTTGCTTCTGCAAAAATATCCTTAATATCTTCAGCTAAAGATTTTTTTTCTTCTTCAAGGCGCTCAACACGTTCAATAATGGAACGTAAACGATCTACGGCAATCCCCCCTACATCTGCTTTCTGCTCTTCGCCACCATTCAGCACATCCATAATTTTTTACTCCAACACATAATAAAATTATTATTTTCTCTATTAGCAGAAAAAAGCATTATCTGTTACCTTGCCTGCAGGTAAAGCATAAAACATTCAAACTAAAAATTTCTGATAAGAAGGATTCGACCAACTTATCATCTTCCACTTTTAATAATTTGGGATTTACTTATGACACTGCTTCCTCCTGCGTCTCCCTTCGATATCGTTATTTTTGGCGGAACTGGAGATCTTGCTTTAAGAAAACTTCTTCCAGCGTTCTTCCGTCAGCTTCAAGATAACAACATTCCAAAAAATTCCCGCATCATCTGTGCATCCCGCGCTGAAATGACAACGGAGCAGTACCGATCAGACGTATCAAAGGCACTTGCTAAATTTTACCCTGCTTCTTCCCATAACGAAAATACACTTAAATCTTTTCTAAAACTTATCACTTACGTTGTTCTTGATGTTGTTGATTCTAAAAATCAAGGCTGGCAAGAATTTGTAAATCTTTTTTCGAAAACCTCTGCAGAAAAAACAAGAATTTTTTATTTTTCAACAGCGCCAGCTCTTTTTGCTCCCATTAGCGAAAATCTATCACTGCATAAATTAATCACGCCAGCAAGTCGTGCAATTATGGAAAAGCCAATTGGCAGAGACCGTGAAAGCGCAAATGCAATTAATGATGCTGTTGGTAAATATTTTCCAGAGGACTGTATTTTCCGTATTGATCACTATCTCGGAAAAGAATCCACTCAAAACATTCTTCAATTCCGTTTTTCTAATCCACTTATTGATGCTATCTGGTGCGGAAAATATATTAAAAATATTGAAATTACAGCAAGTGAGACTGTTGGACTTGAATCTCGTGCCACATATTATGACACCTCTGGTGCGGCAAGGGATATGATCCAAAACCACCTTCTCCAGCTTTTATCACTGTGTACGATGGAGCGTCCAAAATCACTCCAAGGTGACGACATCCGTAATGAAAAAATCGCAGTTCTTAAGGCTCTCCATCCTCTGAGCCCAAGCGAAATCAAAACAAACTCCATTCGGGGGCAATATATCGAAGGAACTGCCGAAGGTCAGGCAGCCCCAGCTTATGCGACAGAACTCGGTAAAAAAAGCCAAACAGAAACATTTGCGGCTATTCGCAGTACAATCGACCTTCCTCGCTGGAAAGGCACAACGTTTTGCTTAAAAACTGGCAAACGCATGAATGAGAAAAGGACAGATATCAAAATCACATTCCATAATGATGTAGATCTCTTCCCTAATGCGCCTAAAAATAAAATGATGTTGGATCTTCAAGAAACGAATGACATTACGCTTCAGCTTAATGTCCGTTCCATCGGATTCTCTCAAAATCATGATGGACTACGTCCTCTTACACTTGAAGGAAGCTACTCCCCCCCAGCTGGTGTAAGGACACCAAGTTCTTACGAGACACTTATCATGTCTGCCATTCATGGCGACAGAAGCCTATTTGTCCACCGTGAGGAAGTTGATGCCGCTTGGAAATGGATTGAGCCCATTTTGAATTCTTGGGAAGTCAATGTTCCAGCCCTACTTTATTATCCAGCTGGTAGTTCTATTCCTCGTTTTGCTGATTCAAATGACGCTTAAAACGTTCTAAAATAGACTAGAAAAAGGGATTTTGCAGGTTTTTGCTTGTAAAATCCTTTTTTTTCTCTAAATAGGATAGTGGCCAGATAGTTGAGTGACTGCTGTAGAGTTTATAACTTTATAGAGGAAAGTCCGGGCTCCACAGGAATACGACGCCGGTTAACAGCCGGCAGAGGCAACTCTAGGGATAGTGCCACAGAAAACAAACCGTCTGTTTTTTAGTTTCAGATAAGGGTGAAACGTTGCGGTAAGAGCGCAACGCGACTCTGGTAACAGAGTTGGCAGGGTAAACCCCGTCGGGTGCAAGACCTAATAGGAAAGATAAATCTCCATTATGAGAGATTGAGGGTATTCCTGCTCTTCTTTCGGGTTGGTCGCGTGAGAATGGTCGCAATACCATTCCAAGATGAATAGTCACTTCATCCTCATAGGGTGAACAAAACCCGGCTTATAGACTATCTGGCTTTTTTTCAAGAATGATTCTTTTTTACAACAGTAACTTATGAGAGCGCAATAATAGCGCTTTTCTGTTATCGCATTCTATTTTCTTAGAAAAGGAAGGACATTTTTTAGCTGTTTTCTGCATATTAGAGCCCATTCTTGGTTTGACTTCCCATAAAATCCCATGTTATCCCAATAAAGGCGGTGGGATCGTAAGCAATGGGTGCTTACGCACGGGCTTAAAAAGGCTCTTAACGGTATGTTTCTTGGAACGCATTGCAACCGATTTGACGCAAAAGGACGGATTTCTATTCCGGCTCCCTTTCGTGCCGTCCTGAAGAAATATGCTGTCTCTGGCCAGTCCTTAATGATCTTACGCCCCTCACATATTCATCCTTGCATCGAAGTCTGGTCATCAGAACGTTTCCTGTCTCAAACAATGCCTCTCGCTGAATATGATCCCTTCTCCGAAGAACATGAGGATTTATCCACCAGCCTCTATGCTGAAGCTTATCCATTAGATAGTGATAAAGAAGGACGGATTATTATTCCTGAATCACTTCAACGTCATGCACTTCTCGAAAAAGAAGTTGCCTTCATGGGGCTTGGACGCATTTTTCAAATTTGGAATCAGGGCAACGCCCAAAAACGTCAAAAAGAAGCGCACTTAAAAGCAAAAAGCTTAACACTCCGAAATCGAACCTCTCTAAAAGAACAGGAGAGCGCGAGATGCTAAGAAATGCTCTCCAAACAGGACATATTCCAGTTCTGCTCCATGAAGTCCTCGAAGCCATTCCACCTAAAGAAGATGCGCTTTATTTAGATGGCACTTTTGGTGGTGGTGGTTACAGCTATGCGCTTTTAAAACGCTTTTCAACGAGTAATCTTATCGCTATTGATCGTGACCCAACGGCTATCAAACGTGCTGATGAGTTTAAACAGGCATTTCCAAACCGTTTTTTAGCCATTGAGGGCACTTTTGGTGCCATGAAGAACTATTGCACTGATCTTTCTTGGTTCAAGCAAAGCCCTCGAAATGGATTTGATGCTATCGTGCTAGATCTTGGCCTCTCCTCTTTCCAAATTGATGAAGCCGATCGCGGTTTTTCCTTCAAAGAAAATGGTCCTTTGGACATGCGTATGGGCAATAATAAAAAAAGCGCTGAAGATATTATCAATCAGGCCTCAGAAGAGGCATTAGCTGATATTTTTTACTATTATGGAGAAGAGCGTTGCGCAAGACGCATTGCTCGCAAAATTGTTCACATGAGAAATGAAGCTCCAATTAAAGATACTGTGACACTCGCAGAACTTGTTCGCTCATGTCTCCCGCCTTCCAGAAACAAGAAAGACCCTGCCACCCGGAGCTTTCAAGCCCTTCGTATTGCCGTAAATGATGAGCTAAATGAAATTCAAAAAGCACTGGAAGATGCGCCTACAATGCTTGCAGAAGCTGGCATTTTTGCAGTTGTAAGCTTTCATTCTCTTGAAGATCGCCTTGTCAAAAAAGCTTTCAAAAATCTAACCACATCAGAAAAATCACACTCTCGCTATCTACCAATATCGCACTTACCAACAAAAGCATCTCTTTGGGAAATCCCTCAGGGCTATCCTGTTTCTCCTTCTCAAGAAGAAATAAAACTTAATCCTCGTGCACGCAGTTCTCGCTTGCGCATTTTGAAAAAACGTTCAACAACCTCCACAAGAGGACATAAATTATGAATAAAGTTGGCTATTGGTTAACAGGACTTACAAGCGTCTTCTGTTTTTTTTCCCTTTGGAATCTCTACCAAACAAAACAACAGACAAAACTAGTTGAATCTCAAATTGCACAAGTCCAAAAAGAACGTCTTGCTGCGAATTCTCGCACTGCCCTTCTCAAAATGGAATGGGGTGTTTTAAATCAGCCAGATCGCCTTGAAGATTTATCAAAACGTTTCTTGCCCAATCTACGCCCCACAGAAACAGAGCAGTTTGCACAATTAGAACAGGCTGGGAAACGTCTGCCGTCAATATATGAACCAGACACTCTTGGCAGACAAATCATGCTTGCGGGTAAGCATTCTAAAAATGAAGACTCCATAAAGCCGTCGGAGAATATTGCTCTTGCCCGCAATACAATCTCTGCGCCGCCTGCGACAATCGTTAAACACGAAGAAGACGGTGGGTTGGATGCCGCTATTAGTGATTTAGCAAAAAATAACACGCAAGAGCATATACGCTCCCTTCCTGTTTCACACCGTTCACCAGCAAGGGAAGATGAATCATATCACCAACTCCTAACGGCATTTCAACAAGATACATCCCCAAAAATGCCAAATGAACTATGACAAAAAAGCCGTATTCTACCTCTCCTCTTTTTTTAGAGAAAAAACGCCTTCTTGGGGTTTCTTGTGCTTTTTTGACTATATTTTCTGTGCTTTCTTTAAAAACAGCATGGATTTCTCTCTTCTATCCTCTCCCGCCCCCCTCTGAGACAAAAATAAATCCACCTGATTCTTCCCTAGATAACGATCCAAGCTCTGCAGTCTCCTCTCTAAATCTTCCTCATATTCAAAGGGCTTCTGTCACAGATCGAAACGGGCAAACACTCGCGGCCTCCTTGCCAGTTGTGAGTTTATATGCACATCCAGATGAACTGATCGAAATTAAAACAGTTGTTCGCCAACTCAAAGAAATTCTACCTAACCTAGATGTAAAAAAAACAATTTATCATCTTGAGAATAATAGAAAATTTGCTTACATAGCTCGCAATTTAACTCCTAAAGAAGAAGTAAAAGTCAATAACCTAGGAATTCCAGGGCTATATTTTGAAAATAGCGAAAAACGTCATTATCCACTTGGACATGTTGCTGCGCATGTTATTGGAGGCGTAGATATTGACGATCATGGCATTTCAGGGATCGAGAAATATTTTGATGAACGTTTATTAACAGATCGTACGCCTCTGAGACTTTCTCTTGATGTCAGGGTGCAAGAAGTTGTGCGTTCAACCTTGATAGAAGCCATTCACAATTTTAACGCACTTGGTGGCTGTGCCATCGTAATGGACATTCATACAGGCGAAATTATCGCAATGGTCAGTGCGCCCGATTTCGATGCCAATAATCTTAGCAAAACACCGATGGATGTACGGTTCAATCGTGCCGTTACAGGTGCTTATGAACCTGGATCTACTCTAAAGCTTCAAACGGCAGCTATGGCACTTCAATCTGGCAAAGTTCATATTTGGGATCGTTTTTCAACCAGTCCTATTCACATCGGGCGTTTTAAAATCTCTGATTTAAGTACAGATCATTTTGCGCCATATCTCAGCTTTCCTGAAGTGCTTGCACATTCTTCAAACCCAGGTGCCGCACATATTGCGCTAGACGTTGGTGAAGCAGCACAACAAGAATGGTTCCAAAAAATTGGCTTTCTTAGTCGTGTACCCATTGAACTTCCTGAAGCGGCTAGACCACTCTTCCCGCCTCCAGAAAGATGGAAAACAACAACTGTATTAACCGTTGGGTTTGGGCACGGTATTGCAGAACCTCCCCTTTCTATTTTGCGTGGTGTTTCTACACTCGCAAATGGCGGTATACTCGTCACGCCGACATTGATTCCACTAAAGGATAAGCCAAACGCTTCTCAGCCTATTCGTGTTATGTCTCAAAAAACATCTGATATTCTTCGTAAAATTATGCGCCTGGACATTACTCAGGGTACGGGAAGAAAAGCTGAAGCTTTAGGTTACTACCCAGGCGGAAAAACGGGAACAGCCGAAAAAATTGATGCTCACGGCCGCTACATGAAGCACACAAATATTACAGCTTTCGCAGGGGCTTTTCCTATGAATGATCCAAAATATTCCGTCTATATTATGTTGGATGCACCTCAAGGAAATGAATCAACACATGGCTATCAAACAGCTGGTTGGATTGCGGCACCTGTTTTTTCAAAAATCGTATTACGTATTGCGCCAATGCTTGGCATTTATCCAAATTTCACAGATACTGATCAAATAGAACAATCTCTTTCCATCCCGATGCAGCCTTCTGCTCCACAAGGTGTCCGTGCACTTGGCCCAGGATATGATCCCGGAGAAAACCGTCTCGAATTGGAATCTTCTAAAAAAAATCATAATCACTAACCCCATAGCACATCATGCAACTTTCCTCTCTTATTCCTTCCAATCTCCTTCCAGATACCTATAAAAACGTAGAAATTTCTTCAATTTCAAGCGATAGCCGTGAAATCCAAAAAGGAGCACTTTTTTTTGCACTTTCTGGTACAAAACTAGATGGAACTGCCTTTATTCAAGAGGCTATATCAAAGGGTGCTGCTGCCATCGTCAGCGAAAAAGATTTTTTGCCTCAAGAGGACATCCCAATCGTTATTGCAAAAAATGCAGCTTCTTTGCTTGGGATATGTTCTTATAAATTTCAAGCCCCCTTACCCGACCACATTATTGCTATTACAGGGACAAACGGCAAAACAAGTACAGCAGATTTTATTCGACAATTATGGGAACTTAAAAAAGAAAACAGTGCCTCCATTGGAACGCTTGGAATTAAAGCAACAACTGGAGATATTCCCTCTGCTCAAACAACGCCTCCGCCAACTTTACTTGCGAAATATCTCCATCAGCTGAAAAAAACTGGCGTTGAGCATATTGCTCTCGAAGCTTCTTCCCATGGTCTTGTTCAAAATCGTTTAACAGGTCTGACTTTTGAGGCTGCTGGATTCAGTAGTTTCAGTCGAGACCATCTTGACTATCACAAAACAGAAGAAGCTTATCTCAATGCAAAACTCACTCTTTTTAAAGATCTTCTAAAGCCCGGTGCTCCGGTTGCCGCTTCAACGGCCTGTGGAGAAAAAGTGCTAACCACGCTTCAAAAGATTGCAGAAGAAAAAAAATCAGACTTTCGCACAATCGGAAAAAACGGAAATTTCTTTAATATCCTTAAAATCAATCCTCTTGCAGATGGGCAAGAGCTTTTCATTTCTTTCAAAAAGAATAAACCAATTTCCATTCACCTTCCTATTCCTGGTTTATTCCAAGCACAAAATGCCCTTTTAGCAGCAGCCCTCATCTGCCCAAATCATACAACCACACAAGATGCCTATGAACTTTTACAACTTTTCTCCCGATTAAAACCTATTCCTGGCAGAGCAGAATTGGCTGGAAAAACAGAGAACGGTGCAGCTGTTTATATCGACTATGCCCATACACCTGATGCCATAGAACGCATTATAGAATCCCTTCGCCCTCATCTCTCGGAAAAAGGGCGTTTATTCATTCTCTTTGGCGCAGGCGGAAATCGAGATTCTGGAAAACGACCTTTAATGGGAAAAGCTGCAAGCCTAGCAGATATCTCCATTGTAACTGATGATAATCCGCGTTTTGAAGATCCTAAAAGAATTCGAGAAGAAATTCTTTCTGGTTATCCAAAAGCAATCGAAATCGCAGGGCGAAAAGAAGCTATTTCTTATGCTTTAAAACAACTTAAATCTGAAGACATTCTTGTCATTGCTGGAAAAGGACATGAAAAAGGTCAGGAAGTTAATGGTAAAACGCTTCCCTTCGATGATCTTCAGACCGCACGCCAAGAAGGCAAACTTATGCAAGGTAATTTTTAATGTCAACTTTATGGGACAGCGCTTCGTTAAGAGAAGCCACACTTGGTAAACTCAAAGCTGATGTCCATCTTAAAGGCATTTCCATTAACAGCTTAGAAGTTGAAAAAGGAGACCTGTTCATTGCCCTGCGTGGTGGGAAAAGAGATGCACATGAATTTATCTTGCATGCTTTAGAAGCTGGAGCTTCTTGTATTATGGCAGACAATCGCCATTTTTTGGAAAAAAATGGCCTTCTTGAGAATGAAAATATCTTGCTGGTTGAGGACTGTTTTGAAGCTCTCCATAGAATGGCACTTTTTTCACGAAAACGTTTTCAAGGGTATGTCATCGCAGTCACAGGAAGTGTTGGAAAAACAACAACAAAAAATATACTTTTTGAAACCCTTTCCGCTTATGGAAAAACTGTTGTTTCCAAAAAATCTCTTAATAACCATTTAGGAGTTCCGCTTACCCTTATTTCGATACCAGAGGATGCCAAATTTGCTGTCCTTGAAATTGGGATGAATCATCACGGTGAAATTCTTCCGTTAGCACAAATGGTGCAACCTCACATGGGCATTATTACAACCATCAACAAAGCCCATGCTGGAAATATGGGAGGGGAAACTGGAATTGCCTCTGAAAAAGCAACCTTATTTCAAAGCTTACCTAAAGATGGCATTGCGCTTTACGGCGACTTTCCGGAGAAAATAAAAAATATTATTGAAAAATCTATTCCCAAAAACGTTAAAAAATACACCATTGGTAAAAAGAAGGAAAATAATTTTTATCTACACAATGAAAGGCTTTTTTCTGACCAAAGCTATGGTATTCTCGAATATGAAGGACAGTGCTTTAATCTCGAAGTAAATGCCCCTGGCGAGCACCTTCTAGAAGATGCCACTCTAGCCATCAGCGCTATTCTCGCCCTTGATTTAAACCCCTCAGAAGCTTTGAAAGCCCTTCAAAACTTTAAACCGAGCTATGGGAGAGGTGAGAAACATCAGCTTCAAAATAATATCACGCTCATTGACGAGACACACAACGCCTCCCCAGCAAGTGTCCAAGCAGCTATAAAAACCTTATCATTGCAAAAAGCTAACCGAAAAATCGCTATTTTAGGGGATATGCTGGAATTAGGAGAATTCTCTAAATCAGAACATCTCTCTCTTGCACCTCTTCTAAAAAAAGAAAAAATTATCCTTTTTGCCTGTGGTCAAGAAATAAAACCTCTTTTTGATAGCCTACCAATAGAATTCCAAGGTGGATACGCTCCCTCTTCTGACTTACTCATTGCGCCTATTCAAAAATATTTAAAAACTGGAGACTATATTGTTGCAAAAGGAAGCCACAGCATGAAAATTGATAAAATTGTTGAGGCATTGAAACTTTATTTTTCTCTAAATACCAAAGAACAAAGAAACAGCCGCCATGCTATATGAAATTGTCCAAAATTTTTTCCCTCATCATGGCGGTATTGCAAATCTCCTCCATTACATCACCTTCCGTGCAGGGGCGGCCTGCTTAACATCTCTGATCATCGCCCTTTTTGCAGGTCCTTCTTTCATTCTCTTTTTAAAATCTCTTGGCAAACAACCCATCCGAGAGCTTGGACCTGAACGTCACATTTCAGAAAAAGCAGATACCCCCACAATGGGGGGGCTTTTAATCTTATTTTCAGCACCATTAAGTCTCTTTTTTTGGGGAAATCTTCATAATGGCTTTCTTTGGGCGGCTATAATCGCATTCTTAGCTTTTGGACTTATCGGATTTTGGGACGATTTCCTTAAAGTTGCAAAAAAAAATACGAACGGCGTCCCCGGACGTATTCGTCTCTTATGCGAATTTGCTATTGCTGGGGGAATTTCTATTTGGATTGAACTTTTAACACCGCATGAACTTAGGAATGGAGTAGCAATTCCTTTTCTAAAAGATGTCGTCATTCCCTTAGGTACTTTTTTTCCCATCTTTGCAATGGTGTTCATTGCGGGATTTGGCAATGCAGTCAATTTAACCGACGGCCTTGATGGTTTGGCGACTGTTCCAACAATCATTGCAAGTCTGGTTTTTGCAATTATTGCCTATAATATCGGCAATCGTATTTTTGCAAATTATCTCGGCGTTCCCTTCATTCCAGGTACGGGAGAACTCACTGTCTTCTGTGCGGCTCTTATTGGTGCTTGTCTCGGCTTCTTATGGTTCAATGCACCGCCTGCAGAGATTTTTATGGGAGATACTGGATCACTTGCATTAGGTGCCGCCTTAGGAACGATTGCTGTTGCCGTAAAAAATGAGCTCGTTCTATGCCTTGTTGGAGGTATTTTCGTCGTTGAAACACTGTCCGTCATCTTACAGGTTTTTTGGTTCAAACGAACTGGAAAACGCATTTTCCTAATGGCTCCTCTTCATCATCATTTTGAGAAAAAAGGATGGGAAGAGCCCAAAATTGTTATTCGTTTCTGGATTATTGCGCTTGTTTTAGGATTGCTGGGATTAGCAACCTTAAAACTTCGCTAATTATAAAAGACACAAGATTGAAAGATTATAATATGGATACCCTGTTCTCTAAATCCCTTTTTCTGGGAGAAACATATGTTGTTTATGGTTTAGGGAACAGCGGTACCTGTGCAGTTAAAGCACTCTTAGAGATGGGAGCCATAGTCTTTGCGTGGGATGATTCTCCAAATTTTAATTCTCAAAAATGGCAAGAAAATCTCAGTGATAAGACAGATTCAAATCTAACCTTATCACCAATTATCTCTCTCCCGGAAAATGCTAAAGCTCTGATCCTTTCTCCTGGAATTCCACATACCTTTCCAAAGCCGCATCCTGTTGCCTTATTGGCTCGCAAAAAGCAAATCCCTATTCTTTCGGATGTCGAGCTATTCTATCAGGCTGTTCGCAAATCAGGCTCTCAAGCACGCTTCATTGCCATTACTGGAACGAATGGAAAGTCAACTTGCACAGCGCTCTTAGAGCATATTTTATCACAAGAAAATGATGAAGTTATTGCTGGTGGAAACATCGGAAAATCTGTCTTCTCACTGCCACGTCTCGGAGACCATGGGATATACATTCTTGAAATGTCTTCCTATATGCTAGAGCGTTTAAAAACTTTCAAAGCTGACGCCGCTGCGTGGACCACCTTTTCTCCTGACCATCTTGATCGTCATCAAAATATTGAAGGTTATCGCTTAGCCAAAAGAAATGTTTTTAATAACATGTCTTCCCCATCCATCGCTGTTTTTGGAGAAAAAGCAAACTGGAGCATTGAAGAAACAGAATATTTAAAAACAAAAAATATACGCTCTATGTGGGCCGAGGATTTCCCAGAAAAAGATCTGCCAACTACACCCTATTTACCGGGAAAACATAATCGGCAGAATCTCGCTTTGTGCCTTTTTATCGCACAATATTTTGGCCTTTCAAAAGAAAGTATCGAAAAAGGAGCTCGCACATTTGAAGGTCTTCCACATCGTTTAAAATGTATTGAGAAAATCAATGATATTCTTTTTGTAAATGACAGCAAGGCCACAAATTTCGAAGCGGCTCTTCCTGCACTTACCGCTTGGGAAAATATTTATTGGATTTTAGGTGGAATTGCCAAAGCCAACGGTATTGAGGGTGTTGAAAAAGTCGCTTCACATATTAAACATGCTTTTGTAATTGGGTGTGACGCCGAAAAACTCGCAATGACTTTGCAAAAAGCAGGAATTGCCCATACTTTTTCAAAAACCTTGGAAAAAGCCGTAGAAGCTGCCTACATAAAAGCAAAAGAAAATGGCAATGGAACTGTTTTACTCTCTCCTGCTTGCGCTAGTCAGGATCAATTTCGTAATTTTGAAGAGAGAGGTAATATTTTTACAAAAATTTGTGTAAAAATAAAAAAATCTCTTGAAATAACAGCGTCGCAGGATAATCACTAACAGATGGGCAAACTGACAAAATACTTTCAAAATTGGTGGACAAGAGACGTCGATTATTGGTCTCTTGCCTGTATCTTTGTCATTACATGCTTTGGCTATATCTTGATGCTTGCAGCAAGCCCCGCGGTTGCTATTCGCATTGGAGCACCTGCCCATCTTTTCATCATCAAGCAAACAGGTTTTCTGATTGCTGGGTGGATTTTAATGATATCTGTCGCTCTCCTTCCCCCTCGTATTGTCTTAAAATGTGCCTTTGTTGGGACTGCTTTAGGTATTCTGGCGACAGCTTACACACTCTTTCATGGAATGGATATTAAAGGCGCACGCCGATGGATTGATCTCCCAATCATGTCTATCCAGCCTTCTGAATTTTTAAAACCTTGTTTTGCTGTGACGTTAGGTTGGATTCTAAGTCTCTGCAAACCGACCTCATCTTTCCATGTTCAGTTAAAATGTTGGGGAATGGCAGGCGGCTTATTTTTACTCATCGCTTGTTTGTTAGTCGCACAGCCAGACATTGGAATGTTATGCGTTATCGCAGGTATTTTAGCTATTGAATTCTTTATTGATGGCATCTCCCTTGCTTTTTGCGGAATAATCACCGCAACAGGTGCTTTTTTTCTCTTTCTTGCTTTCGAACTTCTTCCCCATGTTCATTCAAGAATAGAACGATTTATACATCCTAAAAACGGCGACCATTACCAAGTCGATATGTCTTTGCGCGCTATCAGGAACGGCGGAGCCTGGGGAATGGGGCCTGGTGAAGGCGAAGTCAAAAATCTGCTCCCAGATGCCCATGCCGATTTTATCTTTGCTGTTGCCGGGGAGGAATTTGGCCTCATTCTTTGCCTCATTCTCATCTCCCTATTTGCCTTTTTAATTATTAGAATTCTTCTTTCACTCATTAAGAAAGAGCAAAAATGGGAAATTTTAACCGCAGCTGGACTTATTTCTGGATTTGGCTTTCAAGCTTGCGTAAACATAGCGTCAACAATTAACCTCATTCCAACCAAGGGAATGACTCTTCCCTTTATTTCTTATGGTGGCAGTTCTGTTCTTTCCGTAGGACTGACTTTAGGAATGCTTTTATCCATAGCAAGAAGACCCATCATCATTGATGCGTTTTCAGGAACTCCATCAGAGAGGAACTAATACTGTGACATCTCATTCCTCCTCCCACAATATCATCCTTGCAGCAGGTGGCACTGGTGGACATCTTTTCCCGGCTATGAGCCTTGGAAAAACCCTCGAAGAAAAGGGATACACCCCCATATTCCTCATTGATAAAAGAGCAGAGGTGAAATTTCAGGAAAAAAATGCTTCAGACTGGTCTTTTTTTGTTATCAAGTCCGGTGGAATTGTCGGGAAAAATTTGTTTACCCGAATGAAAGGCGCTTTGCAGCTTCTATTGGGAACAATACAAGCGGCTTTCATCCTAAGACGTTTAAAGCCTGACGCTGTTATCGGTTTCGGGGGGTATCCTTCTCTTCCACCCCTTTTAGCAGCACGACTTCCCTTCTTCAAAAAGACAATCCCACTTGTACATGAAGGAAACGCCGTTGCTGGAACAGCTAATCGCCTGTTAGCTCGATTAGGAGCTAGGGTTTGCCTTTCTTTTCCAGAAACGAAAGGATTTTCTGATAATGCGGCTTCTGAGTATATCGGAATGCCTATACGCCCTGAGCTAGATGACCTTTCTAACAGATACCCTTATATCCCTCCTTCAACAACTGGTGAAATTCATCTCCTTATCGTTGGAGGATCCTTAGGCGCTTCTGTTTTTTCAACGCTTATTCCACAAGCACTTGAGGCTTTACCGAATGAAATCAGAAGTAAAATTTATATCTCTCAGCAAGCGAGCGAAGATTTCATTCCTCAACTTACAGAAAAATATAATAAGCTTGGCATTCATATCAAAAAAATCGTTCCTTTTTTCCACGATATGATTGAGCAAATCTCTGAAGCCCATCTTCTCATCAGTCGCTCTGGCGGAGGCACTGTTGCCGAAGTCATTGCGGCAGATCGGCCCGCAATCTTCATCCCTTTACCCACAGCTGCCGCAGATGAACAAACTGTAAATGCTAACTTTTTAGTAAAAAATCAGGCAGCATGGCTTATACCGCAGAGAGAACTTTCCGAAAATCCGCAGCAGCTCACAGTGCTCCTCAAAGAGATTTTTGAAAATACTCAAATTCTCGCTCAAACAGCAGACCATTTAAAGATACTTGCTGCCCCAAAAGCAACCGAACGGTTTACAGATTACATCATCTCTCTTATTTCACATTCCTCCAATCCATCTGAGTAAAAATGACTTCTCTTTTTTCTTCCTCCAATCAAACAGATTCCTCACAACTGTTCGGACGTCCATCCCTTCCTTTTTCTGTCGGCATTCTCCATTTTGTTGGTATTGGCGGTATCGGGATGTCTGGTATTGCAGAAGCTTTTCATCTCCTAGGCTATCAAGTCCAAGGAAGTGATCAAAAAGAAAATGCGAATACACAAAGGCTTCAAAAATTGGGTATTTCTGTTTTTATTGGCCATAAAGAAGAACATGTTGAAAATGCAGATGTCATCGTCGTCTCAACGGCAATTCCTTTAGACAATCCTGAAATAAAAAAAGCACGCACACGTCTGCTTCCCATCGTCAGAAGAGCTGAAATGCTCGCAGAACTCATGCGTTTACGCTGGTCTATTGCCGTTGGTGGCACACATGGAAAAACAACGACAACCAGCCTGATTGCGTCCGTTCTAGAAGAGGGAAATCTTGACCCTACCGTTATTAATGGCGGCATTATCGAAGCATACGGCACAAATACCCGAATGGGGAAAGGCAATTGGATGGTCGCCGAAGCAGATGAAAGTGACGGCTCTTTTCTTCGCCTTCCTGCCGTCGTTGCTGTTGTCACCAATATGGATCCTGAGCATTTAGATCATTGGGGAAGCGCCGAAGCTATGGAAGCAGGCTATGACCAGTTTGTCTCCAACCTGCCTTTTTATGGTTTTGCAGTTCTGTGCATAGACCATCCAAATGTCCAAAAAATGATTCCACGCCTCTCTGACCGCCGGATTATCACCTATGGCTTTAGTCCGAATGCTGACATTCAAGGGCAAAATATCAAAGCAGACACATACGGCTGTACGTTTGACGTTATCGTAAAACCGCGTGATGGCTCAAGCCCCCGAAACATCGGCCCGCTTCACTTAAATATGCTTGGAAAACATAATGTGCTCAATGCCTTAGCTGCGGTTACCGTGGCCATGGAAATGGACATAGATCCAACAGTTTTGCAAAAATCATTTGAGAAATTCAAGGGCGTTCAGCGTCGCTTTACACGGATAGGCAATTGGAATGGCGCTGAAATTATCGATGACTATGCACATCATCCAATCGAAATTCAGGCTGTTCTTGAAGCGGCAGAACAAGCTGGGGCAAAAAGAATTATCACCGTTATCCAGCCTCACCGATATTCTCGATTAAAAGAACTTTTTAATGATTTCTGCGCATGCCTGATGAAATCAGATATTGTCATGATTAGTGATGTCTATGCCGCAGGGGAAACACCCATTAAAGGTGCAGGAAGAGATGAACTCGCAGAAGCCTTAAAAACGCAGGGACACCGCCATGTCATCACCTTTTCCTCTCAGGAAGAATTACCGGCGCTTATCGCTAAAGAAGCACAGGAAGGCGATTACATTATGTGTCTAGGGGCTGGAACAATCACCAAATGGGCACATGACCTCCCAAATCAATTAAAACATCTTGCCTCGAAATAAGAGAGAAATTCTAATGAGTGGTAAAATAATTGAAAATTTTCCTCTCGGAAAAAGAAGCTGGTTCGCAACTGGCGGAAATGCTGAGAAACTTTTTGTTCCAGAAACACTTGAAAATCTTCAGGAATACCTATCAAGCACCTCACAGCCTCCTATTATTTTGGGTGCGCTTTCAAATACGCTGATACGTGATGGCGGTATTAAAGAAACGGTTATTCGCCTCGGAGGCGATTTTAGAAGCTATTCTTTTGAAGAAGAAAGTATCATCGTCGGTGCGGCTTGCCTTGATATGACGCTTGCAACCGCAGCAGCCGCTGAACAAAGAACTGGTCTTGAATTCCTTTCAGGTATTCCTGGCAGTCTCGGCGGTGCGATTGCAATGAATTCTGGCGCTTTTGGCAGTGAAATAGCGAACATTCTGGACTGGGTTGAAGTCGTTTTACCAACTGGAGAATCTTTGCGCCTTTTGGCACACGAGATTGGCCTTTCCTACCGTAGCTCAAAATTACCTGAAGGGGCCATTGTCACAAAAATGCGCCTTCATGCTCCTCGTGGGAATCCAGAAGAAATTTCTGAAAAAATGAAAGAAATTAAATTACATCGAAAAACAGCCCAACCTACCAAGGTCAAAACTGGCGGATCAACTTTTAGGAACCCAGAGGGGCATAGCGCTTGGAAATTAATTGATGATGCAGGTTGTCGTGGCAAGCGGCGTGGCGGTGCCATGATAAGCGAAAAGCATTGTAATTTTCTAATTAATCTTGGAGATGCAACAGCTCAAGACCTTGAGTTTTTAGGAGACGAGGTTCAAGACCTTGTTAAAAAACAATCAGGCATTCTTCTACACTGGGAAATTAAAAGAATAGGTCAACGATGACAAACCCTCAGCCAATCCATATTGTTATCCTCTCTGGCGGCAACAGCAGCGAAAGGGAGATCAGCTTATCCAGCGGTAAGGCTGTATCAAAAGCACTTTTAAGTGAAGGCTTTAAAGTTACCTTTCTTGATCCTGCCTGCTCTCTTTTTGAATTAGTCCAACAGCTTCAAACGCTCAAACCAACCGCTATTTTCAATGCCCTGCACGGAGGAGATGGTGAAAATGGAGTCATTCAAGGGCTGCTTGATCTCTCCGGCACTCCCTACACGCATTCGGGAGTTTTAGCTTCCTCCACCTGCATGGATAAAAAAATTTGCCGAGATATCCTTATCGCAAATGACCTTCCTGTACCGCCAGGACGCCTCCTTTCACAAGAAGAGCTTGCAGAAAAAGCACCTTTCAATTCAGGCTATGTCATCAAACCTGTTGCGGACGGTTCGTCTGTTGGTGTTTCTATCTTTCAAAAAGATGATGCTGTAAAACGAAAAAAAATTGCAGCAGAATGGAATTATAACTCTGCGATTTTGGCAGAAGCCTTTATTCCAGGCCTTGAATTAACAGTGGGGGTTCTTGACAAAAAAGCGCTCGAAGTTACAGAAATACGCCCCCAAAAAGAAGGCGATTTCTATAGCTTTGACGCAAAATATCTCCCTGGAGGCTCACAGCACCTCCTGCCTGCGCCTATTCCTTCCGATGTTCGGGAAAAAGCTTTTGAATTCGCCCTCAAGGCACACAGTGTCTTAAATTGCGCAGGTGCAAGCAGAACAGATTTCCGTTTTGATCCAGAAACAAACACACTGGCTATCTTAGAAGTGAATACACAACCGGGCTTAACGGATACTTCTCTATTGCCAGAGCAGGCAAAATTCGCAGGGATTAGCTTTCCAGAACTTTGCAAATGGATGATTACCGACTGCTTAAACCGTTTTAAATCACTTCCAAAAAATTTTCAAAAACAGCCAATCTTTAACTAAAACTCGAAATCATGCCCTCTTTCATTCAAAACAATCATTGCAAGGAACTTTATAAATGAAGCAATGGCGCACGAAACTTGCGATAGTTGTTTTGATTATTGTTGGCTGTGTTCTCTGTTGGCTTGAAGACCCAGCTTTAAAAAATATCGGTAAGCAAGGGACAACAAATTTAATAGAAAATTTTTACACCATCACGGATACAATCAATCCTAAAATTGAAAATGTTGAAATCCAAGGACGTCATCTAACAGAAAAAAATGATATTTTTGAGGCTCTTTCACCGCCTTCAGAAAAAGAATTTCGGAGTTTCTCTGTGTCAAGAGCAAGAGAACGACTTTTAAAATTGCCTTTTGTTGAAAATGCTGTTGTTCAAAGAGCGCCTTTCAGCAGAAGTGTAACCGTCACACTCTCTGAGCATTCCCCCATTGCTGTTTGGCAAACGAAAAAACAACTCTTGTTAGTCGATACGGATGGGACAACTCTTGTGCCTCAAGAAGATTCACGGGTAGACCGCATTTTACAACAAATGCCCCTCATTGTTGGAGATGATGCAAACCTCGCAGCAACAAGCTTTATTCCTCTTTTCAACGCTGCCACAGATCTGAAAGAAAAAACGACTGCCCTTGTGCGTATTGGAAAAAGACGCTGGGACGTCATTTTAAAAACAGGCCAAACGATTAAATTGCCAGAGACAAAGGAATCCGCAGCGCTTAAAAGATTTTCCTTTGCAGAAAAACAGCTAAAACTAACCGAACGCCCTATCTCTGTCATTGACTTAAGATTGCCAGATAGAATTGTCCTAAGAATCCCAGATAAAGCAGAACAAGAAAAAATAATAAAAGAATCCCTTAGCCTTGAATAAATAGCAGTGCGTCAATAAGATAACGCTCAAGTCTTCCGCAGATATTTTTTGAGAACTTAAAGTCTAACAATCGCACTCATGAATCAGTCCTTCTCTCCGTTTGCTTCTCAATCCAGAACAAAATTAGCTGAAAATGCTGGTGGTTGGACTTTTCTAAAGAAACGAAAAATCCAAGCGGCAATTGATATTGGCTCGAACAAAATTGCCTGCCTTATTGGACGTGCCTCCTCTAAGGATAGAGATGTAATCGAGATTCTTGGTTGTGGCTGGGTTAAGGCCGAGGGTGTTATTGCCGGCGATATTGTAAATGTTCCAGTCGCCAAAAAAGCGATTCTAGCCGCCTATCAAGAGGCCGTCAGGCAGGCAGGCGCTGCACCTAAACGAAAAGAAGTTGCCGTAAATCTCTCTTGTGGGGATCCTTATTCTCACTATATTTCCACTTCTGCTCTTTTAGGAGGAGAAGAAGTTTCCAATCGAGAGATTAAACAACTCTTAGATGCTGCCAGAAAAAAATGTAATCAGCATAAAGATAGACTTGTCCGCTTATTCCCCATTTCTTACAAAGTTGATGGTAAGAGGGAAATTGAGACACCTATAGGGCAGCCATGCCACACACTTGATGCAACCTTTTTGGCGGTCATTACCTCTGACCAACCTTATCGCACACTCAATAAAATTCTTGAACAAAGCAATATCTACCCTGCGCCATACCTTCCCTCGGCTTTTGCCTCTGGACTAGCCTCTTTGCGGCAACAAGAACGTCAATCGGACACTTTACTCATTGATTTAGGGGCAGGCACGACTTCTTGGGTCTTTTTTTCACAAAATAAACCAAAGGGCCTAGGACAAGTTCAATGGGGTGGAAATTATATTACCAAAGCCCTTGAAGATGAATTTGGCATTCATTTTGCTGCGGCTGAAAAGCTCAAAACACGTTACGGCTGCCCTAAATTCGGTCTTGAAGACGAAACACTCGTTGAGTTACCTAGAGGCTCAAATAAACCAAATGATTGCGTCAAACGTTCTGAGATTTCCTCTTTGATTCTGGTCTGCTTAAGAAGAATTCTTTCTTTAGTTATCAAGGATATTGCCTGCCTGCCGGGTCTAAGTAAAAAAAATGCGCCGCCGCCATGGCGAAAAGTGGTTATTACAGGGGGGGCTTCGTTGCTTGAAGGAATCGAAGACGAGGTGAATGATCTTTTTAACGTCCCTTGCCGACTGGGAGGGACCGAGAATACGCAAGGTATTCCAAAAAAAATGCTTCGCTTTTCACCGTCTTTCTCTTGCGCCGCAGGCCTCTTAGCTTGGAGACTTGGCGTCGATAGAAATTTTGGCCATATTGGTTTACAAGGAATACAACGAGATGATGGAATAATAGAACGAATTCTTCGCTTTATTCAAAACGTAGAATAGGCCAATATAGCTTACAAACAGAGTGAATCTGTATTTTTTCAGTTTTTTGCACTAAGAGTTTCAATTATGAGTCTTGAACTTCAACCCCCTTCCACCTCCTATGGAGATAATCATTCATCAATCGGAGGACTTCGTGCCGATGCCGCTCGTATTGTTGTGATGGGCGTCGGTGGCGGTGGCGGAAACTCTGTCGGCTTTATGGTGGATCAAGGAATTCAAGGGGCTGAGTTTGTCATCGCCAATACGGATATGCAGGTTCTCCTGAAATCCAGCGTCAAAGAACATATTCAGCTAGGCCCCCATGAAACACGTGGGCTTGGTGCTGGTGGAAAACCTGAAGTTGGAGAGTTGGCCTCTCGGGAAGTTGAAGACGATATTGCCAAACGCCTCAAAGGAGTCGATTTGCTCTTTCTCACCGCAGGAATGGGCGGTGGAACGGGAACTGGCGCGACCCCTGTTATTGCCAGTATTGCAAAAAAACTGAATGTTCTAACCACAGCTATTGTTACAAAGCCTTTTGCTTGGGAAGGTAAACAAAAAGCTAAAATGGCAGAAGCCGGTATCAAACGCCTCCGCGAAAATGTTGATACGCTTATCGTTGTGCCAAATGAAAATCTCGAAAAAGTAGATCCCAACAATAAGGACCTTACGATTGAAGAAGGTTTTCAGATGTCCAATCAGGTGCTTCTCGACAGTATCCGTAGTGTTACGGATATTCGTCAGAAAGTTGGTTTGATCAATATCGACTTTAAGGATTTAGAGACCATCCTTCAAAATGGAGGTGTTGGTCTTGTTGGAACAGGCCGAAGCTTTCCAGATGATCCAACAGAGGACCGTGCAATTCTTGCTGCAGAACGTGCTATCAATAACCCTCTTCTGGAACGTAGCAATATCCAAGGGGCACAAAATCTTCTCGTTCACGTGAGATCTCGCAAGGGGGATTTACGCCTAAAAGAAAATACAAAGGCAATGGATTACGTTCAAGAAGCTGTCAAAGGTGACCTTCAAGGAAAGTTCATTTACGGTATTTTTGAAACGGATGAAGTCGAAGAAGGCTGCATTGAAATTTCAATTATTGCAACAGGACTTGATGCTGGTGAGCTAGATGCGCCGATACAGCCTACCGAAGAAAAGGAATATAATTCCTCTTATGCAGGACTGCGTTCAAACAGCTATGCACCGACACAGCGTCCCGCAGCGCCTGCGCATACACCAAGTAGCTACCCTACTCCTTCAAAACCTCATTATGAGCAACCACATCAAGCTCCCGTGCGTCCAGCTGAACGGCCTATGCCTATTCCCGAACCGCCAAAAGTTGAGGAAAGCCCCTCAAGAGGTTTCTGGGGGATTTTCAGAAAGCCACGCCAGCAGGCACCTGCACCGGCGCATCCTGTAAAAACAGATAATTCTGCATTACCACAGCGTCCAAGACGGGACATTAATGATGTTAAAGATTCTGAAACACAAGAGGCAAAAATGCCTGATTATCTTTCCAATCTTCCTGACTCTTCAAGGAATTAGTCCCTCTTCTTTTCGTTAGAAAGTTCTTCTCTTGTCTAAGCGCATTTCTCCTGACAACATTCGTGCATTTTCCGCTGCGTTAAAATGTCTTTGTGAAACGGAGAAATGCCTTATTTCTATCGATATTAAGGATTTAGAAACCATCATAAATGATGGTGGAATTGGTTTCTTTGGCGTTGGACAGAGTTTACCTGATGATCCAAGAGAAGAACGGACTATTCTAGCGGCAGAACGTGCGCTGGACACTTCCATTCTTGAGCGCCGAGATCTTCACGGTGCCCGAAACCTTATTGTGCTTGTCAGAGCCCGTAAGGGAGATTTACGCCTCAAAGAGAACACTAGAGCGTTAGATTATATTCAAGATTCTTTCAAAGAAGAGATTCAAGGAAAATTCGTTTACAGTATCGTTGAAACGGATGATGTCGAAGAAAATTGCGTCGAGATTGCCATTCTCGCAAGCTTTGGTCAGAAGTAAAAATGCCTCCTCTTACACTTTCACCGCCTCCTTCAGGTTTAACAAACCAAACATTCGTCGATACTGAAGCTCTTCATCACGCTACGGATATTTTTACTTTGGATTTCCTGCGTGATATCTGTCAGACCTCTGATGAATCTCTTCTAAAACAGATTCAAAATGTCATCCTAAGTCATTATTCACGATCTAGCTCTTTTGGCGTTAACTTTAGAAAAGACCTAGATGAAGTTCTTATTATGGGAGGAAAGATAGGCTTTTTTGTTGGACAAAGCCTACCTGATGATCCAACAGAAGACCGTGCAATTCTTGCTGCAGAACGTGCGTTAAATACTCCATTACTTGAACACCGCACTATTCATGGCGCTCAAGGAATCATTATTCTTACAAAATTTCGTAAGGGGGATGATTATATACGCTTAAAAGAGCTCATCAGAGCAAGGGATTATATAGAAGAAGATGCTGTCAAAAATGACATTCAGCGGCAAGGTATTTTTCAGATTCTGGAAATGGATGAGATTGAAAAAGGTTGCATTGAAATTTCAATTATCGCCACTTTTTCATAAAAACGAAAACACATAACAAAACTTGACGTAGAGATTAAAAATACCCGATTATTTATACCGCAAAATCTGCTGATATTTCTCTCTATGGCCAAGCTTAAAAATTTATTTGGAGAACCACCTTTTTATATGCCCTTTCCCTCTTCCCCTAATCTGCCATCCTCTTTTCAATCCACCATTGAAAAAGGATTTTCTTTTAGTGGCGAGTCTCTCCATTCCGGACAAAAATGTGAAGTTTCTTTAGCACCTAGCAAAGAAAATACGGGCATAAGATTCTATAATACGGATTATCCGGAACACGGTTTTTTCTCTCTGAGCCCTGCCTGTTTACTGCCAGGAAATTTAGCAACCATCATTGCACATCCAGAGCATCCAGAGGCACGCATCTCCACAACCGAGCATTTTCTTGCGGCTCTCCGTGCGTTTGAGCTTGATAATCTCGATATCACAGTTTCTGGTGGTGAAATCCCTATTCAAGATGGGTGTGCCGCATTCTTTTCTCAAAAACTCGCTCAAGCGGGACGCAAAGAACTTCCAGCTAAAAGAAAATGGATCAAAATTTTACAGGAAGTTCACATTGCCCATGAGGGGGCTGAAACGGCTCTTTTCCCCTCTGAATATCCACAATTTCAGATTGAGATTGATTTTCCAGCGCCTGCAATTGGAAAACAAGGAATGTCCTGCTTTCTCGATGCTGATTTTTTTACAAAAGAAATTGCGCCAGCACGAACCTTTGTGAATGCAGATCAGTTAGAACAATTACGCCAGATGGGGCTTATCAAAGGCGGAACGCTTGATAATGCTTTGGTCGTTGATGGGGATAAAATCGTAAATCCAGAGGGCACACGTTATCCAAACGAATTTGCACGCCACAAATTACTTGATGCGATTGGAGATCTTTATTGTGCAGGTCTTCCGATTCTAGGGCGGTTTTCTGGAAAAAAAAGCGGGCATAATATTAACCGCATGCTTCTCCAAAAGCTTTTTTCAGATTCTCATAATTATGAGATAGTGGAAGCTCCTCCGCTTTATCTGCCCTCTTCTCTTAAAGACTAATTGTGTGTCGGTAAAAAGTTTCATTCTGTTTCCCTCTGATTGGTTTTGTTCCCAAAAAAAACCTTTCCGTCCGGCTCTTTTTCTTTTTTCTGCTATGACGGCCATCTCTCTTGCAGGATGTGCCGAAGACGCCAAGGAAACAGCTAGAGAAACTTTTGCAACACATCATTTAGATGCTGAGGCACTCTACAATTACGGCATTGATGCGCTTCGTGGCGGTCGTTACAAACTCGCCAGTACACAATTTGAACAACTTCAAAAAGACTACCCTTATTCTGGTTATGTTGCGAATGCAGAGCTAATGGAGGGCTATGCCTATTATCTGCATGGAGACTACCCCCAATCTGTTCAACAGCTAGAACGCTATCTGCAACTTCATCCAACGAGTGCAGATGCGGCCTATGCCTTCTATCTTCGTTCTCTTTGCTATTATGAGCAAATTGCCCCTGTGAGCCGAGATCAGCTCGGAACAGCAGAAGCCATGGAAGCGCTTCAAGAAGTGGTCACACGTTTCCCTGAAACCTCTTATGCTCGAGATGCACAGCTTAAAATTGATCTTTGCCGAGATCATCTAGCAGGAAAAGAGCTTATGGTTGGACGTTATTATCAGCATCAAAAACAATATCAGGCGGCACTTGGCCGTTATCAGCGTGTTGTGCAAGATTTCCAAACAACAAACCATGTTCCCGAAGCGCTTGAGCGTTTGGTTGAAGTTAACCTCAACCTCGGCCTTTTGGGAGAGGCGCAAATGGCTGGGGCTGTTCTTGGCTATAACTATCCTGGCAGTGTCTGGTACAAAGATGCCTATGCCCATCTGAAACATCAAAAAGACCTTCTCCCCCCAGCAGATGCCAATAAAAAACCAACAGCACCAAGTAATGGCGGATTACAGGTTTCTGAAAGTATTGCTGCGACAAGTCTAGCCCCCATCACCTCTGGTGCACCTTCTACACCGGGTAAACGGCCACCTCTTAACTTGCCAGGCACAAGACCTATTGCAGAAAGCTATGCACCTGACGGCGGATTATTTACAATTCTGGGAGACGGCCTCTCAGATGGTCTCGACTGGTTCTTCGATTTAGCGCCCCCACCTCCAGGATCCGCCGAAGCAGCGCAAAATGCTGCCTGGGATGCGGCACATAAACCAAAACCTAAAGAAAAACGCCGTCAACCGGGTGTCCTCATTCCAACACATCCAGAAAACAAACTTGTACCAAGTGGTAATCAAGAAATTATCCGCAAACCGAAAATGACTGATTCTGCCGAAAATACACCGCAAACAGGCGATAACTCTCAAACACCTGTACCTTTTGCAAATGCTGGCCAGTCTGAGAATCTGCCTCCACCACCTGCGCCACCTTCCTACCCAACTCAAAATGGAGAAACCTCTTTGGCAGAAGGGAGTACACAGCCGCCTATGCCGTTCCAGCCACAAGAACCAGCAACAGCGACCCACCCTATTCATTCCGAAAACCTAGATGCTATCCCAGCTTCGAAAGTCCCCGGGCAATATGAAGACCTGCCACTTCCACCAGCACCGCCTTCGTATCCCAATGACGACACCGCAAGTACATTAGCAAGCGGAAATTCATGGGCACAGATGATTTCACCAGATGAACAAACTGCACATCAAACGCTTTCAAAAACGAAGAAAAAAGCTGTACAAAAAAAATAAGATTAAACGCTAGTCATACACGCCTTAGAACAGGTAAAATCTAAAGAATGCTTTCCTGTCTTTCTGTCCGTAATATTTTGCTCATTGAATCGCTAGACCTTTCTTTTGAGAAAGGCCTGACGGTGCTTACTGGCGAAACAGGGGCTGGAAAATCAATCCTCTTAGAAACACTTTCCCTTTTAATGGGAGCTCGTGGAAGCGCTTCTTTAATTCGCCCAAAAGCGGATCAAGGCACTGTTTCCGGATCTTTCGAAATTCCTAAGAATCATCCCGTTTGGCAACAATTAAAAGCACACGGTATCTCTGTCTCTGATGAGGAAGATAGCTTTTTAACAATCCGCCGTGTTCTTGAAAAAGATGGCCGTTCCCGCGCTTTTATTGCAGATCAACCTGTCAGCCTAACGCTGTTAAAAGAAATCACTTCCTCCCTAATGGAAATTCAGGCGCAGCATGCCCAAATTCGCTTAATGGATCCTTCTGTTCATTTAGAGTTATTGGATCTTTATGCCGAAAATGAAAAACTCAAAAAATCAGTTAAAACGTTTTGGGAGAAATGGCAGGATATTTTACAGAAAAGAAATCATCATTTAAGTCAAATCGAAAAAATAACACGGGAAAAAGAGTGGCTTGAGCATACAATAGAAAGCCTCGAGCGGCTTTCTCCACAGCCTCAAGAAGAAAAAGAACTCACGGAACTACGTATTTCTCTTCAAAATCAAAATCGACGTGCAGAAGCCATTGCCCAAGCCGAACGGGAATTAAGAGGAAGCGGGAAATATCAAGGCGCTTCTGCGACAATACGCAATACGATGCGCATTATTGAACGCCTTCTGCCAGCAGCTACCCTTCAAGAGATTGAAGATAATCCCACCACTGATAAAGCTGACGATTCTTGGGAAGTCAGAGCGCCAGAAATTCTCTCTGCGCTGGGAGAAGCAGATAATGCCTTAGCAGAGGCTGAAAACCTTCTCAATTTTCTTGGAAATGACCTCATCACAGATACACATCTTTTGGAAGAAACAGAAGAACGCCTTTTTGCCCTCCGTGCAGAAGCCAGAAAACATAATATAACGGTTGAAAATCTGGCTTCCTTCTTAGAAGAACTTCAAACAAAGCTTTCCAGCATTGAGAATGCGCAAACTTATCAGGAAAGCCTAGAAAAAGATCTTTTAGCAGCCCAAAAATCATATCATGAATCGGCAGATAAACTCTCAACCTCACGCGCTAAAGCAGCGCTTGCCCTTGGGAAGACCGTAAATAAAGAGCTTCCCTCTTTAAAACTAGAGAACGCAATTTTCGAAGTGAAGCACACAGATCTTCCAGAGGCAAAATGGGGGCTTAATGGTAAAGACTCCATCGTCTTTACCGTCGCTCCTAATCCAGGCCTTCCAGCTGCGCCCCTTGGGAAAGGTGCTTCTGGTGGAGAACTTTCACGTTTACTGCTTGCCTTGCATGTGACCTTAGCAGAGAAAGAATCTACAGGATGTCTTATTTTTGACGAGGTAGATTCTGGCGCAGGTGGTCCAACGGCTGCGGCTATCGGTAATCGTTTGCATCGTATCGGAATGCAAAGGCAAACGCTTGCTGTAACGCATAGTCCACAAGTTGCAGCCTATGGAGATGCGCATTATCGCATTTCAAAAATTCCAAAAAAAGGTTCTACCAGAACAGAAATCACCCCCCTTTCCTCTGAAGAGCGCCTTGAGGAAATTGCACGCATGCTAGCTGGAGAAACCATTACAATTTCTGCGCGTGAAGCCGCAAAAACGCTTCTTAGGGAATCCTTATGAAATCTATCTCAAAAAAAATAGATCCTCTCATTCTTCAGAAATATAAAAGTCTCGAAAATCAAATTTCAATTTGGAACACAAAATATTATCAAGAAGATGCCCCTCTTGTTTCCGACGCAGAATATGATCAAGCACGCCGTGAACTTGTCCGTCTCGAAGAAAAATATCCCCACTTAAAAACGCCAGATGCCGTTACAAATCAAATTGGCGCGCCCCTTCAAGGACGTTTCCCAAAATATAAGCACAAAATTCCAATGCTTTCTCTTGGAAACGTGTTTAATGCTGAGGAATTTGCAGATTTCATTGAACGTGCGCAACGCTTTTTAGATCTAACACCAGAAGAAGTTTCAACGTTAGAACTTGTGGCCGAGCCAAAAATGGACGGTCTCTCCATAAATCTTATCTATGAAAAGGGCATCCTAACCTCAGCAGCCACCCGTGGAGACGGTACCATGGGAGAAGATGTCACAGCCAATATCAAGGCGCTGCAAATTGTTCCTGAGGAAATTACCTCTCCCTTCCCCGAAATATTGGAAATTCGAGGGGAAATCTATATGAAAAAGTCTGATTTCCTAACCCTAAACCATCAGCAAGAAACCCTTGGTAAAAATATATTTGCGAATACACGAAATGCCGCTGCTGGCTCTTTAAGACAATTAGATCCTTCAATCACAGCTGCACGTCCCCTTTCTATTTTTGCCTATGCGATTGGCGCAGGCCAAGAAAAAATTGAGATTTCGACACAAGAAGAACTTCTTAAAACCCTTGAAAATTGGGGTTTTCCAACAAATCAACTTTCTCAAAAGCTTTCTACGCCGCAAGAAGCCTTATCCTTCGTGAAAACACTGTCTGAAAAACGTCCTTTTTTGGATTATGATATTGATGGCATTGTTTTCAAATTAAATGATCTAACGCTTCAAAAGAGACTCGATTTTGCAGGAAGAGTTCCTCGCTGGGCAACAGCGTGGAAATTCCCAGCGGAACAGTCCATAACACGAATTAAGAAAATTGAAATTCAAGTCGGTAGAACAGGCGCATTAACACCTGTTGCACATTTGGACCCTGTTAATGTTGGTGGTGTGATGGTTTCCAGAGCCACTCTCCATAATGAGGACGAAATCAAACGCTTAGATGTCCGTGAAGGCGACCTCGTCTCCGTACAGCGTGCAGGCGATGTTATTCCTCAAATTCTCTCCCGTATTGAGGAACAAGAAGGACATAACCGAGCTACAGCTTTTGAATTTCCAAAGACTTGCCCCATCTGCCACGCCCATGCCGAACGTCCCGAGGGCGAATCTGTTTGGCGCTGTACTGGTGGGTTGACCTGCCAAGCTCAGGCAGAAGGACGATTGGTTCATTTTGTCTCTCGTAATGCCTTCAATATTGATGGATTGGGAGAGCAATCTATCAAACTCTTCTTTCAACTGGGTTTCCTTTTAAAACCTGATGATGTTTTTCATTTAGAACATAAAAAAGAGGAAATTGCGGCCTTAGAAGGATGGGGAAAACAATCCACAACAAAACTTTTTTCTGCCATTAACCAAAAACGCAAAATCTCTCTCAAACGCTTTATTTACGCTCTAGGAATTCGCCAAATTGGAGAACATAATGCCCGGTTATTAGCCGAACATTATGAAAGCTACTCTCATTGGAAAAAATCCATGCTAAAAGCGGTTCAAGTAGATTCACCTGAACATCTTGAGCTACAATCTATTTTAGGTATTGGCCCTCTCAATGCTCAGGCTCTCGTTGAATTTTTTTCAGAATCACACAATCTCGCTGTCCTGCAAAATCTAGAAGAAGCTATTAAAATCGAAAATGAAGTACCTTCATCACAGCAGGCGCTTTTGGCTGGGAAAACCATTGTTTTTACAGGTTCAATGCAAACAATGACACGAAGTGAAGCTAAAAATACAGCTCAGCGTCTTGGCGCACGTGTCTCTGACAGCGTAACATCAAAAACCACTCTCGTTGTTCTTGGCGAAAAGGCTGGATCAAAAGAAACAAAAGCTCGAAAACTTGGAATTAAGCTTCTTAACGAAAAAGAGTGGCTGAAATTCTTACAAACAGAAAATTTAACACTTCTTGAAACAGAAGAAACAGATACAAAAACTCCTTAAAGGATATAGAAAGCACAAATATGAATTCTTTTTTAAATAATCCTCTTGCTCTAGGCCTTGCTGGGCTATTTGCAATGATTGCGCTTATTGGGCTTTCCATTCTTATTGCGCTTTCTGAAATTTCTTTTGCTGCCGCAAACGCTGTTCATCTCAAGGCCTTAGCTGATACGGGTGATAGAAGAGCGATCAACTTTCTAAAGCTTCGTCAAAATAGCGGTAAAATTCTAACCGTTTTGCAAATCTGTTTAAATGCTGTTGGTGTTTTGGGCGGTATTATTGGCGATGCCATGATTGGTCCTTCTCTCGCTGAAGGAATTGAAAAGCTCGGATTTTCTCATGTACTAAGCTACCAAATTGGCGGCGTAATCGCCTTTATCTTTGTAACAGGTCTATTCGTTTTATTTGCAGACCTTTTGCCAAAACGTATTGCCATGAGCATGCCAGACAAAGTTGCTCTCTCCGTTGGTTGGTTTCCAGCGTGGGCACTCATCGCCTTAT
The DNA here is from genome assembly GCA_004843345.1 of Acetobacteraceae bacterium. Classification (NCBI taxonomy): domain Bacteria; kingdom Pseudomonadati; phylum Pseudomonadota; class Alphaproteobacteria; order Acetobacterales; family Acetobacteraceae; species Acetobacteraceae bacterium. The sequence continues at coordinate 161,045 of CP039460.1, forward strand.
ACCCTTTTGTCATTGTCTTTTCTCATTTATCTGACTGGCTCTTACGTCTCTTCAAAATACCGGCAACAGCAACCCATCAAGTAACGCCAGAAGATCTTAAAGCTATCCTTATTGAAGGCGTAAACACGGGGGCGCTTTCTACAGATGAGCATCAAATGATTCAAAATGTCTTGGCTCTGCAATATCGTTGCGTCCCATCAGCTATGACACCACGTGATGAAATTATTTACCTAGACGTTCAAAAAAGCCTTGAAAGCCAACGCCCTCTCGTTCAGGCGCATCCTTACTCCCGCTATCCACTTTGTTCTGGCAGTCTCGATAAGGTTTTAGGATCTATTCGTTCTGAAGATGTTTTAGCGGCTGTCGTCGATGAAACGACCCCTCTTGCTGAAAAGGTTGAAAAAACAAAGGGTGGCTTGCGTGCGATGAGAAGAGATGTTCTTTCTCTTCCTGAAAGTTTAAATCTATGGGAAGCTTTAGCGCAATTCGATAAAAATAATACAGGATTTGCACTTATCATAAATGAATATGGCCTTGTTGTTGGTATCATCACCTATAAAGATATTTTAGGCGCACTCACACAAGGACTAGCAAATCCCTTTGAAGAACAAATCATTGTAAAAAGAAATGAAAATTCTTGGCTTGTTGAAGGGGCTGCGCCGACAACAGATGTTGCACAAGAGCTCGAAATTGATCTTTCAGAAGCTGAGGAACTTTTTGAAACAATCGGTGGTTTTGTCACGCATAAGTTACGCCGTACGGCAAGAAAAACAGATCGTGTTGAAGCCAGCGGCTGTCGTTTTGAAGTCGTTGCCGTTGATGGTTTTCGTATTACGCAGCTCTTGGTAACCCGATTATCTGCACCAGAAATTGAATAAATATTGACTTCTTTTTTCCTCGCTTGAAGAAAACTTAAAAGCATAATATGATTCTAAGAATAGTTAACTACATAAAGAACAGGCCTTATTGATATCTGGGCCTGTTGCTTTAAAAAGGGAGGTTTCCTTTGTCTAAATCATTTAAAATTTTTGCTGTTGCTGGCGCTTTTTTACTCGCTGCTCCTCTTGCTTTCGCTGGTAGCGTACACGCTTCTCCAAGTGATCGCGCCCTCAATGAAGGCGATCATGGCAACGCTCTGGTTGGATGTCATGGTGAACATGGGAAGCACATGTTCCTACACAAAGCATTCAAACATGGTTTTCCAATGAATGCACATGGTTGCTACTATGGCAGCCCATTTCCGTTCTCTCTTGGTTCTAAAATCCAGATTAAGCACGGACATTACCTAGAATGCGTTGCATCCAAAAATGCGCCTATCTCTGAGGAAAATCCTCTGCATTGGCAATCAACAAAAGAATTCGTTGCAAAATAATTTAAGCATTTCATGTTAAAAAAAGCCTCCTTATTCAGGAGGCTTTTTTTATAACTATTTTAAGGTAAGATTTGCGCTCTTAGGCTGAGCCTTCTGTACATTTTCCCGATCACTGTCATCCAAAGAAACAGAATGACAAGCAAAATAACTCTGAACGCTCACAATTCTTAAAGCTTGTCCTCTTCCCGAACGCAAATTCTGATTACCGACTTCAGCAACGGCTTCACAGCTTGAAGAGCTGTTAAACCAATGTGGCCCTGGGAGATCATATACCGTTGCAACTTCTCCACCGGTGATATGCGTCAACAAAATTGCTGGCATCAAAATAAACTTCGTGAACATATACGGCCTCTTAAAAAGCGTTAAGCTTTACGGACAAACTCCGATTTCAAATCCATATTCCCAATCCCTGGAACTTTACAAGCGATGTCATGCCCATTCCCACCATCTGCAAAACGAATATTTTTAATTTTAGTGCCACCTTTAATAACTTGTGAAGATCCTTTAATTTTTAAATCTTTAATGACAGTAACTGTATCACCATCGTTTAAAATATTTCCAACGGAATCCTTCACAACCCCCTCCGCTTCTTCAGAAGATATAAGGTCTGGATTCCATTCATGTGCACATTCTGGACAAATCCATAGCCCTGATCCATCTGGATAAGCGTGTTTAGAAGCACATTTTGGACAAACAGGATCTGTCATAATTATTTCCTTATTAAATTCATTAGAGGGCTTAGAAATAGCACAAGAGAGAGTGAAAGTCCTCTGCTCCTCCCCTGATGCAAAGAATTTATTTGTAATTATTTACAAAAAACGAAACACTTTGATACCGCCCTCTAATTGACATAAACTGAGAAAAATTCTTTTCACCCTTTGATAGGCACTTCATGAAATCTTTCTTCAAAATTTTTGCGCTTGGACTTATCCCTGCATTTCTGACATCCGCCTGCTCTACCTTTAAAACAGAAACGAGAAAAGTACCTCCTTCCGCCAATTGGCAACAAGCCGCAACACATTCTATTGCTTCCTCTTTGCCAGACAGCGGAAATCTTGTCCTTTCTCTGCCACAGCCTCTTTCTGAAAAATCATTTATTACAGCGAAAGAGCCTTGGTCAGGCTATTTTAGTCAAGTTGAGGTTCATAAAATCAATTCAATAACATCAGTCCCCTACACTTGCTTTGTTTCAACAAAAGAACAGCCGCCTATTAAAGAAATTGCACGCTATAACGTTACACCGCCAACCTTATCGCTTTTTTATACAATTATGCCGAAAGCATACCTCTATAATAAGGCTTATAGTAAATCCTCTATTTGGGATATTTTTGGACATGCTAGAGAAGATGATAGCGAAAGCAATGACTCCAAACATAATGAAACCACCGCACAGGCTAAAATCGCAATGTTCCCAGAAACAACAGTAAAAGGGGAAACAGGCTTACCAAAAACCTATTTTGCCTGTATTGCTGGAAAAATTACTTAATTTCTACCAAAGAGATATGCTTTTAAAAGTGTATCTCTTTTAACTTTTAAGAAATGGTGCGCCCTGGTGGATTCGAACCACCGACCCACAGCTTAGAAGGCTGTTGCTCTATCCTGCTGAGCTAAGGGCGCTCATAGGCAAGATATCAATCCTGCAAAATACAAGGTTTTCTAAAAATAGAAATCATCACAAATGGTCGGGGCGAGAGGATTCGAACCTCCGGCCCTCTGCTCCCAAAGCAGATGCGCTACCAGGCTGCGCTACGCCCCGAACTCCCCCTCTTCTAGTCCTTCTTAAGACATCAGGCAAGTATTTTTTATACTTTCAACAAAGAAATAAAAAGTTAAGAATAGCTATACGGATTTTAGGAGATGGTGCGCCCTGGTGGATTCGAACCACCGACCCACAGCTTAGAAGGCTGTTGCTCTATCCTGCTGAGCTAAGGGCGCTCATAAACAAAAAGATTCCTAAAACTAGGAATCTTTCAAAAAATGGTCGGGGCGAGAGGATTCGAACCTCCGGCCCTCTGCTCCCAAAGCAGATGCGCTACCAGGCTGCGCTACGCCCCGAACTCCCCCTCTTCTAGTCCTTCTTAAGACATCAGGCAAGTATTTTTTATGATCTAAAAATTTTAATCAATTTTTGAAAGCGGCGGTACAAAACTTGGAGCCGTATCCCACGGGAACAAGACCCAAGTATCCTGTGGGACTTCTGTAATAAAATAATCTGTTAACTCGCGCCCATCAGGTTTTGCATACAAGCAAGCAAAAGTGGCCTTAGGAAGCTTTTCACGAACAAATTGAGCTGTTACACCAGAATCAACCAAATCATCCACCAAGATCCATCCTTCACCATCGGCACACTCAAGAGGCGCTTTTAATGTTCTTGGTTCTCCACGTGTCCCTGCTTCCTGAGCATAGGTTGCAACACAAATTGTATCAATAACACGGCATCCCATTTCTCTTGCTAAAATAGCTGTTGGGATCAATCCTCCTCGTGTAATGGCAATCAAACCTTTAATTTTTGGATAAGCACTCATCAGCCTCTCAGAAAGTGTGCGCGCATCTCTGTGAAACTGATCCCAACTAATCGTTAAATATTTTACGTCTTTTGAGCCCATTATCTTGTCTTATCCCCAAGCCTGTATAAAATTATTCCCCCACATTAGGAGTTACTTCATAACTTAATTTAGAAAAAATCTAAACAACTCTCTTTAAAGATACTTCTAATGCGTTTTTAACGTTATCTCTTAAAACCTTAGTCTTTCTTCCGAATAAGGGCTGGAAAGGGTTGAACTCCTGTTAGCCTATTAAGCTGAGAAAGAGTCATTCTTCTACAAAAGGCAGGCGTGCTGTTTTCACACATCAATGCCCACGCTTCATGCTCTTCAGGCAAATAAATTGCCTTCCACATTGCAGAAGCAATCTTGATTCTGCCCTCTCCAATCATCCCCATAGAATGCAAAAAGCCTGCTCCCGTTACAACGTAGGCTTCACCATCCTTTATCACAACAGAACGTGTTTTCTGCTCAATATGTTCCCAAGGCCCAGAATTCATTTTAGCATCCTGTGGCATAACATTTGTTAGGGCATAGGTCTCTTGGCGAGCTTGCCAGTCTGGCATATCTCCACTTGGTGTCAAATGCCCTCTTACCCAACCTGAATTTCGATAATCACTTAATTTTGCCTCTTTATAAAGAGGAATACGGTGATCTTCATGAAAATTTGCACGGCCATGCAATGCACGGGCTTTTTGAATTTCAGTACGGGTTAAATATTCCGCACTCCAAAGTGGATCCCTAAAGGCGAGATTATAACCAACAGCAAAATCTTCACTGCATAATAAAGTAAAACGCTGAGCAGTTCTTCGTGGCTCATTTCCAAAAAAAAGAGTTGGACAAGTTTTATCTGCTCTTGAGGAAGAAGAAGTAAGCGAAAATAATACAGCAACAAAAGTAAAGAGTTTAAATCTAATCTTCATCCTATTGCCATATTTGCTTGCTGAAATTGTTTTAAACCGCTTTCACTGTCTGACAAAAGCTTAAAATAGGCCTTATCTCCAAGCCCTACGGCTTGCGGTAAAATGTTAGATTGAATTTTTTTCCACAGATCGCCCTCTTGTGAAGACAAAGAATGGGCTTCAACCATTCCTTGAACACATTTTCCTGTTGTCGAAAGATCAAAAAATGACCCATCACTCATCGTAATCCGAATGGGAGCTCCATTACAGGAAAAAGGCTCTCTTTCTGGAACCATGGCAATCATAATATTACCGTGCTGACGTGCCAAAGATGTCGGCATCCGGAAAATTTGAATAAGAACACGGCTGTCTTCCAGCAAACCTTCATAGCTCAAAGTTGGAAAAGCACCGCTTTTTAAATCCGTCGATAAAAACTTCCACTCCGATGAAAAAGTGCGCCACGCACTTGAATCATTGCCAAGTTGAACGCTCGTCTCATTCATACGTTGAAAATCTGCTAACTCTGATTGTTCATCCGAATGCAATACTAAATAATGGCTATTCTGCCGTACACCTGAAGGCAAAGAGCCTTTTTGCACTTCTCTCCAAATTTCATTGGCCTGATCTTGTGTTGAGTGAACCTCTATAATGCCATTATGGCATGCGCCGTCCGTTGAAAACTCAAAAAGTTTACCATCCATCATTGCAACCGTTAAAGGCGCACCATCACATTGAAAAACACCTTGAGAAAGCGAGACAACCAAACCATCTCCATCTTTCACAACGGACGATGGCGCACGATAAATTTTGACGCTGGCTTTTGTGACATCGTCTTGTCCATGCCAACTTAAAAAAGGAATAAGAAGCCCCTCAACCTCACGTTTTCCAAAACTCCAAGGCGATGAAAGAACCATTTGGGCATTTGCTTCTCCTGCAAAACAAAATAAGAGAGCAAAACTAAAAAAAAATTTCCTGCAAAACATTTCTTATCTTCTATCAAAAAATCACGCAAAAGGTAAGAAATTCGTAACTTCAACAGGGGGCTTCCCCCATTCAACATTATTCAAACTATCCTGATTTAAAGCCGTTGCCTGAATATACCAACCTAAAATATCCGCCAATAAAGGCGCATTCCCCTCCGGCAAACAAATATGACGATACCAAGAAAAAATCTCATCCTCTTTTGCCGTTTTAGCATAATGCAACCGAATTGCCTTTTTACCTTGTGAAATCAAAATAGGCACAAATTGAGCTTCCAACATTCCGGAGAGTTTAATGCTTTGTGTTGGATCCGTTACAAAATTATTTTCAACCTCTCCACATTTTGAGATAGAAAGAGGGAGAGATTGCCCATTATTAAACCAGAGTAAAAAAGGTTCTTTTGAAACGGATGGACATGCAAAATTTTTATCTATCAAACGTACATCAATCGCATGCCCGATTCCTTCGGCAAGCAGTGGCATAACTTCCCAACGAATTTTAACATTCTCTGAAATAGACATAATTGCAGGCAACGGATAGGAAACCTGCCCTGCAAAATCATTTACGCCATGTTTCCAAACCGAAAGATCAATCTCAGAAAGAATATTAAATTGTGTCCAAAAAGAGTCATCTAGTTTTTTGGCAGGGAGCACCTGCGCCTCTTTCTGAAATGCTTCTGCCAAACGATGTTTCTCAAGCTTGGATTGAGAACGAGAATAAGACGACCATATACCAAAACTAATTCCCCATGCACAGAAAGTAATACTCGCAAACAGAACCAGTAAAAAGGCAAAATATCCTCTAATTTTCTTAACAGCCAATGGTTAATTCCTTTGCCTTTATTGGGCACTTTGGTGCTTCAGAGCATTCTTTTTATCGTTTTTTAAAGCCTTTTTATCCAATTCTAACATTTTTGAAAGAATATGTTTTTGAAGCGATGTATTTTTTTTAGGATTCGTGACCTTTTGATACCAAAGAAAATCCTCCGTTCCTGCTAAAGTTTCATTGTAACGTAATCTAAGCGCCACTTTTCCTTGAGAAATCAAAATAGGGAGAGCGCCTGTTTGAATATTGCGAGAAATATTTGCACTCTCCTTTTCATCGCTCAGTACGGCAAAAACAGGATGCGTTGCCCATTTAACATGTGAAAAACCAACAGATGTGCCATTATCAAACCAAAGACGGATCGGTTTGTTTCCTTGAATCTGAAAGTCTCCATGATTCAAAAAAAGAACGACCTGCTGTCCTATGCCCTCTTTCAAAAGTGGCATTACCTGAAAAACGATCAATGGATAATCATCTGAAAAATCCAAAGATGGCAACTCAAAGCCTATTTGTGAAGCAAAATCATTCGCCTTTTCGCGTTTCCAACTCAATTCTTTTGAACGAAAAATCTCAAATTTCTTCCAAAAATGAGAATCTAACGCTGTCACGGCGTCTTTTTTAAAAATCTCAGAGTCTGAAGGAGGCATTAAAGAAGGCTGTTTTGCCTCCGCTAAAGAACAAAACATGCCTGAAAAAAGAAAGAAAAACGCAGAAAATTTTCTAACAAAATTCATTTTGTTTCTCTGACAGAAGTCGATTTAACAAGACTTCTATACCAATTAATGGCTGTAATTTCTTTAGGTGCTAAAAGACTTCTCACAAGAATAGCCTGCTTCGCCTGAGAAAGAATCACAGGAAATCCTCCATGGCTGATCACTTCTATCAATTTTTTATCCTCTGAAGAGGAGGTTTTCTGAACGAGTAAATTTTTCTCATTACAAATGGGACGTTCAAAATCAATATATTCTTGATTTGTGAACCATAGACGCAAAGGATCTCCATCACATTGGAAAAAATCACTGCTCACTTCAAGAGAGACCGTTTGTGAGGGCGCTAAGGGATCTTGGGACAGAAGAAAAAAAGTTAGATTTGCGCCCTGATCAGAATGCCATGCAAAAGCTGGAATATTAGAATGACCTCCTGACATTTTTTGGGACGTTTTTTCCCATACGCCTGTCAGCTGGGCAAAAATATTCATTTGCCGCCATGGACTATTTTCAGGAATAAGCTTGTCGTAAGACTGATCCGATTTCGGAGGAAGAGGCACTGTCGGCTTTATTTCAACGCCTCGGCTAACAGAAGGTAGACAAAAGCAAATAGAAAGAGAAATCCCAAAAGCACTTTTAAAGAGTGTCTTTAACATAAGATAAACGTAGCCCTTCCTTCATCAACATTCTAAAAATTGAATTGTTTTATGTTTAGCTATTTCTTGGCAAGCGACAAAATATTAACTTATATGCCACTGATTAAATTTTTACCTTACCTTTTTTCATAAGTGTATTTTTATGTCTTTCATTTCTTCTTATTCTTGGCAAAAGCGTTTAACGCTAGGCATCACTTCTGCCGTATTTTCTCTGTCTTTAGCTGGCTGCACCATCCCTGATGAAGAGAAAGACCCTGGCGCAGCACATAATGCCTATTTCAAAAGTCCAGAATTTTTGGCTCTTGTAAATGATTCCGTTGGAAAAGAACATGGTGTTCCCGCCGCTGTTATCCGTGTCAACAAGTTAGGATCTGTCAGCCTTAGCCGTCTCAGTGAAATTGGCATTAACTTTGAAGGGAATCCTGCTGAAATGATGAGCCGCTATGCCGAGCTTGAGTTTCAAGGAGACAGCCATCAAGGCGGCGTTCTTGCTGAAGTCGAAGCCGGCGTTGGTCACGGCCCTATTATTTACTGGATTTCAAACGCTGATATTCTCGCCCACCTCTCAAAGATAGACGAAAACGCACCAGATGCAGAAAAAGGAAAGGAAAAAGCAAAGGCCAACTTCGGAAATACAGCCCTTTCCACTTGCGTTGCAAGAATTACCGCACAAGGATTTGAGGAAGAATATCCTTTTGAGGCTTGGCATTATTGCGAAGATCCCAACACCCCAAAAGATCTAACGCCAACTGTAAACGGTCTTTCCCGAAAATTAGGCCTTCAATAAGAATCTCTTTTCTTTAGGGATTTTTTAAACGATCCCTAAAGAGCTTGCGCGCCTTCATCACTTTTGGCGCAACAACCGCACTGCAATATTGATTTTCTGGATTCCGTGCAAAGTAATCCTCATGATATGCCTCTGCTGGCCAAAATTCTGCCTCACTCTGAATCTCTGTGACAACAGGATTTTCCCATATTTCCTGTTTTTCAAGATCGTTTATGACTTTTTGAGCCATTTCTTGTTGTGCTTTATCTCCAAAAATAACAGAGCGGTACTGCGTTCCAATATCCTCTCCCTGACGGTTCAGCTGGGTAGGATCATGAATAGTAAAGAAAACGCCTAACAACGTCTCTGTCGAAATTTCTGCTTGATTATAGACAACTTTCACAACTTCAGCATGTCCCGTTTGCCCTGTACAAACCTCTTTATAGGAGGGATTTTTTGATACACCGCCAGCAAAACCAGATTGAACCGAAACAATTCCTCTCAAATCCTTTAAAATCGCCTCAACACACCAAAAACAGCCTGCGCCTAATAAAATAGAATGAAATTTTGTCATAAATCCTTAGTCTCACAAGAAAAATTTACTCCCTCCTATATAGGAAGGAATTCCCATTTTCTAAAGGAGCATTCATCTCTTAGAGAAAAACATTTAAGAACGACTTAAATAATCCCCAAAAGCAATCCACTTATAAGTCGTTAAAGCCTCTAATCCCATCGGGCCTCTCGCATGAAGCTTCTGCGTGCTAACAGCAACTTCCGCCCCTAAGCCAAACTGTCCACCATCTGAAAAACGGGTACTGACATTCACATAAACGGCTGCGGAATCAACTTCCTGCGTAAAACGTTCTGCATTTTGGATCGATTGCGTCAAAATGGCGTCTGAATGCTGTGTCCCGTAATGACGGATATGTGCAAGTGCTTCTTCAAAATTTTCAACAATTTTGACATTCAAATCCAAAGAAAGAAATTCATTCTTATAGTCTTCTTCTGTCACTAAAATTGTCTTTTCAGGAAGCGCATCGCTCTTAGCTAAATATGGCAAAATATTTTTATCCAAGTGCAACGTCACACCAATTTTCTGCATTCTATTGCATAAAATCGGCAAAAACTCTTTTGCAACCTTCTGATGAATCAAGAGTGTTTCTAAGGAATTACAAGCGCTCGGACGCTGTTTTTTGGCATTTTCAATAACAGGCAAAGATTTCTTTAAATCAGCTGTTTCATCCATATAAATATGGCAGACTCCAATCCCACCTGTGATAACAGGAATTGTAGACTGTTCTCGGCATAATTTATGCAAACCTGCGCCGCCACGTGGAATAAGCATATCCACATATTGATCCAAACGCAGCAGTTCCGAAACAAATTTACGATCTGGATTATCTATCGCCTGTACAGAAGACGCTGGCAAACCAAAATCAGAAAGTGCTTTTTGAATCACAGAAACCATTTCAGCATTCGTACGATAGGTTTCCTTACCGCCGCGCAAAATAACGGCATTTCCTGTCTTTAAGCACAAAGATGCGACATCCACTGTGACATTAGGTCGTGCCTCATAAATGACGCCAACGACACCAAGAGGCACACGGCGGCGCTCAATTTTCAAGCCTGAATCAAGATTTTTGCCATCTATGACTTCACCAACAGGATCTGCCAAACGCGAGACCTGGCGTACATCATTTGCAATGGCGGAAAGGCGCTCTTTATCCAAACGCAAACGGTCTTTCAAAGCTTCCGAAAGGCCATTCTGATCGGCATCTGCCATATCCTTCTCATTTGCATTCAAAATAAGAGAAGCATTTTTTTCTAACGCATCCGCAATCGCTAAAAGAACCTGATTTTTCTCCGCACTGCTAAGCGTTGCTAACTTCCAAGAAGCCTCTTTCGCCGCTTTTCCCATGGCGTTTAAGTCAATCATTTGCGACATTTCCGAATTCCTTAACTTAAAATCATATCATCACGGTGGATGGCAACCGTTCCGTAATCATATCCCAAAATCTCTTTGATTTCCTTAGAATGTTTTCCTGCAATTTTCCTGAGCGCATCACTCGTATAGCAACTCACACCATGCGCAATATCTTTCCCAGAAGCACTCCGAATGCGCACAACAACGCCTCTCGAAAAATCACCTTTTACAGAGACAATGCCTTTTGGCAGCAAAGATTTTCCATGCTTTAAAACGGCCTCAATTGCGCCGTCATCCACTTGAATATCTCCCGCAGGCGGAGGGCCAAAAAGCCATCTTTTCCGGCTTTCAACAGGCACTTCCGGAATATGGAAACGTGTTCCAACAGGCCGTCCGGCAACAACATTGCCAATCACCCCAACCTTACTCCCAGAGGCAATAATGACCTCCACGCCAGATCGGATAGCAACCTGTGCGGCTTGAATTTTTGTACTCATACCGCCTGTTCCCAAGCCTGAAATGCTGTCTCCCGCAATTTGACGGAGCTTATCATCCACCTTATCGACTTCTTGAATTAAGGTTGCCTCTGGATTAGTGCGGGGATCGGCAGAGAATAGTCCTTCTTGATCCGTCAAAAGAAGAAGCTTATCGGCATCCGCTAAAATCGCAACGAGCGAAGAAAGATTATCATTATCACCGACTTTAATTTCTTCGGTCGCAACGGCATCATTTTCGTTAATCACAGGGATAATGCCATTTTCAAGCAAAGCATGAAGCGTATCTCTCGCATTTAAAAAACGCTCACGGTCCTCCATATCTGCACGGGTCAAAAGCATCTGACCAATATTAATGTCATAGATGGAAAATAATTTTTCCCAAAATCCCATCAAACGGATTTGTCCGACCGCTGCAAAAAGGCGCTTATTACTAAATTTCTTTTTTAACTCAACATTTTTCAGAAGATCACGACCCGCAGCCACACCTCCAGAAGTCACAATAACAATACGGTGACCTGCTTTATGCAAAGGGGCGCATTCACGCACTATTTCCAAAATATGAGCATAGTTAAGACAAGAAGATCCGCCTGTAAGGACAGAAGTTCCTAATTTAATTACAAGAGTCTGCTTGCCTTTTTGCATAAATCCCCAAAAATCTTCAAAATAAAAGTGGTGCGCAATATAATAGCTGAAAAGAATAAGAAAAGCATCTTGTAATCTTAAAAGAGATGATTTTCCTCCAGAGATAAAACAACAATCTCTCAGAATAACAAAAAACCTTTTGCATTAGACAAATATTCTTAACTCCCGTGCTTCATACACAACAAATCTATGCTATGAATGGCCGCTTTGATATTTTGATAAAATTAAGATTATTATGCTTGCTCATCTGTTAACAAATTCTGGAATTTTGCTGGAAACAGCCTTTATTGACCTTTCTCTTGCGGGGGATAATGCAATCCTCCTCGCAATGGTTGTCCGTCATATTCCAGAAAAAGACAGAAAATCTGCCTTGATTTTCGGAGCAGGTTTTGGCGCTTTTGTCCGCTGTGTTTTATCCTTTCTCCTTGTTCAGCTCCTGCGTTTTCCTGGCATCTCTTTAATTGGCGCTGTCTTGCTGCTTTGGGTTTGCTATACGCTCTATAAGGAAATTATTTCAGACGCTGAAACCGAAGATATGACGCCTGCGACATCCAAAAAAGATGCTATTTTTAAAATCATTGTTGCAGACGTTTCTATGAGCATCGACAATGTCCTTGGTGTTGCTGGCGCAACCTCTAACCACCCTGTCATCATGATTTTAGGGCTTATTCTAAGTGTTATTCTCATTATTCTTGCAACAGAGAAAATTACTAAGCTCTTAAATAAATATAAGTGGCTGAGCTGGATGGGACTCATCGTTATTTTATTTGTCTCATGCCAGATGTTCTATCATGGAACACTTCAAGTTTTACCTTATCTGCATAACTATTTCAGTTTCTCTTAAACGCTTTTTTTCTGCATTGATTTTAAAAAATTATGATAATTTAAAGGACATTTATTTTCATACAGACTGAAAAAAACGTAAGGGGAAAATTTATGAGCGTTCCTGTAAAACTAATCCAAAAAGAATTTTGGTATAGCCGGCATGGGCAGACCGCAGCGAATATTCATAAATTAGCCAATGGGCGTGTCGATGATCCTCTTACAGAGTTAGGAGAGACACAGGCAAAACAAGCTGGCGTTGCGCTCTCCGCTTATTTTAAAGACTCCGAGCATCCTTTTGAACGGATTGTCGCCTCCCCCCTAATCCGTGCAACAAAAACGGCTCAGCTTATTCAAGCGGAAATTCAAAAACGAACCTCTGTTTTACTGCCCTTAACAATCGATGAATCCCTTATTGAAGCCAATTTTGGAGAATATGAAGGCAAAAAACTGGAAGCTTGGTATGAGAACTGGCTTTTAGGAAAAGTTTTTCCAGAAAAAGGCGAAAGTTTCCAAGACCTTCAACAACGTGCAGGAGAAGCAGTTAATAAAATCAATCAACTTTCAGGCACATCTCTCATCGTAGCCCATGGCACTTTTTTTCGTGCCCTACGTTCGCTCATGGGATTAGACATCAGCCTTCACATTAAAAATGCAACGCCGATGAAAATCACTCCGCCTTCAAAAGAGGATAAAGGCTGGACTCTCTTCTCGCCAGAACTTCCCGTTAATTCCTAAAAATTTAGGCACACGAGAAATAGGCCAAGAACGCAATCTTCTTATAATTTATTAGGAGACGTGGAGATGGTGGACGCAACAGGGATTGAACCTGTGACCCCTGCCGTGTGAAGGCAGTGCTCTACCGCTGAGCTATGCGTCCTTACGCTCGAATTTCATCAAGAGCAGATAAAGTGCTTTTACCAGCTCACACAAGACTCAACAAGAGGTTTTTAAACAAAAAGGATACACCGAAATGTATCCTTTCTTGTCAGAATATTCTTTCGAAAAACTTATCATTGTTTTCCGTTTTCCAATTCTTTTACCAAACGGGCCTCACCGTAAACTTTGTTCAAAGCCTCCGCAATGGCGGCGGTATCCACAGAAACTGCCCGATTGACCTTCCCATCATAATAATAGTCGCCAACCAGCCCCTCAATATTTCCATCGAAAATCAGACCGACAGCGTCCCCCTTCTTATCAATCAAAGGCGATCCTGAATTACCGCCAATAATATCATTGGTTGAAACCAAGTTTACAGGAACAGAAGCGGTTAATTTTGATTCTGCCTTAACCCAAGAATCTGGCAGTTTGAAAGGCTCTTCACCTGTTGCATGGCGGTAGAGATTTTCAATATTAGTGAAGGGGGCAATCTCTTTGCCGTGCGCATTTGTCCAGCCTTTGACCTGCCCATAAGACAGACGTGGGGAGAAAGTGGCATCAGGATAGAGATTGCCATCTTGTTTCAAGCTCTTGGCCTGTTCAAAACGTGCTTTTCCAACGACTTCCCCAACTTTACGCAATGGAATTTCAACCTGATTGCGGTAATTGGTTTTAAAGTTATGATATGCAGGATAAATCCGTTTTGCATACGCAATTAAAGGATCTTTGGAGTCATCAATCGCTTTTTGTCCGCCCTCATAAAGTGCCTTACGATTTTTGGCGTCTCCGAGTTTCGTACCCTTAATCAGTCTTGCTGCCAATTTATCAGGATTTTCTTTCCCTAAAAGTAAAACTGGCAAATCAGCATTTGGCCCTAAAATCTGACGTCCGTAGGTTAAATCAAGCGCAAGATTGGCGGTTTCAAAATCAGAGTAGAAAGGTTTTTCTGCCAAAAGATTGGCTTCCAATGCGGGCAATTCACTGTCATGGAAACCGGCATCACGCTCTGCATCTGGTTTTTGACGCTGGTCAGCACTTTCAACCAAGGCCAAAGCCTCGTGCAATGCGCCACTTCTGGTTGTTACAGCCCAGATAAAGGCTTCATCACCAATTTTTTTCTGAACTGAAATAATTTTTTCAATCTCATCGAACGGCTTACCGTAAGCTTTTACACGCTCTGGAGAAGCCTTCATCCATTTTTCAAGAGAGGCATCTTGCTTTTCCCTGCTTTGAATAAATTGACTATCCGTCAAGGCATTACGTGTGCCAGAGATGGCTTTGAGAGAATTAAGCATGAAAAAGAGCGTATCCTGTGATTGAACACGATGTTCTGCGCTTTCATTGCCATACTGCCAAAGCATGCCCTCTTTCAAATTAAGATAATTCAGCAAGCGTGGATTATTCAAATCACGCTCTAAAATCAGCTGAGAGGCGGTATATTCACGCTGTGTCCGTCCCGGATTTCCAGAAGTAAAGACAAGGTCGCCTTCTTTTGGCCCATTTACATCAAATTTTAAAAATTCTGTATGGACAGGCTTTCCGTCCTCATAGGCACGCATAAAGGAATAATCGAGATCATACCGTGGATAGGTGAAATTATCAGGATCGCCCCCGAAATTCGCAATCGCCTGCTCCGGCGCAGTCACAATACGAATATCGTTATAACGGCGATAACGGTATAAAGCAGTCTTTCCCCCATGAAAAAGCGTCACAACATCACAACGCCATTTTGCCTTGTCTTCACCGACACATTCTTTGGTCACCTGCGCCTTATAGGCCTCTAACGCCTTATTATAAGCGTCCCCTTCTTTCCCTGCCGTAATTTGGCTGACTTTATCCGAAATATCCGTGATCTTATCGAGACGATCCACTTCTAGACCAGGGCATTGGCGTTCTTCTGCATTGCTTTTCGCAGAAAATCCATTTGTGTAATAATCATGTTTTTTATCGGAAATATCGCTTAGGCAAGGCACAGCGCAATGATGGTTTGTCATCACCAGCCCATCGCCAGAAACAAAAGACGCCGAGCAGCCCATGGAAAGACGTGCAGAAGACTTTGTTAAATGCTCAATCCAAGCCTGATCAGGCTCAAAGCCATATTTTGCCTTAATTTGGCTAATCGGAAGATGATCAAATGTCCACATCCCCTCTTCGGCATGGGCGGTTGAAAACGCCCCAAAAATCCCAGTGGACAAAAAGGATGCGCCCAAAAGACTTGCAAAAAACCGCCGCTTAGGTGAACGGGACAAAATAGACATTCACATTTCCCCTCATAATTTTATTTAATGATACCAGGCAACCAATCTGGCAAATAAACATCATAAGGGGAAGATAATAATGCATTTATTATTTTTAAATCGAAAACTCTTCACCCAGAACCCAATATTTTCTTTTAATCTCAGCAGTACCATAGTTAGAAGATTTACCGCATATCTTTTCTTGAAAGGCTTTATACTCGTTATCTATCTGATCATAATCCGCATCTCCTTCAACTATTGGATAAATTTTTGGATCAATTTCTAATAGTAGTCCTTTAAGTTTTGGCGTCGTCTCTCTTCCATCAGACCCATCTATTGCTTTCTGCTTCCGATGAAATGCCAAAGTATTTGGTTTATTATTGCGGTAATAACCAACAAATTTGGATGGCGTCCAAAAATAGTCTTCTCCAATCCTACTTTTTATAATCCAAATAGCGTCCCAAACCCTATCTTTGTACTCTTTTTCGTCTTCAGCAGTGCGTCTTAACCCAACAAAAGTATGAAATGCTCTGATGTTTTCAATAATCTCTTCTTTATTTTGAACAAGTCTTTTTGACATTCTAAAGCTCCATGTTAATTTTAATAAAGTACAAAAAAACGCTCTCCTACGGCTCATAATACCATGATAAATAAAAGAGACGCTACTTTAGCTCACAGGGAATAGTCATCACGAGAAAAAGCTTTTATTAATGCCTAACAAGTAAATAATTAACTTGAATATCTATATCAAAATGATCGCCCTTCATATCTTCAGGAACATCTGGCAGTTTTTGATCTTTGAAAATGCTGACAGTCGCCATATCCAGCGTGCCATATCCAGAAGAGCCTTTGATAAAGACCTGCTGGACATTGCCTTTGCGGTCAAGGCGGACATGTACAGCACTCGCCCCTTCCATTTCCTGACGCACGGCATCATCTGGGTAAGAAATATGCTCACGAATCCAAGTATCCAGCTCCGCACCATAACCAGAACTAACGCCTTTAATCGTTGTACTGCTGATGTAAGGTGTGCCCAATTTTCCATTTCCACTAAATGGTCCCATCCGTCCATAATCAATAGCACCTTTATTACCGCCTTTTTGCCCTTTTTTATGGCGCATATCAGACGGATCGCCATCAAAACTAACATCGCTTAAACTGGCAAAAGGATTATTTGCGCTTTTTGAATTGCTGAGTTTGGAAGTATTAGGTTTTACTTCTATTTTACCTACTGCAATTTGACTCTCTTTTTCTGAGCAAGGAACAAAGGTTAAATATCTCCAGCGTGAAAACTCTTTATCCATTGCACCAGAAACAATCGTACACGTATTTCTATATTCTCCTTCATCAGAGTTCTTCCATTTGGTCACTACACTCATTTTCTTCCAAGATAACTGGCGTCCCTTAAAATCCTTTATTCCATCTAGTAATGGAACATAGGAGCTTTCGACAATTTCCCAGCCAAGATTAGATTTTATACCTAAAGAAGATAGGAAATCAGTAGCTTCTTGCACTTCGTTTTGATCTGAACTTTTATTGTTTTGTGTTTTCACGATCCAAGCAGCTCTGTTTAATTTTTCTTTAAAATCACCAAACAAAGCTAAGTCGATAGGACTATTAGAATGCAAAACAGAACTAACAATCGCAGCAGTAGCGTATGAGGGAGGCAAAGCGAATAGCAATATTGTCCCTATAATTTTTAGTTTCATTTGAATCAAAACCCAAACATGTGGTCTAAAGAGAAACGATCTCCTAAACCCATAATACCATGATAACCAAAAAGGCGGACTGTTTTATCTCGGATAAGGACGTATCCGCCTTCGCCAGCTTCTTTTAATTTTTCACCGAAAATTTCATGTGGTTTAATCAGAAAAGAGCCGTTTGGTTGAAGGTGAATTTCTTTTTTTGCAATTTCTTTTCCGGCCTCATTGATTAAAATCAATTTTGTTTCAGAAGGGAAATTTTCTGCGCTGGAAGTCTTTGAGCAAGGGTAAATCAGCCAACAGAAACTCTTTAGACTTTCTTTTTCTGTTTCATAGCCAATTTTTAAGAAAATGCGTGTGCTAAGTCCCGGGGCTGATCCTGCGTAAGATTGCGGTTCATTCCGCCAGACCATCTGCGTATTATAAATATGTCCGCCAAAGCTTGTTTCCGCCATGTGGCCTGTTTTTTTATGTTTAAAGCGAATTGTCGCATGCAGCCAGCCATCTGGCGCTCCACCCTCTTTCAAATCATAAAAAAGGTTGCCATGCCCTGCCTCTTTTGCCCATTCGTGCAAGGGAAATGCTTCTTTAAAATCTCTGGGTAAATTTCCTAAAAAATGTACAGAATTCTCTTTTCCGTTTTCATTATAAAGTGCAACGCTTAAAGGAAGTGTTTTTACTTTTTCAGACATAGGATTGGGCTGAAGCCATGTTTCATATTCATCTGGATTTAAAATTGGAAAGGGTAAAATAAAGCCTCTTCCGACCTCTTTGAGGGGCGTTCCGATTTCTTCTGCTGGTATTAAATCTGAACGCTCAACGTTTAAATGCGCAATGCGTGTTTTTTCGCCCTTCACAATTTCATAACGGGGGCGCACAACATAATTTCCCCCCATCATTTCAAACTGGGCTGGCCATTTCATCTCTGGGAATAAAGCGCCAACATCCAATGCTTTTGTCGCATAAGGCGCAATCTCATGCGGTAAACACCTCATCTCCTCTCGATGGCCCATTGGACAAAATCCAATACCGTCTTTAGGAATTGGCATTGCATGGCTGTTTTGTATCCAAACAATCAATTTTTCATCTTTTTCAGGAGCTGGCAAAGAGGAAAAATAACGTGAGGGCCAGCTATTAGCATCATGAGTAACAGAAAGGGACGGATTCTCACCCTTCCCCCAAACATCAAGGGCATATTTTAAAACATCGTGCCCAGCGCCTCCCTGTACATGGATAAAAATCTGACCTGTAAAATCTGGCAGATTAAAACGTGTTTTGATTTCACGGCTATCAATGATAACGCCTGCATCTTTTCCCTTTGGCGTTTCAATCCAATCTTGTAAAACCTGTCCTTTTTCATCGAATAAACGGCACCAATAGGCAATTTTCTGTCCGCCATAGCCTGTCCAGTAATTCGCCGTTGTGAGGCGTGTATGAAAGGCTTCATTTTCTCTAAAAAAAGCGAAATTCGTTACAAAATTGCATTTATCTAAATAAGAACGCCCTGCCCGTGTAAATTCCCTCGGCAGACGGGCCTTTCCTAAATCATAAAATTCCCACTCTTTTAAAAAATTTCCTAAGCGGTCTTTCACTTTTTCGCCATCAAAGGAAAGTACAAGCAAGGGCTTTTTAGGAAAGTGCTTCATCTCAAGCAAAGAGTGTAACTTTCCGCCCTGTCCATCTTCTTTCCCGATCTGATCCACTTCCTGTGTGAAAATTTTAGAAGGGGAAAAGGTGGGATAAAGGGCTTTTAAATCTTCAAAATAACCATGCGGATCAAAAAGATAAAATTCTTTTCCTTGAAAGAAGGCTTCCAGCTCAAAAAGCGCTTTTGCCGCTAGCGGATGGGTTAAAGCCTTATATAAAACATTGCCGTTGCCGCCTTTGGCGCTAAAAGTCTGAAGGTTTAGCATGGTTCATTTCCCAAAACAGATAAATGCTTTCCATCAGCACATTCTTCGCCTTAAAGCAGAAACCGTTTTTGAATTTCAGCGACCGCTTTATCTCCACTGTCGAGTGGCTGAAATTCGCCTAGTTTCATATCGGACGTGAAAGCTTGCGCCCGCCCTGTACTAAACAGGAATTTATGAAATTTTTCCAGTTTTTTAGAATGCCCTTTTAGAGAAAAAATTCCCAAAGCGGCTTTCGTTGCGGCCGCCTCAGACAACATGGAAACGCTGTCCTCTGTTACACATAAAACATCACAACAAGCCAAAACCCCCTTATAGGGATTTTCTCCTTCTCCTTTCCAAAATGTTACAGGCAGGTTTTGAAGATGTTCCTCTAAAATTCTGAGAATAAACTCTGGTGTTCTGCGAGAAGCGACAATAATGGCATAGGCTGATTTTTTTGTTAAAAACGCCCTGATTTCTTGAGAGAGCCTCTCTGCACATTCCCTGTCAAAAATATGCCGTCCATTATTTCCCCCAAGCAAAACGCCCAAAAAAGGTGTCTTCCTTTCTTGATTAAGCTTATTTTGCCAGTTCAAAAATTCTTGTTTCAAAACAGCCCCGGTAATGCCGTGCAAAGCCATTGGCAGAGATAAAATATTCTGACCGCTGATTTCATCATGGTCTCCCGATAAAATCAGGGCATATTTTTTAAAATTCCTTCGGGGATTTTGAATCTGAATGATAGGCAAATCGTATTTATCTGCCAGCATCAACCCTATCCACCCACCAAAGCCCCCAATAGAAAGGACAATATCCGTCTCTTTATCTAAAACAGGCAACCGCTTTTTAAAAAAGATTTTTACCAGCCAAAACGGCATTAAGCGCAAGGCCTGCATCGTTAATCTGGAAAAGTTTCGATAAACAGGATAGAATCGCCCCTCCCAGCCTAAGCGCTCAACCAATCCAAAAAGCTGCGCCTGCATTCCTACAAAATCTTCGCCGATTAAGGCGGCTTTCCGGATTTTATTTTTTCGCATTCTGCCCATAACTTTACGCTCTAAAAAACATCTTCGAATTTATGACTGAACAAAACGCTCAAAAAAACGATAACGGCCCCTCCTCCTTCAGAGGCTTTAACCTTTCTCCCACTCTTATAGAGATTTTGGAAAAAAATAAATTTGAACGCCCTTCCAAAACACAAGCAAAACTGCTTCCTTCTCTTTTAAAAAATTCCCGTGCTTTACTCCAAGCACCAACAGGAACAGGTAAAACCCTTACCTTTCTCTTACCTGGCATTGAACATCTCCTCCATTTTTATACGCAGGATTTCCAAGCGTATCAGGGGGATGCTCCATTATTTCTTATTATTTCCCCCACAAGAGAACTGGTTCGCCAAACAGGTGCAATGTTAAAAAAACTCTGTAAAGAGTTGAATTTTAACGTGCTTATTTCCTTTGCAGGCAGTCATGATCCAGAAGATTTTTCGCCTGCTGATGCAGATATTATTGTCGCAACGCCAGGACGTATTTTAACCCTTTTAGAAAAAGGCATTATTCCTAGCACACGCCTCTCTTTCGTGGCCTTTGATGAGGCTGACCGCCTTTTCTCACCTGAATTTATCGAAGAGACGCATCTTCTAAACAGTTTTTTCCCTGAAAATATCTCGCTTTTTCTTATTTCAGCTACTTTTGCACCTGAAATTAAGCAGGAAATCAAAAATTGCTTTGGAGAAATGCCCCTTTTCACACTCCAAGACGCAAATCCTGAAAAAAAACTGCCGCCAATCCGCCAACAGGCCGTTATCTTAGGGAGTATCAAAGAAAAGCTTCCCCTTATTCTGACGCAGGCAGAGCAAAGCCAACTTCCCAAAGGAACAGTCCTTTTTGCAAACACACGAAAAGAAACCGAACTCTTATTTAAAGAACTCCGTAAAATCGCACCGCAAAACGCTCAGCCTGTTCTTCTACATGGGGGGCTAACGGAAGGTCAGCGCAAAAGCGCAATGCGCACTTTTGAAGAAGGGAAATCGCATTGGCTTATCACCACAGATGTGACCGCAAGAGGACTTAATCTTTCAAAAGTCACCCTCATTCTCAATTACGATCTTCCAAAAACAACAGATGCCTATATCCACCGCATTGGCCGTACAGGACGTGCCGGCAAAAGGGGCGAAAGCATTTCTTTTATCGCCCCAGAAGACCGTAAAATTTTACTCGAACTGGAACGCAAACTCGGACAACATATCCGTGCAATCACACCTGCACAATTCTCAAAAGAAATGAAGAAGCTTGCAAATTAAGCTTCTTCATCTTTATTTCAGAAATTTTTATCCCCAAGGCCTGCTGTAAATTGGAAATTTGCGTGTGAGATCAGAAACCTCTCTACGGACTTTTTCCACCACAGAAGATTTATGGCGTCCTTGCGTTAAAACCTCATCAATCCAATGAGCAATCTGTTTAAATTCTGTGGTTCCGAATCCCCTTGTCGTGGCCGCAGGACTTCCCAAACGAACCCCAGACGTCACCATAGGTTTTTGAGGATCAAACGGAATAGCATTTTTATTAACCGTTAACCCTGCACGGCCAAGAAGTTCTTCAGCCTCTTTTCCTGTAATGTCTTTAGGGCGTAAATCAACAAGTAAAAGATGGGTATCTGTTCCACCTGTTACGAGATCAAAGCCTGCCTGCGATAAACCTTCAGCCAAAGCATTCGCATTTGCCAAAACCTGTTTCTGATACGCTCCGAAAGAGGGCTTTAACGCCTCTCCAAAAGTTGCCGCTTTGCCAGCAATGGCTTGAAGCAAAGGACCACCTTGTAACCCTGGGAAAACAGCCGAATTCATCTTTTTTGCAATATCCGCATGATTGGTCAAAATAATTCCGCCCCTCGCACCCCGTAAGGTCTTATGCGTTGTGGAGGTCACAATATCGGCATATTCCAATGGATTAGGATAAAGCCCTGCGGCGACTAAGCCTGCAAAATGCGCCATATCCACCATGAAAAAAGCGCCTACCTCATCTGCAATTTTACGGAAGCGTTTAAAATCAATAATGCGTGCATAAGCTGACCCGCCTGCGATAATCAGCTTAGGGCGCTCTGTTCGAGCCTTTTCTTCCATCTCATCATAATCAAGTGTGCCGTCTTCCTTCTTAACGCCGTAACTCACGGCCTCAAACCATTTTCCTGAGAAATTGGGTTTAGCCCCATGGGTAAGATGCCCCCCTGCTGGCAAAGACATTCCCAAAACCTTCTCCCCTGGATTCAGGGTAACCATGTAAGCGGCCATATTCGCAGCAGAACCGCAATGCGGCTGAACATTCACATAACCAGCCTTAAACAGTTTCTTGAGACGTTCTCTTGCTAAATTTTCTAACAGATCCGCACATTCGCAACCGCCATAATAACGTCTCTCTGGCAGTCCTTCGGCATATTTATTGGTAAAAACAGATCCTTGCGCCTCTAATACAGCCCTAGAAACCATATTTTCCGAAGCAATCAGCTCAATGCCGTCCTGCTGACGGTACAGTTCCTGCAAAATAATATCGCTTAATTCGGAATCCTCTGCCCTCAAAGAACCTTCAAAAAATGTTTGACAATCAAGATGGGAGGAATGAGGCATGAATCAATTTATCCTTTAAAATAATAGTCCTAGCCAAAGCAGAGAGTTGAATATTTAAAATCCACCGCTCCTTGCTACGATCTACGATAAAATATCTCCAAAAATAGCTTAACATCGTCAACTCTTAATTTGGAAATATTTCTGTGAAAGCAAAAAAATGCTGTCAAGCGACCTTTTTATTTCTATCTCTAACATCCTGCGACATGTTTCTTTCTGATCATGTACAAGGCGTAAACGGAAATTTCTTTTACGTGGGAGGACCCAATTGCGTTCGTTATAGTACATATAGCTCAAATAATCCTCAAACAATTTCCTGTTTTAATTCAAAAAAACAATTTACTGGCAATAGACCTGCCTTAACAGCAATGGAAGTTCAGGTTGCTTTGCAAAGAGAAGCTATGGCTCACGAACAAGCACAGCAAAATATGAATTCACTAAATAGAAGCCTAGCAATTCAAAATCAGGGTTTAGCTATTGAAAATGGTTTAAGCATGCAAGGAATAGCAATTGGTAATGGATTAGCAGCTGGGCGATATTAATTTATAAACTTTTAAACTTAAGCTATAAGAAAAAAGGCTCATTAAAGGTCTCTGTTGAGCTTTACACAAAATAATCGTGAGTTTTTCTTATGGCACTTTCCTACTCTCCTTCCTTCCCCCTTTCCCGCCCACGTCGAACACGTCAAAACCCTTCCATTCGGGCGATGGTGTCGGAAAATCATTTGAGCCCAAAAGACCTCATTTGGCCTATTTTCATCACTGAAGGTAAAGCAGAGAAAACAGCCGTCCCGTCAATGCCGGGTGTGAACCGCCTTTCCATAGATCTTGCCGTAGCCGCAGCGAAAGAGGCAATTTCTCTTGGCGTTTCCACGATAGCCCTCTTCCCAGCAACACCGGCGCACTTACTTGATGAAAAAGGATCTGAATCGCTCAATCCAGACAATCTTGTTTGCCAAGCAACAAGAGCGCTGAAAGACGCTTGTCCTGATCTCACGCTTATCGGAGATGTCGCCCTAGATCCCTATACTTCTCATGGCCATGATGGAATCGTTAGAGATGGCTATATCCAAAATGACGAAACAGTCGAAATTCTTATCAAGCAATCTATTAACCAAGCGAAAGCGGGGATGGATATCATTGCCCCCTCTGACATGATGGATGGCCGTATCGGTGCAATCCGCAAAGGCTTAGACGAAGCAGGATTAGAGCTAACCTGTATCATGTCTTATGCGGCCAAATATGCCTCTGCTTTTTATGGGCCATTCCGTCAGGCTGTCGGTGCAGGCAACAGACTTTGCAGTGGAAAAGAAACCTATCAAATGGATTCTGCAAACTCGGACGAAGCCTTACGGGAAGTTGGTTTTGATCTGCAAGAAGGTGCAGATATGATCATGGTAAAACCTGGTATGCCTTATTTGGACATTATTCGGCGTGTTCGGGACAATTTCAATGTGCCCCTCTTTGCCTATCAAGTTTCTGGAGAATATGCCATGCTGGCTGCCGCTTTTGAAAATGGCTGGCTTAACCGAGAAAAATCTATCCTTGAAAGCCTGCTTGCGTTTAAACGTGCAGGCTGTAACGGTATTTTAACTTATTTTGCACCTGAAGCCGCCCGTCTCCTTCAAAAATAGAAAGAGCTTGTCATGTTCGGTTTTTTATCTCGCTTTTTTTCCAAAAAAGTACCCCATCCTTCTTCTTTTCAAGTTCAAAATAGAAGAGATGCTTATGATGCTGGAATCGAAGCCGAGATAAAAGCCGAGACACTTTTGAAAAAAATGGGATTTAAAATTCTTGCACGGCGTTTTAAAACGAATCTTGGAGAAATTGATCTCCTCGTTGCGAATTCAAAACTCCTCATTGCGGTGGAAGTAAAGAAACGCAAGACACTCGACGAAGGAAAGCTTGCATTGCGGCCACGTCAATGTCGTCGAATTGCGAATGCCTTGAAAATCGGACTTGCACAAAATCCATCATGGGAACGTGAAAATATACGTTTTGATCTCATCGCCTTTAATAATGAGGGCACTTTTTGTCATGTTCCAAATATTATTCACGAATATGAAATCTAAAAAAAGTCCTTCTAATATTAGAAGGACTTTCTATAAAGACTGAAATCAACCCCGACGCAAATTATCAAGCTGATTAAGTAAATGAGACCCACTCTTACGATAGACAGCCCGCTTAATCGTTGCCGAGTGCCCTAATTTCTTAGGGTGATATGCAACCTGATGAATGCCTGCAGGTTTGAAAGAACGTTTAGGCGTTTTGGAAGCTTTAAAAGAAGAAGCCTTTTTAGGTGCATAGTAGACCTGAACAGAATCGCTAATCAAAGCCGAAAATGTTAATTTTTCAGCTTCTGATTTATCCAAAATCCGAGCTGCGAAAGCAGACGTCCCACACATAAGAGCCGTACTGCCGCCAATTGCAGAAATTAAGAGGAAAGATAGAACAGATCTCTTCAGCATAACAAAATCCTTTTAAGCTTCAGAAGGATTAAGAGAGATTCCTTTCTCCTCTAAAAGCGTTTTGAGCTCCCCGTTCTGATACATCTCAATCAGAATATCACACCCACCGACGAACTCACCTTTAACATAAAGCTGTGGAATCGTTGGCCAATTCGTAAAATCTTTGATTCCCTGCCGGATCGCATCGTCTTCGAGTACGTTGAATGTCTCAAATTCAACACCTAAACGCAATAGGATTTGTACGACTTTAGAAGAAAATCCACATTGTGGAAAATTCTTAGAGCCTTTCATAAAAAGCATAACAGGATTTTCCGAAATCAGTTTCTCAATAACAGGGAAAGCAACGTTTGACATATAATACCTTAATTCGTTTTAAATTTAATAAACTTACGCTTCTTCTGGTGGGAGATAGGTCTTCAATGCCATCGCATGTAACTCTCCTCCCATTTTTCCATCTAGAGCAGCATAAACAAGCTGGTGTTGCGCAATTCGACTCTTTCCCTTGAACGCCGAACTGCACACTTCACAGCTATAATGATCCCCATCGCCAGCCAAATCCCGAATCAGAACCTCGGCATCAGGCAAAGCGGCTTTAATCATTCTTACAATTTCATCTTCATGCATTGCCATGAAAATAATCCCCCCATTTAAAATTATTGTGCTTTTTGGGCTTCTGTTTCTGGTTTCTCAGCCGCTGCCCCCTGACATGGATAACTCCCATGAAGCGCAAGATAAACGGCTTTGCCAGCAGGTGCCTTACCCGTTTCAGGGTGGGCTTTTAACCATGCGGACACCAAGCCCCTCATCTGCCCAAGGCTTTGTGCCGGTGGAACGCAAAAAGCCTCAGGGACAGCTTGACGCGTCACTTTTTCATCATATTTCGCAGCCCAAACCTCGCTATCTGCGACACCCGATAGATAAGCATCGCAAATAGGAAACTGCTTTGGCGTACTGCACAAATGATTCAGCGTTTCACCATTTATTTTTGAAATACGCTGCGCAGAGGCCTGTGGAGAGGAAAAGAAAAAACAGGCTGCTGGTAGCAAACTTGCTAAAAGAACAGACTTTTTAATTGAAAACTTCATACAATCTTTACCTCAATAAACCTAACAACTTCCTCCTTTTAAAGGAGAAAATGCTGAAGAAAACAAGTTTAATCTATTTGCAACAGCCTGATAATAGGCTTCCGATCGGTTTTGGTAAAAAAGATTTTCCCCCATCACCAAG
This sequence comes from Acetobacteraceae bacterium, assembly GCA_004843345.1. NCBI lineage: Bacteria > Pseudomonadati > Pseudomonadota > Alphaproteobacteria > Acetobacterales > Acetobacteraceae > Acetobacteraceae bacterium. Next base: position 187,703 of record CP039460.1, read on the forward strand.
TCACAATTATCAGCAGAAATCTCATCGGCAATCACCAGTGAAAAATCCTCCTCGTCCCATAGCCTTCCAAAACGAAAACGCACCGCTGCCAAATTAATTCCCTCAGCAAAAAAAACACCAGATAAAAAATAATTTGCCCTCAATGCCATCAACTTCATATCTTCAAGCTCATGCGGACAAATCCAATCAAAAAGCGATAGATGCTCCTCATTTACCAAAACACTTTCTCCATCTTCTGAAAGATAGCGATATTCGACCAAGGCTCTTGGTAAAAATGCCCCTTCAAGAAGATTAAAATGCTTGGCGAAGGCGCCATAAGCCATGTTTCTAATTTTAATTTCTAAAGGAATAGCTTCTGTTTCTTGAATAAGCTGCTCTCGCATATTCAAGCGCTTAATGAATTGATTATCAACACCCATGCGCTGTAAACCAGACATTAAAAACTCACTTAGACGATTGTTGATAACGCCACGTCCCGAAATAACCTCTTCCCCAACGGCATCTTTGGATGGAAATTCATCTTTAAAATATTGAATCAATGTGCCTGGTTCAGGGCCAGCAAATAAAATCTTACCGTTTCCCTCAAATACAGGGCGCCGTCTCAAAATTGGACTCACCCAATCCTCCTATCTATTTTTGAAGAGACACTCTAGAGAAAAAATATCTATAAACATAGAGAGGCGAAGACTATATCACCTCTCTTTAGGAAAACGATGCGAAACAGCAACTAAAAAAGACGATTAAAAATTTCATCTACGGCTTTGTAATGCGCCTCTGAGGAAAAAACGTTTTCTAAGGCTTTCTGAAATCTGTCAGACTGTAATTGAGGATGTTTTTTTAAGCGTGTTTCAAAACGATTGGATAATTGATCCAAAGAGGACTTTTGTCCTCCTAAGCCATTCCACGTTTCCATTGCAGCCTCTTGTACAATTTTATAAGCATCTTCACGAGAAAGACCACTTTCTGCTAAGGCTAAAAGCGCCTGCCCAGAATGATAAAGCCCGCCTTGACTCTCTAAATTTACAAACATTTTTTCAGGATAAATTTGTAACTTTTTAATTACAGACGCCACGCGAACCAAGGCAAAATCTAGCGCTTGTGTCGCATCGGGACAAATATTTCTCTCAACAGAGGAATGACTAATATCCCTTTCATGCCACAGGACAACATCTTCAAGAGCAGGCGTCACCGTTGAGCGTACCAAACGTGCCAATCCTGTTAAATTTTCTGACAAGACAGGGTTACGTTTATGCGGCATTGCAGAGCTTCCCTTTTGTCCTTTATGAAAAAACTCTTCTGCTTCCGAAACCTCAGAGCGTTGCAAGTGGCGAACTTCCACCGCCAAACGCTCAATTGAAGAAGCGATAACGCCTAACGTGCAAAAAAATGCCGCATGGCGATCTCTTGGAATGATCTGCGTTGAGACCGTCTCAGGCTGTAGAGAAAGACGTTTTGCTACCAGTTTTTCAATCTCTGTTCCGATATGGGCGTATGTCCCAACAGCTCCAGAGATGGCACAAACAGAGATTTCCTTACGCGCTTGTATCAAGCGGTCACGATTGCGCTTAAATTCCGCATAATATCCTGCCAATTTGAGGCCAAATGTCGTTGGCTCTGCATGAATTCCATGGCTGCGCCCAATTGTCTTTGTATATTTATGTTCTTCGGCTCTTAGGCGCAGTGCTTCTAACAGCGCCTCAATATCCTTCAAAAGCAAATCCGTAGCTCTTGTTAATTGAACCGAAAGAGTCGTATCTAAAATATCAGAAGAAGTTAAGCCCAAATGAACAAAACGGCTATTTTCACCAACCCGTCGGCCTAGCCATGTCAAAAATGCAATAACATCATGCCGCGTTTCCCGTTCAATTTCGGCAATTTCTTGCAGATCCTCATTGCTAAATTTTTGGATTGCCTCTTGCCCTTTTTGACGCACAGCAAGCGCTGCTTCCATTGGAATCCGTTTACGCTCAGCCATTGCCTCACAAACAAGTGCTTCGATTTCAAACCAAATTGCAAAACGGCTTTCGTCTGACCAAATTTTTGACATTTCTGGGCGGGTGTAACGTGGAATCATTTAAAAAAATAACTTTCTTTTAAAAATAAAAATTGCTTAAATTTTACAAAGACACTTCTTACAATGGATAATAAAGAGATAAACAGCTAAAGAATATATAGAAAGCCATTATTACATTTTACTCATAACAAGTCAGTCAATTCTGTGGATCACGCTCAAATTTTACATAATTTAATCCTTGTCGCAGAGGTTCTGCTCTTAGATTTATCTTTGGCTGGAGACAATGCTATTGTTATTGGAATGGCTGTGAAGGCTCTTCCTGAAGGGCAAAGACGTCCTGCTATTTATGCGGGAATTGGTCTAGGCGCTATTCTGCGAATTTGCCTAGCCCTCATTGCGATTGAACTTCTAACCTATCCAATCGTTTCTTTTTTAGGAGGGATTGCCCTTATTTGGATTTGTTGGGGCATTGGACGCGATCTCATAAAGAAACAAGATGACAGCGATGAGATTCCTGATTCGGATAACGTTCTAGATGCTATTCTTAAAATCGTTATTGCCGATCTATCCATGAGTATTGATAATGTCATTGGTGTTTCAGGAGCTGCTGAAGGACACCCCATTATCTTAACCATTGGCCTAGCGGTTAGCGTTTTGCTGATGGCTGTTGGCGCTGAATTAATCGCGAAAATTTTAGATCGCTATCCATGGCTTGGCTGGGGCGCACTCTTATTGATTGCAAATATAGCAATCCAGCTTCTCTGGCGGTCTGTTCCTCTGTTAATGAACTACTTCTTATGAGAAAATAAAAAAAGCCCTTCAAAATGAAGGGCTTTTGAGTAGACAGATTGATTTATCTCTTACCGTATTTTTCTTCAGCTCTGTTTAAAAAAGCATCTATCATCTTACGGCTATTTTCAGCAAACAAACCACCAGCCATTTTTCCTAGAATAATAGAACGAAATTCAAAATCTACCTGACACTCAACAAAACACCCTCCCTCAGGAAGAGGCTTTAGTTTCCATTCACTTCTCAAATTTTTAAATGGGCCATCTTGAGATATCGAAAGAACACTTTCATTTGGAAAGAGATAAACATGACTTTCATAAGATTCCTTTAAAAAGCCACTCCCCACCGTCATTTTTCCAAGAAATTCATTTTCTTTAATAGGTTTTACAGTTGATTCAAGACACCAAGGCAAAAAATCTGGATAAGCCGCAACATCTGCAATAAGTGCAAAAAACTCCTCAACACTATATGGGATAACCTTACTTTCTTTTACCGTTGCCATTATTTTACTTTCTTATCAAAATAAAAACTCAATTAAAGAGCTCTAAAAGCCTCTTATCGCTATCTTCGGCTTAAAATGCGCTCCTGACGTTCTTTTTGCAACTGTGCAAAATCTTTTCCAGCATGATACGAGGATCTTGTCAAAGGAGAGCAGCTTGCCAATAAAAAGCCCTTTCTTTTTGCGATTAAAGCCTGTTTCTCAAACCATTCTGGCGTTTTAAACTCTTTTACAGGCGCATGGCGTAAAGTTGGCTGCAAATATTGCCCCATTGTTAAAAAATCAACATCAGCACAACGCATATCATCTAAAATTTGAGAAATTTCCTCATCATTTTCACCCAAACCGACCATAATCCCAGATTTTGTAAAAACGGAAGGATTCAATTCCTTGGCTTTTTGAAGCACCCTTAAAGAATGGTAATATCGCGCTCCAGGCCGAATAGAAGGATATAACCTCGGAACGCACTCAATATTATGGTTAAAAACATCTGGAGAAGCCTCCATGAGACTCTCCAAAGCGCCTTCTTTTCGCAAAAAATCTGGCGTCAGCACTTCAATTGTTGTCTGAGGGCTAATTTTTCTAACGGCCTCAATAACCTCTGCAAAATGCCTTGCCCCACCATCTGGCAGATCATCCCTATCAACCGAAGTAATAACAACATGGCTAAGCTTCATCTCAGCCGTCATTTTGGCAACTTCTTCTGGCTCTTTTTCATTTAAAGGCAGAGGTTTGCCTGTAATAACATTGCAAAAAGCACAAGCTCTTGTGCAGATCTCCCCCATAATCATGAACGTTGCCTGCCCAGAATTCCAACATTCACCAATATTAGGACAAGCCGCCTCTTCGCAAACGGTTGAGAGAGTGCGCTTACGCATATCTTTAACGAGACGCTCGTATCCTGCGCCAACCGGCGCACGAACCCTGAGCCAATCTGGCTTTTTAGGAGAGGGTTGTAAAGGATTACGCATCTTTTCTGGATGACGAACTTTTTCTTGCTTGCCATCATGCCGCACTATAATACGCCGTGTCATGCGAAAAACCTAACTTTGACTTCTCTTTTGTCTTTCTCTAGCTCCCCTTGCAGAGAGCTAGAGAATAGTTTTTTAAATATGGAGCGCTTCACCCATTGAACCAAGGGTGGCTTCCAGCATTGCTTCGGACATTGTTGGATGAGGGAAAACAGTTGATGATGCTTCTGCTTCTGTTAACTCCCCTGTTTTCATCAAGCAAAAACCTTGAATCATTTCGGTCACTTCAGCACCAATCATATGTGCGCCAAGCAACTCTCCGGTAGCCTCATCATAAATGACTTTCACCATGCCTTCGGTCTCTCCCATTGCAACCGCTTTCCCGTTTGCAAGGAATGGGAAACGTCCAACGTTAAGATGGTATCCAGCCTCTTTCGCAGCCTTTTCAGTTAAGCCAATAGAAGCAACTTGTGGCGTTGAATAGATACATCCTGGAATGTTTGTTTTTTCAAGTATCTGTGGCATACGTCCAGCAATTTTTTCCACCGTAATAACAGCTTCACGGCTTGCCTTATGCGCTAAACAGGGTGGCCCTGATAAATCACCAATCGCATAGATTCCTGGTTCATTTGTGCAGCCAAATTCATCTACTTGAACAAAACTACGATCTGTCTGAACAGAAGTGTTCTCCAAGCCGATATTTTCGATATTGCCTTGAACACCAATCGCCATAATCAAACGATCCGCCTCCAATGCCACAGGCTTACCATTTGCGAGTGCTTTGACTGTTAAGCTGTCTTCATGCTTTTCAACAGATTCAATGCGCGTCCCTGTCTGAATTTTAATCCCACGTTTCTCAAGCTCACGTTGAAGAACCTTAACAACCTCTTCATCTTCATTCGGAAGAATTTGATCAAGCGCCTCAATAATTGTCACATCGGCTCCGAGATCCCGATAGAAAGAAGCAAATTCAATCCCGATAGCCCCAGCACCGGCAACAAGAAGTTGTTTAGGGAAAGATTTTGGTGTCATTGCCTCGCGTGCACCCCAAATTAACTTTCCATCTGGCTCTAGGCCTGAAAGATATCTCGCTCGTGCACCTGTCGCTAAAACAACGTGAGATGCCTTAATTTCTATTGTTTCTTTATCTGCATTTTTAATGACGCTCACATGTTGAAGCTCTGCTTTTCTACCCAAAAGCTTTGCTTCTCCATCGAAAACTTCAATTTTACCTTTACGTAAAAGCCCTTTAATTCCGTTTTCCATCCGGTTAGCAACACCTCTGGAGCGTGCGACAATTTTAGCTAAATCAAAATCTGGTTTTTCAACAGAAATCCCAAACTCTTCTAATGCAAATAATTGACGGTAAAGACTTCCCGAACGCAGAAGTGTTTTTGTTGGAATACACCCCCAATTTAAACAGACTCCCCCTAACTCTGCACGTTCGACCAATCCAACCTTCATGCCAAGTTGTGCTGCTCTCAACGCAGCGACATACCCGCCAGGGCCACCACCAATAACCAAAATATCAAAAAAATCTTGCATCTTTTATCCCTCAGTCCAGAGGGGAGAAAAATCTCCCCAGCAATCCATTTAGCTAAATATTAAAGAACCAAAGAATGCGGATTCTCTAAGAATTTTTTAAAGACATTCAGCCATTGTGCCGCGACAGCGCCATCAACAGCCCTATGATCAACGGCAACACTGACAGACATCACCGTAGCAACACCTAGCTGTCCATCCTCTTTTACAACAGGACATTTCTGGCCTGCACCTACTGCTAAAATACCTGCCTGTGGTGGGTTGATAATGGATGTAAACTGCTTCACGCCGAACATACCAAGATTTGAAATAGAAAAGCCGCCGCCTTGATATTCTTCAAAAGAAAGCTTGCTGACACGAGCGCGAGCAACAAGATCTTTGACTTCTGCGCTAATTTGACGAAGAGATTTCTTATCTGCCTGACGAATAATCGGTGTAATTAAACCATCTGTTACGGAGACAACGACAGAAATATCAACATTACCTAAACGCCGCATATGATTTTCTTCGAAAACCACATTCATACCAGGCTCTTTTTTCAAAGCGAGGGCTGCCGCTTTAATAATCATATCATTAACAGAAATTTTAAAGCCCTCTTCCTCTCCCATAAGGTTGAGTTCTTTTCTAAGCGCCATGAGCTTATCAAGCTCAATATCTGCAAAAACATAGAAATGAGGCGCATCCTGTTTCGAAGCGACCAAACGACGTGCGATAACCTTTCGCATTAAGGAATGTGGCACCATATCGTCTTCCAAAGAAGCAAAAGAAGGCGCTGTCTGTATCTGTGCTTTAGGGGAATGTTTTGGTGCTTGTGCAGATTTCAAATGCGTCTCAACATCACGGCGCACGATACGGCCATTTGGCCCTGTCCCGCTTAAATCAGAAAGCGCAACGTCCTTTTCCTTCGCAATACGTCTTGCTAAGGGCGATGCAAAAATACGGTCTTTTACTTCAACCTGTTGCGAAACAGCCTGTTCTTTTGAAACAGAAGAAAATTTTTTTTCTTCTAACTTTTCAACTGCTGGCGCTTTTGCCACTGCAAGAGAAGATGCTTCTGGAATTTCTTCACCTTCTTCGATGACGATCGCAATCGGTGTTTTAATCGCGACCTCTTCTGTTCCTTCGGCAACAAGAATTTTACCAAGAATCCCTTCTTCGAGGGCTTCAACCTCCATGACCGCTTTATCGGTTTCAATCTCGGCAACAATATCGCCGATCTCAATACGGTCCCCCTCTTTTTTCAACCAGCGCGTCAAATTACCTACTGTCATCGTTGGTGAAAGCGCTGGCAAAAGAATTTCATGTGCCATTATTTTATCCTTTTATCTGAGCTTTAACAGCTGCAACGAGCTCTTCAACCGTTGGAAGGGCCAATTTTTCTAAGTTTGCCGCATACGGCAAAGGAACGTCTTTTCCTGTGACACGAACAGGTGGCGCATCAAGCCAATCAAAAACCTCATCACATGCCAAGGCACTAATTTCCGAACCAATTCCCGCAAATGGCCAGCCCTCTTCGACTGTCACAACATGAGCCGTTTTTCGGATACTTTTTAAAATGGTTTCTGTATCGAGTGGGCGCAACGTACGTAAATTAATAACTTCAGCATCAATCCCTTCTTTTGCAAGAATCTCAGCTGCTTCTAAAGCCCAAGAAACGGCAATCGAATATGCGACAATCGTAACGTCTTTACCTTCTCTTTCAATTTTTGCTTTTCCAATTGGTAAAATAAAATCCTCATCTTCAGGAATTGGAAAACTTTTCCCGTAAAGAATTTCATTTTCAAGAAAAACAACAGGATTGGGATCTCTGATAGCCGCACGAAGGAGTCCCTTAGCATCTTCAGCAGACCACGGCGCAATGACTTTTAACCCTGGAATATGAGCATACCAGCTTGCAAAACATTGAGAATGCTGAGCGCCTACGCGCGCAGCCGCACCATTAGGCCCACGAAAAACGATTGGGCATGAGATCTGCCCACCTGACATATAACGCGTTTTTGCCGCAGAATTGATAATCTGATCCATGGCCTGCATTGAAAAGTTCATCGTCATGAACTCAACAATCGGTTTTAAACCTGTCATAGCGGCACCAACAGCCATACCTGTAAAACCATGTTCTGTTATCGGCGTATCAAACACACGCCTATCTCCAAATTCCTCCAAAAGTCCACGGCTTACTTTATAGGCACCTTGGTATTCAGCAACCTCTTCACCTAACAAAAAAACATCCTTATCACGGCGCATTTCAGCTGCCATTGCATCACGCAAAGCATCCCGTACTGTAATCATCACTTTACCTGCTGGAAGTTCTTCTGAACCATTTGTTACTGCTTCTGACATCAGACTGTTTCTCCTTCTTCTGCAATCACATCTGTCCAAAGTTCAGAAGGATCTGGCTGAGGGCTTTTTTCTGCAAAATCAGCCGCTTTCGCAACTTCTCCTCGAATTTGCGCTTCTAGCTCTTTAAAGAAGCTTTCAGAAACACCTTCATCAAAAAGTGACTGTTTCAATGCTTCTAATGGATCACGGGTTTTCCTAACTTCATCCACTTCTGATCTGGAACGATACCGAGCCGGATCTGACATCGAATGCCCACGATAACGATATGTATCCATTTCTAACAGGAATGGGCCTTGCCCAGATCGGCAATGCTCAATAGCTTCAGAAGCAGCTTCAAAGACGGTCTCCACTTTCATACCGTCAGCTTTCTTTCCTGGAATCCCCCATGGGCGGCCATTTTGAGAAAGATCTTTAGAAGCGCATGAGCGAGATTGGCTTGTTCCCATCCCATAACGGTTATTTTCAATCACGAAAACGATCGGGAGCTTTAAAAGTGCTGCAAGGTTAAAACATTCATATACCTGACCTTGGTTAGAGGCCCCTTCTCCCATATAAGCCACAGCGACTGTATTATCCTGACGATACATACTTGCAAAGGCTAGACCTGTCCCAATTGAGATCTGAGCCCCAACGATTCCATGACCTCCATAAAATTCTTCTTTACGGGAGAACATGTGCATAGAACCTCCCTTACCATGAGAATATCCATCTGCACGACCAGTCAACTCGGCCATAATCCGACCTGGATCCATGCCAGCTACCAGCATTTGACCATGATCACGATAAGAAGTAACGGAACGATCACCTTCTTTCATCGCCAAGCTAATGCCTACGGCTATGGCTTCCTGTCCACTATATAAATGGCAAAAACCATGAATCTCTCCCATCCCGTAAAGATGCGCTGTTTTTTCCTCAAAACGGCGGACTAAAAGCATTTTCCGATAAGCTTCTTTTTTCTCTTCTAAGCTTAAGGCAAATTTATGCTGAGAATCCTTCCCCTTAACTGGCGAGTTTTTAATCATTATGCTGCCTTTCCTAAACAAACCGTTCTCTTTACGGAGCACTTTCCCATCCCGTATTCCCCTTCCTAAATATTCCTCTGTTAAATCTCAAAGAATGTATTTGGGATACAATATCCACACAAAATAGAGCAAACGCTCCCTTCTTGCCCAGCTGTGAAAGCATTCTCAAGCAAAAAATTATAAAAAAGTATTTCTATAATCTTAAAACTCTAAAAAATTAACGCACGAACCGAGTGATAATCTCCTGATAGGCCTTAACATTAAAGTTTTTTGTTTTGTACTTTCCAACGTAAAGCCTCCCCAAATTTTCAATAATATCATTGTGCAAAGATGCGGTTGCTTTCTCTCGTAACTCTAGAGACATTTTATCTCTTTCTTGAGCTTCCATTGGAATCACTTGTGTTATTTTTGAAACCCAAAAACTTTCGCCATCCTGCACCATCACAGCCTTATTTGATTCTCCCAATAAGATGCGATTCGACAAAACAGCTGGTAGCTTAGACTCCTGCTTCATACGAGAAACAGAAACATCTCCATGGTATTCTCCACCTTTTATAGCAGATTCTTCTAAACTTTTCTTCAAAGGATCAACTTGAGCTTTCTGAAGAAGCTTTGCGACTTCTACCTCTGTTTGATGTGAAGCAACCTCTTCACGCCATTTTTGCAGAATCTCTTCTTTAATTTCTTGAAAAGATTGCAAACGAGCTGGCGAAGTTTCATCCACAGAAATCGCATAAGCTTGATCTCCATCGACCACAGCCTGAGGTAATTCGCCTTGAGTTTTACTAAAGGCCTCTTTCAAAATTTTAGTCTGCAAAGCCGCATTCCCAGGAAGAACAACCTCTCTATCTGCTGGCGTTTTTCCCTCTGCATTAACAGTAGCTGAAAAAATTTCGATCCCTAAATCCGATGGCAATTTTTTCAAATCCCCCGTACCAGCAACAGCCTCCTCAAAAGCACCTAATTTTTGGTGAAAAGCATCCGAAATACCAGCTGACTGCACCTCTTTCAACAGTTCTGGACGCACCTCCTCAAAAGAGCGGTTCACAGGTGGGTAAACCTTATCGACGAAAACAATAGCCCACTGCCCCTCTGAAGCGACCACAGGGCCTGTCAGCACACCTGTTCCTGCTGCAAAAATGGCTTCAGCAAGTACATCTGAAGGGACATCAGACTTTCTTGCTTTTTCTAAGGATGCAGGCACAGCTTGCGAACATTTTCCTGAAAAATCTGCCCAAGATATTTCTTTTTGCCAAAGAGCTTTACAGTCTTTTGCTTGATTTTCATCAGAAAACATTAAGACATTTACATCACGCGTTTCAGGTGCGTTGTATAGATGCTGGCGCTCTTCATAAAGGTGTTTTAACGAATCATCAGAAACCTTTATCGAACGGGAAACACTTTCCTGCGTCAAAACAGCAACCGTAATGTGACGATATTCTGGCAAACGAAACAAGGCTGCATGATTTAGATAAAAACGTTTTAATTGTGCTTCACTTGGCTGCTCTGTAACATCAGATGCTTTTTTAAACGGAATACGTACAGCATCAACTTTATATGTATTTCCAAAATAATTGCTCAAATAAGTTGAGACATTATGAGAACTTTCTAAAGAATTTCCCAGCCCTTCCAAAACGGCCTTACCATAAAGCTCCTGCCGAACCTGATTAATCAAACCTTCTCTTGTCTGTCCACTCGCTTGCAGAAGCATATTCATTTTTGCGGGATCGAATTTTTTATCTTCCCCTTGAAAGGCAGTATCCGAAAAAACCTGCTCCCGCACTCTTTCGTCGCTCACAATAAATCCTGCCGACTTAGCTTCTTGCATAGCGGCCAGACTGCCAACCATGGACGAGAGCGTCACTTGTGCAACTTGCGACACACCCTCCTGACTATACACCCATTTTGCGCTTGAAAATCTCTCAGCAAGAACCCTCAGCCTCATATCTAAAAGACGTTCGAAATCTAAAGTTTTAACCTCTTCTTTCCCAATAGAGACAAGAATATCGCCCGAGGGTTTTGAAGATAAATTAAAAATACTATCTCCTCCCCAAACCACGAAGGCAAAGAAGGTTAGCAACGCCATCAAACGCCCCAACCAAGAATCTACAAATAAGTGCCGCAGAGCCGTAATCATCAATGAAACTCAATCAGTCATGTCATTTAAAAATATCTATACATATACAAAGTTACATAAAGAAAAAGGAACCCCCTGCCTTTTCACAGAAAAATAAGATATATTTCTATCAAAAGACATGATGACCTGCACAACTGGGAAGTAATGCCCAAACAAGTTCTCTTCGTATGTAAAATACGCACATCTGACAAGGATTCCCCTGTTCATGCCCGCCTCTGTTCATACCGCATTACCGCCGCATTACATAATCGGAAACTGGAAAATGAATGGCACACGCCATGAAGCAGAAAAAGTTACAAAAAAAATAATCCACGAAATCAAAGAAATTTATACAGAGAATCTCTCCCCAATTATTTGTCCTCCCTTCACACTTCTTGATAGAATCGGTGCGTTTCTTGCCAAGCAAGAAGACGGGAAATATCATTTTCCTTTAGGGGCTCAAAACTGCTCTTATCCAACAACAGAACCACGGACAGGATCTGTTTCTGCTGAAATGCTTGCTGATTTAGGTGTTTCTTTTGTGATTCTAGGCCATTCAGAACGTCGTAAACATAACAGAGAAACCTGTGCAGAAATTCTCAAAAAAGCGCTTGCTGTACAGGCTGTTGGTCTGAAACCTATCATTTGTATCGGTGAAAATGCGCAAACAAGAGATCAAGGCGAAACAATTTCTTTTCTAAGAAAGCAAATTGAAGATTCTGTGCCAGATCATTTTTCAGGTTTTCTTTCCTATGAGCCTATCTGGGCGATTGGACAGGCAAACTCTGCACCAGTCTCTGCTATTGAAGAAGCTGCTAAAAATATTAAAAATATTTTAATAAAAAAAAATCCGGAAGCAGCACCTGTTGTTTTTTACGGCGGCTCTGTTAATGCCAAGAATGTTTCAAATATTCTAGCACTCAGAGAAATCAATGGGGTCTTGCTTGGACGGGCCAGCTTGGATGCTGAATCTTTCTTAGAAGTCTATCGCAAAGCCGTTACTGCCGTAGCCTTAAAACAGGAAGATCTGACGTAAAGCTTCTCTCCCGCCTCTTGTTTTCTCTCTTTTTTAAGGTATAACCAGCCATAATGACTACAATACTTCTTATCATAAACCTCATTGTTACAGTTGCCTTAATCGGTTTTATCCTCCTTCAGCGCAGTGAGGGTGGCGGTTTGGGAATCGGTGGTGGCGGTGGTGGCGGTTTAATGACTGGCCGAGGCGCTGCAAATCTTCTCACACATACCACGACAATTTTAGCAACTATTTTTATGGTTTTGTGCTTGGCGCTTGCAATGCTTAATAAAGGTGCGGTTAGCCATCAGAAAGACATTCTTTCTGCACCGCCTGCACCAGCAGAACAAAGCACAACTCCATCTAAATCTTCTTAAAAATATCAGAGCCCTATGACACGTTTTATTTTCATCACTGGCGGCGTGGTTTCCTCGCTTGGAAAAGGGATTGCAGCAGCTGCTTTAGGAGCGTTGCTCCAAAGTCGTGGTTATAAAATCCGTATCCGTAAATTAGATCCCTATCTTAATGTGGATCCAGGTACGCTAAGCCCCTATCAGCATGGAGAAGTTTTTGTCACCGATGATGGTGCTGAAACAGACCTTGATCTAGGGCACTATGAGCGTTTCACAGGGCTCAATGCAAAACAAAGTGATAATACAACGACGGGACGCATTTACTCCAATGTCATCGCAAAAGAACGCCGTGGCGACTATCTAGGCGCGACTGTTCAAGTTATTCCACATATTACAGATGCAATTAAAGAAGTCATTTTACATGATACAGAAGATTACGACTTCATTCTTACGGAAATAGGTGGAACGGTTGGAGATATTGAGAGCCAGCCTTTCTTAGAGGCGATCCGCCAATTACGAAATGAAATTGGAATCAAAAATACACTTTGCCTGCACCTCACCCTACTTCCCTATATTCCAAGTGCAGGTGAATTAAAAACAAAGCCAACCCAACATTCTGTCAGAGAATTGCAACATGTCGGGCTTCAACCGCAAATCCTGCTTTGCCGTTGCGATAGACCTATTCCTGATAGCGAACGTCAAAAAATTGCCAATTTCTGCAACGTCTCACCCAGTGCTGTCATAGCTGCCAGAGATGTTGACACCATTTATGCTTGCCCTTCTGCTTATCATGAGCAAGGCCTAGACAATGAAGTTCTAAAATATTTTGGATTGGATACTAAAGCAGAGCCTAATCTTGAAAAATGGGATCACTTCGTTTCTGTCCTTCGTGATGAGACCAAGAAAGTTAAAATTAAAATTGCGGGGAAATATACCTCCCTTCTTGATAGCTATAAATCTCTTTCAGAAGCTTTGCTGCATGCCGGTGTAGCTAACCATCGGAAAGTTGAAATTGTCTGGATCAACGCAGAATCGCTAACAAGCCCCGAAGAATGCGAAAACGAACTTTCTGACGCTGATGGCATCCTTGTTCCTGGTGGCTTTGGCGAAAGAGGCACAGAAGGCAAAATTCAAGCTATTCGATATGCAAGAGAGAAGAACATTCCTCTCTTTGGCATTTGTCTGGGTATGCAATTAAGTGTCATCGAATGCGCTCGCTCACTCGCGGGCATTAAAGACGCTTCTTCTACAGAATTTGACCATGAAAACACGCCGCTCATTGTTGAACTTGAGCAAGCCTATCATGGCAAGGAAAATGCCCCTCAAAATCTTGGTGGAACAATGCGCCTTGGTGCTTATCCTGCAAAGCTAAAGAAAGCATCCCGCATTTCCAAGATTTATGAAACAGAAGAAATTTCTGAGCGTCATCGCCACCGCTGGGAAGTAAATGGCGATTATAAAGAAAAGCTTGAAAAAACAGGACTTGTCTTTAGTGGAATGTCTCCTGATGGATGTCTTGCCGAAGCCGTTGAATATCCTGACCATCCCTGGTTTGTCGCTGTTCAATATCATCCAGAGTTAAAATCCAAACCTTTCGCGCCCCATCCACTTTTTGTAAGCTTCATTAAGGCAGCATCAGAGCATCACACAAAGCACCGTGCTGATTCAAAATGAGTATTTCGATTGGTCAGCTAGAAATTGGGGAGTCTCTCCCCTTTTCTCTCATTGCTGGTCCTTGCCAAATTGAATCACGCCAACATGCTTTAGAAGTTGCTTTTGCGCTTAAGGAAATCACCTCTAAGCTTAATATTGGCTTGATTTATAAGAGCAGCTTTGACAAGGCTAATCGAACTTCCGTTTTTTCAAAACGTGGGCTTGGCTTAATCAAAGGTTTGGATATTCTTAGCGAAATAAAAGAAAAAACAAACTTGCCTGTTTTGACAGATGTTCATTTGCCAGAACAATGCAAGGAAGTCGCCAGCGTTGTTGACGTTCTTCAAATCCCTGCTTTTCTCTGCAGGCAAACAGATCTATTGCTCGAAGCAGGAAAAACAAACAAACCTGTCAATGTAAAAAAAGGCCAGTTTATGGCTCCTTGGCAGATGGGTTCTGTCGTTGAAAAAATCAAATCAACTGGGAATAACCAAACGCTTCTTTGTGAAAGAGGTACTAGCTTCGGCTATGGTAATCTGGTTGTTGACATGCGAAGTCTTTCCATCATGAAAGAAACGGGCGTCCCTATCGTTTTTGACGGCACACACTCTGTTCAAATGCCAGGCGCAAAAGGGAATGAAAGTGGCGGACAGAGAGAGTTTATAGCACCTCTGTCCCGTGCGGCTATGGCGGTGGGACTATCTGCTCTTTTTTTAGAAACCCACCCAGATCCAGATAAAGCGCCAAGTGATGGTGCCTGTATGCTTCCAATAAAAGAGCTTTTTCCTCTTCTTAAAGAGTTACAAGCAATTGATTGTCTTGTAAAAAAAATCTCTCTTTAGAGTATTGATTATCTAATTCTTCTCTATAAAAAAATATCTAGAAAGATTATGCTTCGACTGTCCTTAACTGGTGCATTATGAATCGGTTTCCCAGTTCAGGTTTTATTAGATATATGAAAAGGATAATTTCATGAGCTCAATTATATCCGTAACAGGACGTGAGATCCTTGATAGCCGAGGAAATCCTACAGTAGAAGTTGAAGTTATTTTAGAATCTGGTGTTTCTGGACGCGCAGCCGTTCCTTCAGGTGCCTCCACAGGTAAGCATGAAGCCGTTGAAAAACGTGATGGCGATAAAAAGCGCTTCCATGGTAAAGGCGTTTTACAAGCTGTTGAAGCTATTAATGGTGAAATCGCAGAGAATATTCTTGGACTTGATGCGCTTGATCAAGTTGGTCTCGATCGCACCCTTATCCAATTAGACGGCACACCTAACAAAGCACGTCTAGGGGCTAATGCTATTTTGGGCGTCTCTCTTGCCGTTGCAAAAGCAGCTGCTGAACTTACAGCTCAGCCACTTTTCCGTTATGTTGGCGGTACATTTGCCCATGTCCTTCCTGTCCCAATGATGAACGTCATCAATGGTGGGGAGCATGCTGATAACCCACTTGATTTCCAAGAATTCATGATTCAGCCTGTTGGCGCAAAAACTTTCTCTGATGCGCTTCGTATGGGAGCAGAAATTTTTGCAAGTCTTAAGAATAAACTTAAAGCCGCTGGCCTAAACACCAATGTTGGGGATGAAGGTGGTTTTGCGCCAAATATCGTCTCTCCAAGTGATGTTCTAAACTTCCTGATAGAGGCCATTAAAGATTCTGGCTATGAACCAGGAAAAGATGTGACTTTTGCTTTGGATTGCGCTGCAAGCGAATTTTATAAAGGCGGTCGTTATGTCCTCAATGAGGGTAAAGATTCTCTCACTTCTTCCCAATTGATTGACCTTCTTGAAAAATTAGTTTCTGAATTCCCAATCGCTTCAATCGAAGATGGATTGGCTGAAGATGACTGGGAAGGCTGGAAAGAGCTTACAGACCGTTTGGGTGACAAAGTAAATCTCGTTGGCGATGACCTGTTTGTGACAAATCGTAAACGTCTTGAGGAAGGTCTTGAAAAAGGCGTCGCAAATGCGCTTTTAGTGAAACCAAATCAGATCGGCACATTGACAGAAACACTCGATGCTATTCAACTGGCAACGTCTTCTGCTTACAAATGTGTTCTCAGCCACCGTTCAGGTGAAACAGAAGACACAACCATCGCCGACTTGGCTGTTGCTACAAATTGCGGCCAAATCAAAACGGGTTCTCTTTCTCGCTCTGATCGTGTTGCTAAATACAACCAGCTTCTTCGTATCGAAGAAGAACTTGGGGAAGATGCTGTCTTTGCAGGTCGTGCTATTTTACCTAAAAATTTCAAAGCATAAGCTTTGGAAGCAATTGTGTTTTGATTTTTCTATGGAAAATCATTACAAAGAAACGGCAGAGAAATTCATCTCTGCCGTTTTTTGTGTGTAGAAATGAGAAAATTCTTTACTTTTTTTGCTCACCTTTGCCAAAACCTGCTTCCTGCTTGTTTCTTTCTTCTTTTGGCATTCTATTTTCTTTGGAGCCGAAATGAAGGCTCTCATGGAACAAAGGCGGCTGTTACATACCAGCAACAGCTCGTCGAGGCGAATAAACAGCTTACACAGGCAAAAGAAGACGAAGGCAACTGGCTCAACCACGTTAAATCTTTAGGCTCTAAAGCCCTCGATCCTGATCTTCTCGATGAGAGAAGCCGTATGATGCTAAATCATAGTACAGTAGATGAGATTATTATCCCCTACCCAGCCAGCGCTCCAGGTGGCACAAAGGGGATAAATTAGTTATAAACTAATCATCCCCTTTGTGAAAATCTCAATTTTTAAAAGTAAAATTACTTAATTTTAGCTTCTTTAAAAATGACATGTTTACGAGCCACTGGATCATATTTCTTAAGTTCCATTTTACCCGTAGCGGAACGTGCATTCTTGCGTGTGACGTAAAAATAGCCTGTGTCAGCAGAAGAGACGAGGCGGATTTTAATTACATTCGTTTTGGCCATAATTTTCTTACCTGAATTCTTAATAGAGTCCGAATATTAAAAGATATTAGGCCTCTTAATAAGCCTTTTCATTCGGTTAATGCGTAATTAATGAAGATTTTCTTGCCTGAGGTCAAGTGTTGAGAGAAAAAAGAGCGCTTTTTCAAATATTTTATTTCTTTGCCCCCTTCCCTTTTTTCTTTGCTGTTATCGTTTTCTTTTTTGCCGAGGCTTCGGTTTTTGGCAAGGACGTATCCAAAAATTCTTTTTCAGAAATAACTCTAACCGAACCATCTGGTGCGACCATCGTTACTGTGCCATCTCCATTCGGAATAGAAACAACATGCGAATTTGGTTCCCCAATATATTTAGAAGCAGCATCTGGTAATGGATCCTCCCGATTACCTAGGCGCATATCTTCATCTTCACCAAGAGCCAATTTTCCCCCTGAAGGAAGCTGATTTTCTGGGAAAATTCGACTTAGCTCCGTATCCAAATGTTTTGTTCTTTGACCGTAATTCCGATTAAACTCACTATTTGGATTATCAACATCCATCAAACTTGGAACAGATTCTGGGTGCTCATCCCAAATATTCCCCGACTGCGGAAGAATAGGCTTTGCAACATCAACTTTTTTACCATGCGCTCTTTTAAAATTCTCCCCACCATGTTTTGGCCCATTCTCTTCCCAAGGCCAAAACAAATCTACAAATAAATGTCCGATGCCACCACATCCAGAAAGCAACATCAAAGAAAGAATCGATACTCTTCCCAAAATTTTTGGTGTTATAGAGGGCATCTTTTTACCTGGGTCAAAACGAGAACGCTTTATGACTTTGCCCCCTGTTGACGAAAAATTTGGACGGCATAGCGCAAATAAATAAAACCAGAAATCCACGTTGGAATCACAGCGATCCAAATCAAAACAGCGCCAATCAACGTCACAGGAACCTGTGGCAATCCAAGCCATTTTCCGCCATCCATGCCAACAATGAGAAAGCCAAGCCCCGTCATTTGAACAGCCGTTTTCCATTTTGCGATACGAATGGTAGGAATTTTGGAGCCGACAGCAGAAGCATAGTCACGCAATCCTCCAACCATAATTTCCCGAAAAAGAATTAAAATGCCAGCATATAAAGTCGCATAGTCTTCTAAATGCCCCAATCCTGCAAGCGCCAGCAAAAGACAACCAACCAACAGTTTATCAGCAATTGGATCCATAATGCGTCCCAATTCAGATTGCACTTTTTGACGGCGTGCTAAAGCACCATCGACATAATCCGTAACACAAGACAAGATAAAAATGCCACAGCAAATGACAGACCATAAAGGCGATTTAAGAGCCAATAAAAGGACAATAACAGGAATCGACGCCACTCTTAAAAGCGTTAAAAAATTAGGAAGCATGGTATAACTGCACATTATCGATCTGTTTCACTCTCCTGCTCTGACATATGAAAATATTCATAAATTTCTTGAGACAAACGCTGACTAACACCTGAAACTTGCGCAAGCTCCTCCACGGTTGCTTGGCTGATATTTTTTAAAGACCCAAAACTGCTCATTAATGCACGACGCCGCATATTTCCGACACCTGGAATATCTTGAAGTTTTGAATGTAAAAATGCTTTCCCTCGCCCCTTTCGATGCGTTGTAATTGCAAAACGATGTGCTTCATCCCTTAGACGTTGTAAATAATAAAGGAGCAAATCCTGAGGCGGAAGCTGAAAAGGTGCTTTTCCATCAACAAAAAACCATTCTCTTCCAGCATTCCTATCAGGACCTTTTGCAATTCCCATAACAGGAATATCAGAAATACCCATATTTTTTAAGATTTCTTTTACAGCGCTTACCTGCCCCTTACCACCATCAATAAGCAAAAGATTCGGACGCGTCCAATGATTCCCTTCCCCTTGAAGCTCTTCCTCATTCATCTTTAAAAAACGCCGCTCCATTACCTCTTTCATCATGCCGAAATCATCTCCTGGCGTTGCTTTCTGAATGGCAAATTTTCGATAAGCATTTCGTAAAAAGCCTTCCCTTCCAGCAACAACCATCACGCCATAAGGAGATGTTCCCATAATATGGGAATTATCATAAATTTCGATCCGTTCTGGAATTTCTTTAAGAAGAGCAGCCTCTTGAAGCTGTTTCAGAATTTTTTCCTGCGAAATTTTTTCCGACAAATAGCGTGCAAGTGCTTCTTTTGCATTCATCAACACATAATCAAGAACAGCTTTACGCTCGCCCCGTTGCGGAAAGCGAAAAAATACTTTTTTCCCTCGGCGCATTTCTAACGCTTCAATCAAAAGCGCTTCATCTTCAGGATACTCATTCAGAATAATCTCTCTAGGCGGTAACTTATCTTCGTAAAACTGTCCTAAAAAGGCAGATAAGATCTCAGTGGGCTGTGCCGCCGAATCATGTTCAGGGTAAAAGGCACGATTCCCGTTACTATTTCCGCCACGAATAAAAAAGACCTGAATACAGCTCCGCCCTTTATCTTGATAAAGGGCAATCACATCCGCCTCAACAATACTGGCTGGGTTAATTGCCTTAGAAGAACGTATCTGCCCAAAGGCCCTCAAACGGTCCCGCAGCAAAGCTGCCTTTTCAAAATTAAGATTATCTGACGCCTCTGCCATCTCTTGGCCTAATTTCTGCTGAAGGCTCGCCCCACTTCCAGCTAGAAACGCCTTTGCCTCTTCAACCAGCCCAGCATATTGATCTGGAGTAATTTTATCGACACAAGGCGCAGAGCATCTTTTGATTTGATGCAAAAGGCATGGACGTGTCCGCGACTTTAAAGTCGAATCAGAACAGGTTCGGAGTAAAAAACTCCGTTGCAATACCTGTAATGTTTGCTCTGCAGCCCATGCGCTTGCAAAAGGCCCCCAATAAGTGATTCCTTTTCTCTGTTTTCCCCTTTGGCGCACTAAACGAGGAAAATCAGGATTTTTTCCAGGATCAAGCATAAGCCACGGATAGCTTTTGTCATCCCGAAGCAAAATATTAAATCGAGGCTTCATTCTGCGAATAAAATTTGCTTCTTGTAGAAGTGCCTCTGCCTCATTTGCCGTGACAACAATTTCCATGGAAACGGTCAGAGAAACCATTAAACGGATACGATCCGGCAACGCATTTAAACGTGTATAAGAGGTCACCCTTTTTTTTAAACTCAGCGCTTTTCCGACATATAAAACCTGACCTTTTTCATCCAGCATCCGGTAAACGCCTGGAAGAAAGGGAATGGTTTTTAGCGCATTTTGAATCGCTTCAACACCCTTTATAACGTGATTTTTTTCGTTAGAAGATAAAAAAACAGATTTTTCCATAGACATTTATAATCTGACCAACCATTTCTTTATCAAGAAAATAGATTTTTTAACGATTTTAATTAAAGTGATTCACTGTGGAACAATCAAGCCCCTCTTCAACAGCGCCTCAAAAATTGCGTATTTTGACATGGAATATCAATTCTCTTCGACTTCGTCTTCCCCTTCTTGAAGAGATTGTGAAAAAAGCAAACCCCGACATTGTTTCGCTTCAGGAAACAAAAGTAACTGATTCTCTCTTTCCCCTCGAAGCTGTGCAAAAACTTGGCTTTCCACATTGCCTTTTTAAAGGCATGAAATCCTATAATGGTGTAGCAATCCTCTCTAAACATCCCTTAACGCTTTTAGAAAACTTCCCAGAATGGCAGGGACAACAAGATTGCCGCCATCTTGCTGCCTCTCTTAAAACGAGAACAGGCGCTATTCATCTCCATAATTTTTATATTCCTGCCGGCGGTGACATTCCGAACCCAGAAGAAAATCCAAAATTTGCACATAAACTTGGCTTTCTGGACGAAGTGACAGATTGGTTTTCTAAAAATAAACCTAAAAAATCTGTTTTAATGGGAGATTTAAATGTTGCTCCCCTTCCCGATGATGTCTGGTCTCATAAACAGCTCTTAAAAATTGTTAGCCACACGCCAATCGAAACAGAAAAATGCCTTGCTTGGCAAAAAGAAGGGTTTATGGACGCTATGCGCCTTCATACACCAGAGCCTGAAAAACTCTACACTTGGTGGTCCTACCGCAATAAGGATTGGAAAAAATCTAATCGAGGACGCAGACTAGACCATCTTTGGATCACGCCAGATCTTCAAGACAATCTCAAGAACATGACCATTATGCGTGAAGCCCGTGATTTTGAGCGCCCTTCCGACCATGTGCCCGTTTTTATTGATTTAGACTTAGAGTAGTTCTTAGTAACAGGAGGCTAGAAGCCTCCTGTTATTTCGATTTCCGCTCTAAGAGACAAGCAAAAAAGCCATCCGTTCCATGCTGTGCAGGCGTTAAGCGGATAGATCCTTTTTCCTGAAGTTGTGTTTCAAGAACTTCAGGAAGTTCCAAGGAAATTTTTTCAAAAGGTTTTATTTGAAACTCTGGATGCTGTTTTAGGAAGGCCTCAATCCTGCCTTCATTTTCTTCTTTTAAAATAGAACATGTTGCGTAAAGCAATGTTCCTTCTGGTTTTAAAAGCGAAGAGGCTTTTTCCAAAACTTCCGCTTGTTTGACCATAATTTCCTGCAAATCAATCGGCTGTAAAGTTCTTCTTGCATCTGGATTACGGCGCCAAGTCCCCGTTCCCGTACAAGGTGCATCAATCACAACCAAATCAAAATCACCTTTATGGCGTTTTAGCCATTTATCACCCTCAACGAGTAAATGACGCTCTACATTATGAACACCAGCCCGTCTTAGGCGCTTTACAGCGCCTTTTAAACGAACTTCAGAAACATCACAGGCAACAATATGCCCACGATTTTCCATATTCATCGCCATTGCCATCGTTTTTCCACCAGCCCCCGCGCAATAATCAACAACCCTCTGGCCAGGCTTTGCATCCGCTAGTAAGGCAACGATCTGGCTTCCTTCATCTTGAATCTCCACCATACCATTCTTAAAAAAGTCCAAAGACATGATCGCACTTCTAGAAGGCAGTCTAATGCCCCATGGTGATAGAGGAGAAATTTCAGCTGGAATTTCTTCTTTTTTAAGGGCCTGAAGGACCTCTTCGCGTGTCGCTTTTAAAAGATTCACACGAATGTCTAAAGGAGCCTCTTCCTGCATTGCCAAAATTTCTTTTTCAAGTGCCTCTTCTGAACCAAAAAGCTCTTGAAGTAAGGGCGCTAACCAATCTGGATACTCCCCCTGCACAGCAGCTGGCTGTTCTGGATGCGTAAAAGAGACGCCCTCTAAGCGTTTTAAAAAAATCAATTCGCTCTGTGTTAAATGCGCTGCTGCATATTTTCCCTTATCAAAAGAAGCTTTTAAAGCTTCCAAACTGCCTTCTTCCATAACAGAATAGGCAAGGCAAATCTCACGGGCAGAAAAGAAATTATCATCTCCCTTTTCTTTCTTTGTCAGCAGCAAATCTTGAAGGACAGATTCTCCCTCATATTTTGCCTTTGACAAATGCCAGTTTATACGTCGCCAATGACGCAAAGCCCCCCAGACAATTGCAGAAATAAAACGACGGTCACCACTCCCAATATAACGATTTTGCCGAAAAAACGCGGATGCAACAGCATCAGCAGGGCGTCGCCCTGCTGAACGTATTTCCTGAAGGAGTTCAATAGCCGTTGAAAAACGCGCACCAGGTGTCATCGAAAAATACCCTGCCTTATTTGCAATAAAAGAACTAAATTATACGCCAATTAATAACGATAATTTGGCGATTCACGTGTAATAGAAACATCGTGAACATGACTTTCACGCAAACCGGCATTCGTAATTTGTCTAAAGCGAACACGCTTTTTCAGTTCTGAAAGATCGACCGCACCGACATAACCCATACCAGCACGCAGACCGCCAACCAATTGATGAATCACCTCTCCCATCACGCCCTTATAAGGCACTTGCCCTTCAATCCCCTCCGGAACAAGTTTCAAAGTGTCACGGACATTTCCTTGGAAATAACGATCAGCAGATCCTTTCGCCATTGCGCCAAGAGAGCCCATCCCACGGTAAGATTTATAAGTACGCCCTTGATAAAGGAACGTTTCACCCGGACTTTCCTCACAACCAGCCAGCAAAGAGCCCACCATAACCATATCAGCACCAGCACCCAAAGCTTTAACGATATCACCTGAATTCCGAATACCGCCATCGGCAATTGTTGGGATATTCATTTCTTTACAGGCCGCCGCAACTTCCATCACAGCCGAGAATTGAGGAACACCAACGCCCGCCACAATACGTGTCGTACAAATTGAACCCGGTCCAATACCAACTTTGACACAATCAGCACCCGCTTTAATCAAAGCCAAAGCGCCTTCCGGAACAGCAACATTCCCTGCAACAATTTGTATTTCTGGAAAATGATCTTTTAAATTGGCAACAGAACGAAGAACTCCGGCAGAATGCCCATGGGCCGTATCTACAAACAAAGCGTCTACACCTGCCTCAACCAATTTTTTTGCACGTTCGAACTCAGAATCTCCGACACCAACAGCTGCTGCACAAAGCAAACGACCTTGTGAATCTTTAACAGCTAAAGGATAAGTTTGAGCTTTTTCCATGTCCTTAACCGTAATGAGACCAACGCAGTGGCCTTTTTCATCGGTTACAACCAAACGCTCAATACGTCTTTTTTGCAGTATATCTTTTGCATCAGAAGGGCTCGCTTCAGGAGAAATCGTTGCTAAATTCTGGCTCGTCATTAAATCACGAACCTTCATTTGATCATCTTTAGCAAAGCGCATATCTCTATTGGTAAGAATTCCTACCAAAATTCCATCTTTTTCAATCACTGGCAAACCAGAAATACCACGGGTCGCCATCACCTCTTTAACTTCAGCAAGCGTTTGATCTGGCCCAACCGTAACGGGATCAATCACCATCCCTGCTTCAAAACGCTTCACTCTGCGAACCTCATCCGCCTGCTTGGCTGGTTTTAAATTTTTATGGATAACACCAAGACCACCATTTTGAGCCATTGCGATTGCCATTCTGGATTCTGTCACCGTATCCATTGCGGCAGAAATCAAAGGAATATTCAAAGAAATTTTATTTGTAAGACGAGAATGAACTTTTGCCTGCGAAGGAAGAACTTCAGAAGCCGCAGGCGAAATCAAAACATCATCATAGGCAAGTGCCATTTTAATGGCTGGGTACTCTTCTGAATTTCTCATAATTATACAACCTTTTTCTAAGAACTTCGTACTTAAATAAATTAAAATAACTGATATTACTCTTTCTTAGATTAAATTAAAATTCATCAATAGGCTAAAAAATTGAAAATATCGCTTTAAAAATATGAATTTAGGGGTATTCTATTAGAGAATAATATTATTTTCTCGCTTCTAAATTAACCCTCTTTTCGGATTGGCATTATCCTTATATGTTAAGGCCAAGCTTTGCACCTGTGGGTCAGTTCAGAGGCCAGATTCGTGTTAGCCTTCTTAAAAATCTTCCATCTAGGAGAATATTTCATGCGTCTTTCATACAAGACCCTCGTTGCTGCAGTCACTGCTGCAGCTTTTGTTGTTCCAACTTCTTTTTCTTCGGCTTTCGCTGAAGATGCAGCACAACCAGCTGCAGATCAAGCTGCAGCAACGGCTGATGCCGCTAAAGCTGACGCTGCAAAAACAGATGCAAAAGTTCAAGAAACAGCAGCCAAAGCGCAAGAAACAGCTGCTAAAGCTGATGCAAATGCCGTAAAAGCGGAGGCTTCTGCAGATAAAGCTGACGTTGCTGCTGACACTAAAGATGCTCCAAAAGCTAAAAAAGCCGCTGCTCACCACCGTAAGCACCGCAAATGCAAAAAATGCCATGGCAAGAAACATGCAAATCATGTTGCTCCAAAGGCAGATGCTGCTGCAAAATAATTCTTAAATTATCCATTTAATTTAGAAATTATCTTTAAGGGGTGGCTTGCCACCCCTTATTTTGTTTCCATGACCTTTTTTATTTTGATCTGACGTGAATATTATGAAGCGTAATTTATTCTTATCGTTGCTATGCCTTCCTCTCCTCGCTGGATGTAGCTTATTTTCCTCTAAAGATCAGAAAAATTTCAAAGCAGATTCTCCTCCGCCTCAAACAGAGGCTGACACGAATACACCAACGGAATCTTCAACAACAAATGCAGAGGACTCTCCTAGCAAAAAACCAGTAAAACATATCGCCAAGGAAGAGATTCTCCCTGCACCTGAAGAAATTGTTTCGGGTAACCAGCCACAGCATCATATCAGCCCAGCTTCCGCAATTGACCCCACAGCGATGGAAGATAATGCAAACCCGAGCCGGCTACCAGATGGAAGTATTGCTGCACCTGTTTCAAATGGAGACAGCGGTCCTGCTCTTTCAGCACGACAACAAGAAAGACAAGCTGCAATTAAACTGCGTGATAGCCTAGAACGCATTCAAGACGGGAAAGCCAACAATTCAGAAGAGGATAAACAGCTCTCTGAGCTTCCATCATCACAACGGAAAGCGATGTTGGAACAATTAAACCAAGCGCTTTTAACAAAATAGAAAATAAAAAAACCTCTCATCCTGAAATGGGAGGTTTTTTACTTTTACACAAAGAAAGCTTAAGCCTCTTTCTTAACAGCATAAGCAGCTGCTACCCCAAATAAACCTGGCTCTGGATATGTAATAATTTTAACAGGCAAACTTTTCATAATATCTGAAAAACGTCCCTTTGCCTGGAAACGATCCGCAAAGCCCGATTTTTCCAAATAATTTTGAATACGACGTCCAACACCACCCGCAATCACAAGCGCCTTTGCGCCATGTGCTAGAGCAACATCCCCAGAAATTGCACCTAATGAAAGACAGAAACGCTCCATAGCTTCAACAGCCAATTCATCTTTGCCCTCTATTGCATTCGTCCAAAGAACGCGATCCTCAATTTTTGGCTCAACCTTCACACCTTTGATTTCTGCCAAAGCTGTATAAATATTTACAAGACCAGGACCAGAAACGATACGCTCTGTAGAAACACGGCAAAGGCCTTTTCTGACAATACGCAGAATCTTATCCTCAATCTCATCCTCTGGCGCATATCCAATATGCCCACCTTCTGTTTGAACCACCTTATAGTGCGCCCGATCCATCCGCATTAAAAGGGCAACACCTAAACCAGTCCCCGGCCCAACAATACTAATATTTCCCTTTGAAGGCAGAGGTTCATTTGGACCTGACAGATGATTGAAATGCTCATCTCCCAAATGGGCGACCGCATTCGCAACCGCAGCAAAATCATTGATAATAATAAAATCATCAATATCTAAATTTTTAGCCAGCCGACTTTGATAAATTGTCCAAGGATTGTTTGTCATCTTTAAAATGTCACCCGTGACAGGACAAGCAATCGAAATTGCGACTCTACGGGGAACAGGACGTCCTAAACGCTTGGAAAAATCCTTCCATGCAGAAGCGAGTGAATCATAATCGGCACATTTGAAGATTTCTGGTTCTTCAATTTTTGTCACATGCCCATCACTTATTTGCGCAATAGCAAAACGCGCATGCGTCCCACCCAAATCAACGGCGACAACCTCACCTTGTTGAAAATTTTTTTGGTTTTTAGACATTGAAAACAATTCCCTTAAATCTCATTGAAATTAAAATTCCAAAAATAACAAGGACTCAAATCCTTACTTCTTTTCTGGACGTTGCATAACATGAAAAATGCGTAAAAATTTATGAACCAATGGACGTGGGAAATGAGCATCTAATATGCGAGCAACATGAAATGGCCATGGGAACATCAGCGTAAGTTTACGCTCTTCAATCGCCCTTTTAATCTTTGCAGATGCCTTTTCGACAGTCAGCATGAAAGGACGCCCAACCCCCTTAAGGCGCTGACTCATAGGGGTATCTATAAAACCTGGAATGATCAAAGTGACACTGACATTATGAGGCGACATTGCAGCTGCTAATGCGGTGCTAAAACGGCCGATACCTGCTTTTGTTCCAGAATAAACAGAAGCCTGCGGCAAATCATGGAAAGACGCAACAGAACCGATAAAGGCAATAGCCCCTTTCCGACGGCGTCCCATTCTTTCTGCTGCTTCACAGGCCATAACAACAGGGGTTGTAAAATTAACCTGCGCCATTGCTAAGGCGCTCTCCGCACTTTCAATGAGCTTTCCAGCAGAACGAAGATGCGAAAGGCCAGCAGCAAGAATAGCAACATCAACAGGAAGCTCATCATCTGCCTCTGCAAACGCTTCAATGGCCTTCCCAGAATCCGCAAGATCAATTTGGCGGGTAAAAACAAGAGAGCCTTTCGCTCTTACCTCATCTGCAATCTGAGACAAACGACGACGGTTTCGGCCCCAAAGCGTTATCGCCACGCCAGGTTCCGCATATTGACGAGCCAACTCAGCCCCGATGCCACTAGAACCGCCTGTGATTAAGATGTGACGGCCGATACCTTTTAGATCTTGTGTCAACGTTATGCCTCACTTTATTCCCTAATAATATTAACCCAAAAGCTTTATCTGTGACTCTCACAAAAATCAGACTAGCTTTAGATTGTTTGTAAGCGTATAGCTTAATTCATGCAATCATCCATTTCTACTACCTCAACTTCATCTTTTTCTGATTCTCCAGAAATACATGTTGAAATCGTTTCAGGCAAAAAAGATTTAGATACTTTTATCACTTTGCCAGAGAAGCTTTATGCAGAATATAAAGAATTTGTTCCAGCGCTTAAAATGGAACAAATGGCGCTTTTGCACCCTGAAAAGAACTCTCTTTTCAGACATTGCGACCATCAATACTTTATGGCTTGGGTCGACAAAAAACCTGTTGGGCGTATTGCAGCCATCATAGACAAAGAAGCTCAGAAATATCTAAACAAGAAAATAGGATATTTTGGGGCACTTGACTGCGTCCCTGACCTGAGCGTTGTTAAAGCGCTTTTAAATGCCGTCGAGGAATGGTTAAAAGAGCGCGATATTAAAACGGCTATGGGGCCGCTGACACTGACTTCAAACGGCGAATCTGGTGTGATGGTTTCAGGTCAAGATCAAGACATTATGATAGAGACGCCGTGGCATCCACAAGGCTTAGCCGACATGATTGCCGAGGCGGGCTACCACCAAACAGAGGACCTCCTAAGTTACCGCTTAGAAATCGCATCAGAACAAGTTCAGGACTATAAAGTCCCTTGCAACCTCGAAATTGGATCAGGCCGTCTTAAAGATGTTACTTTAGAAAAAGTTTCTAAAAAACAGATTCAAGAACAAGCTGAAATTTTACGTGAACTTTATAATGATGCTTGGGATGGAACCTATAATTTTGTGCCACTCAAAGATTACGAAATGAAAGATATGCTCCACCGTATGAAGCCTATCATTCACACAAACAATTATGTCCAAATCAATCGCGGAGGTGAAGCTCTTGCGATTGCTCTGATTATACCTAATGTCTATGAGCTTTCTGAAGGTATTGGCTCGAGTCCTTCTCTTTGGGGCTGGATGAAGATTGGTTACAGACTGTTGCGCAAACGCTTTAAATCCGGTCGTGTTATTCTTCTCGGTGTCTCCAAAAAAATTCGTGGAACAGTATTGGGAGCGCTTTTCCCAGGTCTCGCCATTCATGAGCTGATTCGCCGAAGAGGGTTTCCTGGTATGCGTTTTGACTGGGTCGAGTTAGGCTGGATACGCAGTAAGGATACGGCAATGCGAAATCTCATTGAAGATTCGCTCAGCCCTGAACCTTACAAAGTTCATCGGCTTTTTGAAAAAGAACTCTGATAAATAAAAGATTAAGGAGGTTAGAATCAGAAATGATTCCAGCCTCCTTTTTGCTGATATAACTCCTCTTTGCCACAAGCATTTAGAAGAGTGACACCTCCCCCTTCTGCAATTCCGCCAATACGAGACACCTGAATGTGATGTTCAGCTGCCCGTGTTTTCATCTCTAAAACATGTTCTGGCGCAATGGTAAAAAGGAGCTGATAATCATCTCCTCCACTTAAAATAAGATCTGAAAAATCTTTAAAATATTTCTGTGCCTCTGGCAGTAAAGGAATTTTGGAAATATCAAGTAACACCTGAACAGAAGATGCCTCTGACAAGTGGCCTGCATCCTGCAAAAGTCCATCTGAAACATCCATTCCAGAAGAAGCAAGATCTCCAATTAAAAAACCAACAGGTGGCTGCGGTAAAAGATAAAATTTATCAAAAACGGCTTCTAATGCCGTAATTCTCCCCTCTCTACCAGCCAATCCTAAGGCCGCATTCCCAATCGTCCCTGTAACCCAAAGCTCATCTCCTACCTGTGCGCCTTTACGATGCAACAAATGCTCTTTTTCAACTTCCCCCACGATTGTGACGCTTAGAAAAAGATCGCCCTTAATAACCGTTGTATCACCGCCTAACAGAGAAAAATCATAGATTTTTTGATCTAACCTGAGGCCTTCTTGGAAGGCTTTAAACCAAGCCTCTACTTCAAATTTTTCAGGGTTAAAAGCAAGAGAAAGAAAATAACCAGTGGGCTTTGCCCCCATTGCTACCATATCTGAAAGATTTCTGCGCAATAACTTTTGAGCAACGAACTGGGGAGGATCATCCGTAAAAAAATGAACATTTTCTGCCAGATTATCTACTGAAACAACAAATTCTTTCCCCCTTTCAAGATCCGGCAACGCTGCCGCATCATCTCCAAGTTTCCAAGCCGTTTTTCCAGCTAATGGCTCGAAAAAACGGTGAATAAATGAAAATTCTCCGTTT
This sequence comes from Acetobacteraceae bacterium, assembly GCA_004843345.1. Classification (NCBI taxonomy): domain Bacteria; kingdom Pseudomonadati; phylum Pseudomonadota; class Alphaproteobacteria; order Acetobacterales; family Acetobacteraceae; species Acetobacteraceae bacterium. The sequence goes on from CP039460.1 coordinate 217,659, forward strand.
TTTTTCATGCTTTTCGTCTTATTCATTTTTCCTTGGAATAGCTCATTCCTAATATTACTTATTTTCTGCGTAACGCAGCCGTCTCAAGGACGCCATTTGCTAAACGTGCGGCCTCAACACTCAAAAAAGCATGTGTGACATCCATATATTCATTGATCGTGATCGCCGCAGGCAAGCCATCCGATAATTCCGCCAAAGCAGCCCTCAAAATAGCTCTCAAAACGGAATCGATTTGACGTAAAGACCATTCCTTTGGCAAAATTTCTGAAAGTTCTTCGTCTATCTTTTCTTGATTTAAAGCTGCTTTTCGAAAAATTTGTCCTAACAAAAGCATATCAGCCTGAGGAACTTTTCCCTCCTCAAACTGATCCAAATGCCCCCCCCCACGGTGCTGATGAAATTGTAAAAGAATTTGATCAACAGAATCACCTGACTGCTCATACTGAAATAACGCCTGAACAGCGCCTGCCCGTGCTATTGTACGTCTTCTAAATTGATTCCTCGTTTTTTTATTTGTTTTATCATTCGAGACGGAAACAGAATCCGACATAAAAATTCCTTAAATTTTACTTCTTTTACAAAATGGGAGTAACTTCTAGTCTATCTTTTTTACTCCCTTTGGGAAAGCAATAGGCTATAAATAAGAAAAATTCGTCTGCCCCTTTAGGAAAGTGATACAATGACGCTCCTCTCAAAACACCGCGCTCTTCCTCTTGCCCTTATCGCCAGCGCTCCATTCTTTTTTTCAACAAACGTTCAAGCTAAAGCAGAAGATCAAAACGCCAAACTTTCAGCGTCACCAACTTCTGTGGACACCAGCACAACAACAAAAATTCAAAAGGAATCCTATTCTTATCAAAGCCATACGGAAACAAACGCCTCTATTGATCGGGTTGAATTAAAGCAAGCCCTTCTAAGAAAATCGTCCACAGATCTTTTGGAAGGAAGCTTTATTCTCAAAAATACGGCAAATAAAGATTTTCTTCTAAAATCCATTACGTCTGATCAATGTGCGACCGTTGGACAGTTTCAAGACACACAAGCCTTCACGGAAGAAACAGAAGATGCCTCTGGAAATATTTTTAAAAACTTACCTATTCCACGTTTAAATACAATCGCTTTCCCGTTCAGCAGCTTTCATCTTTCTTGCTTACCAAAAGAAAAAGCCTCTTTTGTGAATGGACAAGAAGTTCCCTTTATTTTTCATTTCAAAGAAGGTGATAAAACCTACAATTTTACTTTTCAGACAAACGACGAAACAAATAACGCTCAAGACAAGCAATAAGATTTTTAAATTATCGAATTAGGCGCTCTTTGACCGATTCATCTAAGATTTTTTCTTCGATCCTTTCTGCCATACAGAGCGCCTGAAAAGCTGTTTCGGCATTGTACCCTTTGGTATAAAATTCACCTTCCAAACAAAGCCGTGTGAAATCATCATGCTCTTGCCATAGCAAGTCTATTTTAGGCCATTCAATCTGATGCAAAAATATCTTTTCTCCTACGTTTCTCTTTCTAAAATAACGTAGTTCTTGCCGAACAAAATCTGCTTCTAAAGAGAATTGTGCGTCTTCTATCGAAATTTTTCGCTTACCTTCTTCGACAGCTCTACTTGCAAAAAGAGAAACTTGGCACTTACTTCTAAAGAAAAAACGGGAAAAGATTTCATCCCACAAATCTGTCTTTATCTTTCGGCCTCTCGCTTCTAAACATACGCCTATTTCTCCAAACAAAGAAGCAAGTAATTCAAGATCATGAATCATTAAGTCAAAGGCAATCGAAACATCCTCTCCTCTATTGGCATAAGGTACACAGCGCTCAACCTCAATGATTGACGGCGATGGAATAATTTCTAAAATTTTCTGAACAGGTAAAGAATATGTTAAAAGATGGCCTACTTTAAGAATTCTCTTTTTCTCTTCGGCTAAACGTAACAGCGCCAAGCCTTCTTCATTTTTAACTGCAAGAGGCTTTTCTAAAAAAACATGTTTTCCAGACTCCAATGCCAATTTTGCAAGTTTAAAATGGGTTATTGCGGGGGTCGCAATGACAACTGCCTCAACTTCTTGCAAAAGCTCTCCTAGATTTTCAAAAAAACAAATTGAAAATTCTTCTGCAATAGAAAACGCACGCTCTTTATCAATCTCAGAAAAACCAATGAGCATTTCAAGAGGATGCAACAAGGATTTTTGAATGTGAAATCGTCCAAAATGCCCTGCTCCAACAATACCCACCCGTAAAGGACTCCCCATAAAAACGCTTTTCCTTCTTCTAAGTGTTTTTCTCCCCTCTCTTACACCCTAATTTTAAAAAATACCTTTTTAATTTAAAGACAATTCCGTTGTTAGAGTTGCGCCTTTTGCTAGAAAACGGCATTGTACAGACGCTAAATGTTAAAGGGGACTATTCTTTACGCTATGCTTTATTACACGCGTCTTCGCCTATTAGGGATTCTTGCCGTTTGTTTGGTCGGTATTCTATTCTGCCTTCCAAACGTTATCAAACAGCCCATATCACAGTTGCCTTGGCGTCAAGTCCATCTTGGACTCGACCTTAAAGGGGGATCATACCTTCTGCTGCAATTGGACACGGCATCTCTGGAAAAAGATCAGCTCCACTCTCTTAGGGAACAGTTAAAGCAATCTCTTCTCACAAAAGGTGCTGGTTATGTAAATCTTCTTGTAAATGAAACAACCAATCAAGTTTCATTTTCATTAAGAGCCCCTCAAGAACGTTCTCTTGTCATTGAGACTCTGGATAAACTCATTGCAACGAATGACCACACTTTTGGCTATCAGGAAAATAACGGACGCTTCACCTTATCTTTTATACAAGCCGCTTTTGAAGAAAAAGCGAAAGAAGCTGTAAATCGTGCAATTGAAATTGTTCGCAGACGAATTGATGAAACAGGCGCAATGGATCCAACAATTGCCCGTGAAGGAGACAACCGCATTATGGTTGAACTTCCAGGAGTAAGTGATCCTGAAAGAATTAAAAATTTACTCGGAACAACAGCAAGGCTAACCTTTAGACTTGTTGGTGAGCAAAACGAAACATTCGGAACAACCCTGCTCAAAGATGAGCAGTCAGGGCAGGAAATCCCTATCCGTGACCACATTGCTGTGGATGGTGCTGACCTCACAAACGCAGGCGCCGCCATTGACCAGCAAAGTGGCGGATGGGCTGTCACATTCCAACTCAATAATAAAGGTGCGGACGCCTTTGCTTCCGTCACCCAGTCTAACGTTGGAAAACACTTTGCCATTGTCCTTGACCAGAAAGTCATCGAAGCCCCCCGCATTATGAGTCCTATTACAGGAGGAAACGGCCAAATCACAGGTGGCTTTACCTCCCAAAGCGCTTCCGACTTGGCTCTGCTTCTCCGTGCTGGCGCATTGCCTGCTCCCCTTAAAATTATTGAAGAAAGAAGTATCGGCCCAAGCCTTGGAAAAGCCTCTATTCACGCAGGTATTACCAGCCTTGCCGTTGGTTTCCTATTGGTAACGCTGTTCATGATTGTTTTTTATGGGCAGTTTGGCATTTATGCGGATATTTCGTTACTTGCGAACTTGGGCTTAATGTTAGGAATCTTATCCCTCTTCCAAGCGACATTAACCCTTGCAGGTATGGCTGGTATCCTCTTAACACTCGGTATGGCACTGGATGCCAATATTTTAATTAACGCCCGTATCCGTGAAGAAACCCAACGCGGAAAACCGCCGCTTCAGGCCATTCAAAGTGGCTTTATCCATGCGAGAGCAACTGTTATTGACAGTAACGTCACGGCTTTTTTAGCCCATGTGATGCTCTTCATCTTTGGAGCTGGTCCTGTTCGAAATTTTGCGCTCACGATTACAATCGGTATTGGAACAACCTTGTTTACAACCCTTCTTTTAACACCGCTCCTGATTATGCGCTGGTACGCCCACACTCGCCCTAAAAAGCTTCCGGTCTGAGGTCTGTTATGAGCATTAAACCACTTTTACATTTCTTTGCCCAACAGCCTAATTTCAACTTTATGAAAGGAAGATGGATTGGGCTTGCAACTTCTGCAATCCTTTCAACCCTTTCGATTATTCTGTTTTTTCATCCGGGACTTAAACTAGGTTTGGACTTCCGTGGCGGTGTCATTATCGAAGCACACTCTCCAAAAGCAGAAACACCCGAAGAGATTAGACATATTTTAGAGAAAAAAGGCATTACCGCCTCTGTTCAAAGTTTTGGAACGGACCAGGATTACCGTATCTCCGCAAATATGCCAGAGAAAGAAACTGTTGAAGGCAATAAAACAATTGTTTCGACTATTCAAACAGCTTTAAATGAACACACGGCAGGAACTAAAATCCTAAGAACAGATTCCGTTGGCGCTTCCGTCTCCAAAGAGCTTTTTCGAGATGGCTTATTAGCTCTCTTTCTAAGTCTTGGAATGATCATGATCTATATTTGGATCAGATTTGAACGTGAATTCGCCATTGCGGCTGTGATTACGTTGATTCTTGATCTTACAAAAACAGTCGGTTTTCTGGTAATTACAGGGTTTGAATTCGACTTGATTATGGTGGCGTCACTTCTGACCATTATTGGATATTCAACGAACGATAAAGTTGTCGTTTACGACCGTGTTCGTGAAAATCTCCGAAAATTCAGAACAATGCCCTTAAGCGAAATCCTTAATCTTTCAATCAATGAAACATTAAATAGAACACTAGCCACTTCCAGTACGCTTTTCCTAGCGGCTCTTCCTCTAGCGCTTTTTGGCGGAAGTACACTGACGGCCTTTGCTTGGGTCATGCTCGTTGGTATCGTTATTGGAACTTCATCTTCTATCTTTATTGGCGCTCCACTCCTTCTGCTTATGGGAAGTAAACGGTTAAGACCACATACTAAAGGATAAAAAAGAACCTCAGCTTCCTAAAATAAGCTGGGGTTTTCCTTATGGATGAATGGCTAAGAGATAATCTGTCAGGACATTTTCCATCTTGCCTTCAAAGACTTTATTGACAAGGCTTTGCTTTGCATCCCTATCCGTCTCTAAAAGCAAATGCTCCTGTTCTGCCGAAATTTGCTTCCGTCCAAGAACACTCTGCGTAGCCCCATGCAAAATAAAATAACTATAAAAGCGTGCCTCCGGAGAAGTGGCTCCCAATGCCAAGCGTTGAAAAGGATGCAGGGTACAGCCCAAAAGGAAGACCCCCACGCAGGAAATCGTAAAAAAAACAGTCTTAAACGGAAATCTTGGATGAGACGTAAAATCTTCTTTCTTCATCTCTTCCTTATAGAAGTTTTTGAACAAAAACGCATAATCCTTTTTCTAACGTTTTTATGCTCTAAAAGAGAGCCTCTGCTTTTGGCCTTTTCGATTTCGGAAAAATCGGCTATAAGGAGGGAAAATTGTTCTTCTTTTAGGAAGAAATTTCCAAAAATTAATTACATTTATAACGAAGCAGAGACCTAATGAAGCCAGGCATTCACCCAGATTATCACGAAGTCACCGTTATCATGAGCGATGGCAGTGAATATAAAACACGTTCTTGCTACGGCAAGGAAGGCGACAGCATTCGCCTAGATATTGATCCAACAAGCCATCCTGCATGGACAGGCGTCCACCGTATTATTGACAGCGGGGGAAGAGTTGCTCGTTTTGCAAAACGCTTTGGTTCGCTCGGCGCTCCAAAAAGCAAATAATATCTTTCCTTTCTTTTTTTGAACGGTTCTTTTATGACAGCTCCATTGATGCCCAAAGGCACAGCCGTGTGGTTAGTTGAAAAAACGGCTTTGACTTTTGAACAAATTGCTGATTTCTGCGGTATGCATCCGCTCGAAGTGCAGGCTATTGCGGACGGAGAAGTCGGCAAAGGAATTAACGGGTATGATCCCGTTAAAAACCATCAGCTTCCTGCCTCGGAGATCCAACGTTGCGAAGCAGACACAACAGCCCGTCTCAAAAAAGTAACAACGGAAAATCCTGTTGTTCGTCGGACAAAGGGTGCTCGGTACACACCACTCGCCCGTCGTCATGATCGTCCTGATGCGATTGCCTTTTTGTTAAAGCAATATCCCCATATGGAGGATAAACAAATTGTTAAATTATTAGGAACGACCAAAGACACGATTGAAAAAATCCGCACACGTCAACATTGGAACACCCCTAACATTAAGCCACGTGATCCTGTGATCATGGGTCTATGCACACAAATGGATCTTAATGCGGCGGTCAGTCTTGCAAATGAGAAAACTGCTGAAAAAGAGCAGCCAAATCCGCAAGACGAGCTTCTAAATGAATTGAAAAATTTTGGGTTTTAATCCTTTATTTTCTTTTCTCAATAATTGAGTCTTTCCCCTACTTTCATTTTATGGGGAAAGATGAAATTATTTTAAGACCTTTTTAAAAAAGGAATATTCTATTCTTCTCTCTGACAATACGGCATATTTAGACAAACTTAACCCTGAGCAAAGGGCCGCCGTTGAGCAGACCGAAGGATCTCTCCTGATTCTAGCAGGAGCTGGGACAGGCAAAACAAGTGTTTTAACAACACGTTTTGCCCATCTTCTCCTCAGTGGAAAAGCATACCCTTCTCAAATTCTTGCTGTTACCTTTACAAATAAAGCTGCGCGCGAAATGCGGGAACGCATTGCCCAGATTCTTGACCGGCCTATTGAAGGATTATGGCTTGGGACATTTCATTCTCTTTGTGTTCGCATTTTAAGGCAACATGCAACACTTGTCGGCTTACAACGGGATTTCCTTATTCTAGACAGCGATGATCAGTTGCGTCTTATCAAACAGCTTATGGCAGATATGGGAATCAATCCAAAAGTGATTGCCCCCCAAAAAGCGCTTAATGATATTCAGCTCTGGAAAGACAAGGCACTTACCTATCATAAACTGCGTGCGTCTGAAGAAATTAAACTGGGAGAGCATACACTCTCTGCCCTTTATCAAAGATACCAAGAACGCTTAATTTCACTCAATGCCTGTGATTTTGGAGATTTAATGCTCCATGTAACAGAAATTTTTATCAAATATCCCGAGATTTTAAGCGAATATCAAAGACGTTTCCGCTATATCATGGTCGATGAGTATCAAGACACAAATGCGATACAATATCTTTGGCTGCGTCTTCTTTCTCGCCAAAAAGATGACATTCCTGCTAATCTTGCCTGCGTTGGTGATGATGATCAGTCGATTTATTCTTGGCGTGGCGCTGATATTACAAATATCCTGCGTTTCCAAAAAGATTTTCCAGGGGCAAATATCATTCGTCTTGAACGAAATTACCGTTCCACCCAAACGATTTTAAGCGCAGCTTCTGGCCTTATTGCACATAATCAAGGCCGTCTTGGTAAGGAACTTTGTTCTGGTCTTCCAAAAGAAGATAAAAAAGAAGACCTCATTAAGATTATCCCTGCAGGCGATTCAAATGAAGAAGCAGACTGTATCGCAGAGGAAATCAGAAAAGCACACCGTAAAAAAACGTCTTTCGATGAAATGGCTATCCTGATTCGCGCCAGTTTTCAGGCGCGATCTTTCGAAGATTCTTTCATCCGACAACATATTCCTTATCGGATTATTAGCGGTCAGGGATTTTATGAACGTGCAGAAATTCGGGATTGTATCGCCTATATCCGAACCCTCGTTCAGCCTGCTGATGATCTTGCCTTTGAACGCATCATAAATCTTCCACGCCGAGGCATGGGAAATGTCGCCATTGGCAAATTACGGGAAGAAGCCCAAATTCAAAATATTTCGCTTCAAAATGCCCTTATCCAAAGATGGAAAAATGGCCTTTTAAAAGGAAAAAAAGGCCTTCCACTCATTCAATTTGTTGAAATGATGGAAGAAGGCCGTGAACATCTTAAAACGGATTCTCATGGCCAGCTTATCAAGTGGCTTTTAGAAGAAAGCGGCTATATTGAATATTGGAAAACACAAACAACACCAGATGCGCCTGGAAGATTAGAAAATATTCAGGAACTTCTAAGAGCCATTGATGAATTTCCGACATTAGAAGAATTTTTAGAACATATTGCGCTTGTAATGGATGTCGATGCACTGACAGAAGAGGATGAATATGTCAGCATTATGACCCTTCACGCTGCAAAAGGCTTGGAATTCGATCTCGTATTTTTACCCGGTTGGGAAGAAGGCATTTTCCCCTCTCAACGTTCTTTAGACGAACGAGGCACAGAGGCCTTAGAGGAAGAAAGACGTCTTGCCTATGTTGGACTGACACGGGCTCGAAAAACCGCCATCATTAGCCATGCAGCAAGACGGCGTATTTATGGGAATTGGCAGGATTGCATTCCTTCCCGCTTCATTCGGGAAATCCCCGTAGATTTCACAAATAGTGCAGCGCCGCCTCAGAATCCCTATGCTTTTTCAAAACCTTCAAATGACCGCAAAACCTTTTTTATGCGCTCCACTCCTGATCCCACGACACAAACAACAGGTCTGAAAGTTGGACAAACTATCTCTCATAAACGCTTTGGCGATGGAGTGATTTTAGAAGCACAAGGCAACCAGCTCATAATCCGTTTTGAAGATGGAAAAACACGCTGCCTCATGGCAGACTATGTCACAGCAAAATCATAGCAAATGATTGATTATTGGAAACATTGAAATGACCCACCCCGAAGCGCCTGAAGGTTTTTTAGAAAATATTTCTTTTACCGTTCATGAGAAAGATGCCCCTATTTTTGAAAAGGCACTTCAAACGGTTTGTTTAACGGTCAGTATTTTTGAAGTTGATGAAAAAAATCTAACATGGCGCGTTGAAGGGATTAAAATTCCCCATGAGCGGCAAGAAGAATTAGATTCTGCCCTCGAATTAGCTTCTTTTCTTACAGGTTGCACGCCAGATATTCTTATTGAATATGTCCCGCAGAAAGGATGGCTTGAAAAAGTCGCCCAAGAATTTCCGCCTCTTTTAGCTGGCGAAAAATTTTGTATCAATGGAAGCCATTTATTACCCGAAAAACCAGACCATCCAGAACGTCTTAATCTTTATTTAGATGCTGGCATTGCTTTTGGCTCGGGTCAGCATGAAACCACACGGGGCTGTATCAAAGCGCTTGAAGAAATCGCAAAAACTTATCCTGAAAAATTTCCAGGAAGTATTTTGGACATGGGATGCGGTTCTGGCATTTTAGCCATGGCCGCAGCGAAACTCTGGAACCAACCAGTCCTTGGAATTGATATTGAAGAAGATGCTGTTCGGGTTACAAAAGAAAATGCCGAACGCAATAACATCTCCTCTCTTATTTCAGCCTATCAGGCAGATGGCTGGCAAGCTGGACATGCGCAAAAAAATGCTCCTTACGGCCTTATTTTTGCCAATATTTTAGCAGGGCCTCTTTGTGAAATGGCAGAAGACCTGACAAATGCCTTGGACAATAAGGGCTATGCGATTTTAGCAGGCTTACTCGCTGTACAGGCTGATGAAGTATTAGAAGCCTACCAAAAAACAGGCCTTTCCTTAGAAAAAAGATTTGATGATAATGGCTGGACGATTTTGCTCTTACGAAAGTAAATCTCATTATGAATCAGAAATCACATATAGCTAATTATCTTTCTTATAAACCTATAGAATGGTGGGAGTATTTTGTTACTCATACCGTTAATTTTTCAGGGAGAGATAGCCGTTTACGTTGGTGGAAAAATTTTTCTGCTTTGCATGCATAGCTTTACCTATGCATCTTTTTGCTAACTTTATTATTTACTTCTTAAATGCAGCATCTTCCTCTCACAGCCTCTTTGCCATATGGCTGGCAATAACAACCTTACCGTTTCTTTTATTTTTATTTTGTAGCGAAATCGTCTTTTTAAGCGCCTTTGGAACAAGACGATTACATGATTTAGGTTTATCGGGTTGGTGGCAAATTTTGCCATATTTTTTAAGTATTATTGCTGCAATATCAACTGCTTTGATATATCCAAATTCAGATGCTATTGATGTAGCTTGCTCACCCATTTTCTTACTCGTTTTTTTTCCTTTTCTTCCGTGTATGATAATTTCATTTTTGCCAGGGCAAAAGAACAAGAATATTTACGGATTCCCAGAAAAAGAAATTTTGAAGCAAGAAGCTGCTCCCCGAACCTAATATAACAGCGCCTTATTACTTTCATGCCTGCCAATCTTATTTATCTGTTCATTTTTTAAAAGAAAGAATAATCCTTACAATCTTTCTCAAAAATGGATATTTGCATATTTATTATCCATATGGTGCGGTAGCCTTATTGCTTTCCTTGGTCTATTTTATCTCAAAATTCATGCCTTCTATTTACAAACAGCACCAAAAAGTCTTAACGAAATTTCTAGGGCTGTTACAGCCGATTGTAAGCTTTTGCAAAAATCACAAGGTTTTTCTGAAGTTATCTTTACTGACAAAAAATATACCTGTCAGTGGAAACTTTTTTCGATTGAAAATGCTCCATCCACGAATATAAAAATGGCTGTTTCAAAGAATATAGAGACAAGAAATAACTCCATTTGCCATTTTTGGAAAAACTGGAATCGTCCAGATTTTTCCTACGAATTTACTCTTTATGACAAAAACAAAAATCTTATTTTTCAAGACAAGTGGGATAAGCTATCTTGTAAAGATATTACTTAAAGAGGAATAGAAATTCTGAATTCTGCCTTTCTCTTATAAGATTTAGTTTTAGAGGTTTACAATGACACATTCCCTTCAGCATAAAACTTCTAAAGAAAAACTGGATATGTTACGCAAGCTCATGAATGGGCTTGGCGTTTCAGCCTTTATCCAGCCGCATGATGATGCTTTTTTAGGGGAATATATTCCACCTTCCGCCGAAAGAATTGCTTATATCAGTAATTTCTCTGGAAGTGCAGGAATCGCTGTCATCACGTTGGAAGAAGCCTGCGTTTTTTCAGATGGACGCTATACTGAACAGCTTAAAACTGAAATTTTTTCGGAATGGCAAAGTAAACATATTCTGGAGAATCCTCCACAGGAATGGCTCAAAGAGATTCTGCCTCAAGATGCAAAAATTGCCTATGATCCACGGATTATAACCCTTCCTTCTCTTAAAAAATGGCAAAGGACGGGTTTTGAATTTATTCCTGTTGAGGAAAATCTTATTGATCTGATTTGGAATGACCGTCCTGCCCCCCCTGCAACACAAATTAAACCACATAATTTATCCCTTACAGGTCAAAGCTCTTTAGAAAAACGTCTTGCACTTGGGAAATGTCTAAAAGAAAGTAACCAAGATGCTTTCTTGGCCGCAGATGCTTCAATGATCGCATGGGCACTTAATCTTCGGGCAAATGATTTAGAATATCTCCCCATCGCTTTAGGTTATGCGCTTTTCCATCAAAATGGCGATGCGGAATTTTTTGTTAATCCCGAACGTTTAAACGGAAAAGCCGAAGACGACAAAATAAACATTTTTCCTGAAAATCAGCTTGTTGAGCGCCTTAAACGCTTAAAAGGCAAAAAGATCCGTTTTACTCCTCTCGAAACACCTGTTTTCCTAACCTTAAAAATCTCTGAGGCTGGCGCAGAAGCTATAGAAGGGGCCAATCCCTTTTCACTGCCGAGAGCTTTAAAAAACGAAACAGAAATCTCAGGACAAAAAAAAGCGCAAACCATTGATGCTGTGGCACTCATCCGCTTTCTTTCCTTTGTTAAAAAAGAAGGCGTTGGTTTAACAGAAGTTGAACTCGCAGAAAAATTAGATGCTCTTCGTCTTTCTAATCCTGACTGTACGGGGCTGAGTTTTGCGACCATTTCCGCAGCAGGAAAAAATGCTGCTTTGCCCCATTATCACGCTAAAAAAGAAACAGCCTCTTTTTTAGAGAAAAACCAGATTTATCTTGTTGATAGTGGCGGACAATATGAATTTGGAACAACAGACTGCACGAGAACCCTTTGGAGCGGTCCAAACGCAGCGCCATCAGAAATAAAGGAAGCTTTTACCAAAGTTCTCAAAGGCCATATCAACCTCTCTCGTGCCCGTTTTCCTGAAAATACCGCAGGATACCGTTTAGATTCTCTCGCCCGTGCCCCTCTTTGGGAAGGCGGTTTTGATTATGACCACGGAACAGGCCACGGTGTTGGAAGTTTTCTTTCTGTTCATGAAGGCCCTCATTCAATCTCACCAGCCTCCCGCCCTGTTGGTCTAAAGGCTGGTATGATTATCTCCAACGAGCCGGGCTATTATGAAAATGGCGCTTATGGCATCCGCATTGAAAATCTGATTCTTGCTGTAAAAGATGGTGTAGGAAAAAATGGGAGGGACTATCTTAAATTTGAAACCCTCACCTATGTGCCTATTGATCGAGATTTAATTGAGCCTAAACTGCTTACTGCTGAGGAGTTAAATTGGCTTAATGACTATCATGAGGAGACCCGAAAACGTCTCTCGCCATGGTTAGAAGGTGAAACGCTTGAATGGCTTGAAAAGGCTTGTGCCAAAATTGAAGGATAAAAAAGATGTTACACAGGAAATATCCTTTTCTTTTAGCCCTTTCGTCTGCTTTTGCCCTTTTCCCTATCTCAAGCATGGCTCAAGGCGTTAATCTCAAAACATTATCAGAAACAGTCCTTGATGCAAAAAATGGCGAATGGGTCGCCCTTCATCATTTCAACAGTTCAGGAACAGATAAATGTATTGCCACAAGCAATACATCGAACACCTCCACACTCAGCGTGAATGTCACGTTAGAAAAAAATAAGCCAACGATTCAAATTCATCTTATGAATGCGCATTGGCACTTAAATTCAGGAAAAACAAAAGAAAACGTCATACTCACAGCGGATCACTCTTCTCAAAAACTATCCATGCTTGCGCTAGATCAAAATACGCTTGCTGCTACGATAGAAACTAAAAAGGCAGAAGAACTCCTCGCTACGCTTGAAAAAAATAGCGAAACGACTCTCTTATTTGACTCCAAAACAAAAGAAACAATCCCACTAGAAGGTAGTAACGAAGCCTTTAACAGCCTGCGTGCCTGCAGTATAGAAATGGGCCTCAGCCTTGGTGATGTTTTAAAAAGGAACTAGTTCCCCCTAAAAAGACGTTCTCAAAAAAAAGGCACGTTATAAATAACGTGCCTTTTATAATCACACTCCTCTTATCTTTTTAAATACTAAGGATAAGAGAGAAACGGAGATTAAGCCTTTAAGCGTGGAAATAGCTCAAGTGCGCCATCTTGATTGATCGAATCATACTGTCCGTCTTTAAAGTCTTTATAATTATCCAGCATATAGACAAAAGACTCACTCACAGGACGTGAAGCGTATGGATTATCACTTCCAAAAAGAACATGTCCTGGCTTTGCGAAAGCGAGCAAAGAAGGAAGTCCTTCTGGGCTGGAAGAAAGCGCCGTATCGAAATAGAATTTGCGGAAAGTTTCCATTAAGCTATTCGCCGTTGGAATATTTTCCTCGTGTCTTGCTTTCCGCACAACAGGAATCAATTCTGCAAAACGACGTACGGCAAAAGGTAAAAAACCGCCAGCATGTGCCAAAATAACCTTAATATTTTGATAACGATCCATCACACCATTATATACCATCTGCGCAGCAGAACGTGTTGTATCAAATGGATAATCCACAACAGGCCCAGGAATTACAAACTTACCAGGAACAGATGGATCATTTGGATGAACGAACACAACCGCAGAGCGCTTATTTAGTTCCTTCCAAACAGGCTCTAAGGCAGAATCTCCGAGATACATCCCTTCATAATTGCTGAGCAAAACCACACCATCGGCTTTCAAGTGATCAAAACCATATTCGATCTCTTTCAAAGCACCTTCAATTTCGGAAAGCGGCAATGTTAAGAAATTTCCGAAACGCTTAGGATGCTTCTGCACCACATCAGCCGTATATTCGTTGACTTTCCGCGCCATTTCTAAACGCGCCTGCCCTTTCCAGCCGCAGACACCTGGAGCTGTCAAAGAAAGAACAGATGTGCCAATCTTATTACTGTCCATAAAATCTAAAGCGGTTTGTGGTGTCCATTCAGGTAAAGTCCAGCCTGAAGGATCTCCTCCATGTTCTGATAATCCCTTGCCCCAGACAGGCGGTATAACGTGTGTATGAACATCAATACGGGAAATAGATGACTTGATCTTGTTGCCTTTCTCTAAAAAGCGCTGAAATAAAAACACTTTTTTGTGCCTCTCTGCCCTAGATAGGCATTCCTCGCATAACAAAAAACTCTATTGTGGTTCTATATTTTAAAAAACCATTAATTTATCTTCATCTACCTCAGCGAGAAGGCCGACAAGGCCGCCAACTTTAACACCATCAATCAAGTCAGTTTCTTTAAGATTCGTTTGAAATAAGCCTGTTTCGCAGGCGATGAGCTTTATGCCAAGCTGTAAGCTTTCCTCAATTAATTTGTCTAGACACAAAACCCCTTCGGCCTCAGGACAATTTTCCTTATCGCATTCAAGGTTTATTTTTCTAAAAAGGCGAACGCTTTTTCCACCAGCAAAAATCGTGACTTCTCTGCCCAACGCCAAAGCAGCTAAACTCAATGAAAAAGCAATATGCGCCCGATTTCGATCATCTCCTGCCAAGAGGATAAAAAGAGGCGAAAAATCCTTAGCTTTTGTCATGGTAAAATCTTCTTCAAATCAATCAGCGTTAACGAAACGTCCATGATGTGGGCAGTCTTTATCAGGCGCAATTTTTACTTTTCTTAAATGGCGCTCCATCGCATCCCACATATAAAGGCGTGGCTCATCCTCATAACCCTGCCACTCAAGCGCCATTCTCAGAATTTCCGTTCCCATCATGCCCGCAATGGTTGCGCAAACAGAACCAACCACCCCAGCCAAGGCACAGCCTCCAGCCTGTTGATTTTCTAAATCAGGATAAAGGCAACGGTAGCAGGCAATCTTTTCTTTTTTATAGAAAGGAAAACTCGCCCATTGCCCCCATGTTCCTTGAACAGCACCGCTAATTAAAGGCTTCTTTAACTTCTGGCAAATATCGGAAACCAGCCCTCTTGTTTTTGGATCATCGCATCCATCCGCAACAATATCGACCTTGGCAATGATTTCTTCTGCGTTCTCTGTATTCAGATATTCACAAAGAGGCGTAATGCTGATTTCTGGATTTAATTCCAGACCATATTTTGCCGCTGTCTCTGCCTTGAATTTTCCAATATCAGAAGTTTTATAAAGCGTTTGGCGTGGCAGATTCCCCAACTCAATTTTATCTGGGTCAATAATAAAAATCTGACCAATACCTGCACCTGCCAGTTGGGGCAAAAGTGGCGCACCTAAACCACCGGCTCCGACAATTAAAATTTTTAGATCCCCCAAACGTATTTGCCCCTTTGCACCAACAGCAGGCAAAAGAATTTGTCTGGAATAACGTTCCAGTCTTTCAGGGGTTAACATACAGGCTCCGAGTTTTCTAAAAAATTAAGCTTCAGGAAGGTCTTCCTGCAAAAGAGTGATGTTCACGGCATAGGAGACTTCACCATCTTCCTCATCTTTATAAACTGTACCGATTGTTTCATCTCCAACCAAAACCTCTACACTCACCCCTTTCCGTGCCATGGGTGGAATGCGAATGGCTGGAGATTTTAGAAGCTTTTGAAGGCCTGCCTGAAGCCTTGAAATTTCTGATTGTGTAAAGTCAGCCATAAATATCCCATTTCAATTTAGAATCTCTTTTCTGCCTGCCCTTATAACAAGTTTCAAAAGAGAAATCTTTGCTTTCTTTGATTATTTGCGTTGTAAATTCATTTTACGCCGCATTTCAGAAACGGCCTTGGCTAAGCCCACAAATAAGGCCTCACCAATCAAATAATGCCCAATATTGAGTTCTGAAATTTCTGTCATTGCGCCAATCTCCTCAACATTGTCATAAGTTAAACCATGGCCCGCATGCACTTCCAATCCATGGGCTTTCGCAAATTTTGCGCCTTCTTTCAAACGAAGCAGCTCCTGCTTCAAAGCCTCTTCCGTCTTAGCCTGCGCATAAGCCCCCGTATGAAGCTCTACGGCATCTGCTTTTAACTCCGCCGCATGTTTCAATTGTTTTAAGTCTGGATCGACAAAAAGAGAGGTTCTAATTTTTGCTTCTTTCAATTTTGCAATAAATTCAGGAATCGCCTCCTGAAATGTATTTAAGCCCCCTTCCGTCGTTAGTTCCTGGCGTCTTTCTGGCACAAGACATACGGCAAAAGGTTTGATCCCTAAAACGATCGAAAGCATTTCAGACGTTGCCGCCATCTCAAAATTTAAGCCCACAGGCAATTCCCGAAGGCGCTTCATATCCTCATCTTTAATATGACGTCTATCTTCTCTTAAATGCGCTGTAATCGAATCTGCTCCGCCTTTAATCGCTTCCTGCGCAACCTTTACGGGGTCTGGCCAATTTCCACCACGCGCATTTCTAATCGTCGCCGAATGGTCAATATTAATGCCTAATCTTAGAATTTCTGCCATACATCCTCACAAAACAATTTTTGAACGCTGCTTTCTGATTTTTTCAGCCTCTATAAGCGCTGCATAAAAACTCTCAGCAGAAGCCTTACTCTGAGCTAGATTCTCCAAATCACATGCAATATCAAAGGCCGTACCGTGATCTGGTGATGTTCTTATAATGGGCAAGCCCAGTGTTATATTCACGCCCTTTTCCATGCCCAGCGTTTTAAGCGGTATCAATCCTTGATCATGGTACATGCACAAGGCAACATCATATTTCTTTCGCATCTCAGGTGTAAAAAGCGTATCTGGCGGATAAGGGCCCTGCACCTGAATACCTTCTTCTTGAAGAATCTTCACAGCCGGTATGATAAATGCCTGCTCCTCTTCACCCATTCTGCCATTTTCACCCGCATGGGGATTCAGCGCAGCAATCGCAATTCGAGGGTGAGAAAAACCGAAATCTTGCTTTAATGCCTGATTCGTCTTGCGTGCCGTGGTTATAATTCTTTCTTGCGTCAGCTGTTTTAAGGCTTTCCGAATAGAAACATGCACCGTTGCCAGAACAACCCGCAATTCAGGACATGCCAGCATCATTGTTTCTTTTCCAACAGAACCGCAAAGATGCGCTAAATATTCTGTATGTCCTGGAAAAGCGAACCCTTTTTGCGCCAAAATATCCTTAGAAATGGGGGCCGTCACGACGGCCGACGCTTTGCCTTCAAGACACCACTGAACCGCAGAACGAATGGCCTCGACGACAGAAGGCGCATTTTCGATTTCAGGAATAGTCACTTTCGGAGGATAAGCACATGAAACCGGAAAGATTGGGAGTGCCTCTCCAAAAAACTTCATGCCTTCTTCTGGAGTTTTAATCTCTTTTACAGGCACAGCTTTTGAAAAATAGGCTGAATCACCAAAAACAATGAAGGGAGGCGTTTTACATGCCTTTCTCGACAGCCACGTTTTGGCGATAATTTCCGGCCCAATACCCGCTGGATCGCCCATTGTCACAGCTAAAGGACGCTGCTGCATCTCAATCTCCTATCAATTTCAAAGGACGCTTTGGCGGGAAATGATCTTTTTGAGAAAATTCTAAGTCTTCCAAAACAACCTCGCCCTGCATCTCAAAAACTTGGCGAAGCTGCATAAAAATCATACGCAATTTTTGCTGTTTTTCAGATCGTGTACTTTTAGAAGATAAAATAATCTGCCTTAATTCAGGCTTTTTATCTAAAAGGGGGCACTTCCCTTCCTCCACTAAAATAATCCCTTCGATAAGAGGATTTTTTTCAATAGCGTCCAAAAGAGGCAAAGAGAGTTCTGAGAGGTCTTTTTCAAAACGTAAATCCACAACACACGGGCTGAGAAGAGAAGATTCTGTCTGATAATTTTGCCAACCTGTTAGAAACTTTTGCAACGACTCTAAGCCAACAATCCACGTTAAATCTGACTTTTCCAATCTTTCAAAAAGCGAATTCTGCCAATTTTGAGAGGCTTCCTCCCAATCTATTTTTGTTCCAAAAGAGCATAAACGTTTGAAAAAATCAGCCTCATTTTTATCAAAAGCCAACAAATTCAATTCAAAACCTAGATTGGAAAAAAACTGCACTTCCTCAAGCAAAATTTTATCGCCTTCTGAAGAAGAATTATCTGGAAGTTTTGGCAAAACAAAAGAGAGTTTTTCAGGCCTTTCTGCGAGAAGCAGATCCGCAAAATTCTTTCGCCGCCAACGTGCTAAAGACATTTCTCCTTTTGAAAAGGAAAGTTTTTCACTTACAACCGCATAAAAGGTAGGTGAAAAGCGAATTTTTTTCCCACTTTCCCTTAAACTTAATGCAACCGTCTCAAAATCTGAAAAACTAGTCCAAATCAATCTCTCTTTAACTTGTTGCGCTTCCTGTATTTTTTTCCAAATTTCTCGAACCGAAGAAACCTGAAACAAGAAAATACCAGAAGGCGGAACATCTATTTCTTTCTCACCCTCAAAGAAAGAATACTTTTCTTGCTCAGAAACCTCTCGAAAAGAATTTAAAGTGCCATCATAAGAAAGACTTCCACCGTGATTTTCCTTCAATCCCTGTATCACCCTAGCACCAAATGCAGCTGCATCGCCTTTCTCTAAAACAGCAAGCATTCTCGAAAGATTTATACCCTCTAAACGAACGCCTGCCGCCATCCAAAGCGTATTTTCAGCGCGCAATGTTTGAAGAGCAGTTTTCCAAAAAGCCAACACATCTTCTAATTTCAATAAATGGCAAAAACGATATTCTCCTTTAACAAGTCTTTCGACAGTGCGCTGCTCCTCCAGATTTCCAGAACTTACAATAAGAAGTTCTGTCCCTTGTTTTAAAATGGGTGCGAGACTTTCAATAGAACTGATAAGAGCAGTGTAATCTCCATGGGAAAACAAAACAACACTCAAATAAGGCTTTGCTGTAAAGAAATCCTCGTCCCAGCTTTCTGAAAAAACTTGCAAAGGAGAACGGCTTAACACCGAAAAAAGTGCCTCTTGCCGTGCCTGAGAGAGGCGCATTATTTGCCCAAAATCCTTTAAAGTCTCCTTGGACTGCGTTTCTTTCTCCTCAGCTGGCGCATACAACGTTTTTAAATCTTTTCCTAATTCATGATAAGCAACATAAAGAGAAAATAAATCATCTGCGCCAAGCCGTTTCATTTCCGCTTCGACTTCTGGCGTTTTCTGAAGAAAATGGAAAATATTTCTTGGATAAAAATTTTTATCCGTTAGAAAAGTACGCCCCTCTTCCTGACCGCATCTTAGAAAATGATCATATCCATTTCTGAAATTCCCCGCCTCTATCGCTTCTCGAACGTCTGGGTGATGCCTAAGATATTCTGTTTCTGAAAAATATTTACACGGATCAAACGCCAAAGGTGTTTTATTCGTTAGATAATGATGTAACGGAGACGAAAATTTCTTTTTTGCAATTTCCTCTGCGACCTCTGGATATTTTTCCAAATAATATACTGGGTCAAAATGCCAAGAAGTCCTAAGCGTTGTGATTTGTAACTCAAAACAACTCAGGAAAAACTGCCAAGCACCCATTCCTTCTGGAAGTTCTCTTTTGGGAGAAAGTTTTTCTAGTTCTTCTAAAAAAAGCTTTGGAACAAAAAAACGGTGTGGACGCTTTTTTTCTAAATCCCCCTTCAGAACAAAATGGTCATAATAATTTAGAAAAAGTTCAGGCTCTGTTCTAATCCGTCGAATAAACTGCCCGACGTCAAAGCAAAAACGTTTTTCTGAAAGTTCTGGATTAAAAAAGAAATATTCTTTTTCAGAAAAGAGCCAATGAGGCGCATGTCCTGAAAGCCCATTTTTTAAATAGAGTTCAATAACTTCCTCTAGAGAAGATGGACGCCTTTCCAATGAACAATTTTCAACATAAAAGGCTGGATCAAAAAAAGCATTCGGCGACTGCTTCGTTTCCCAGCCTTTTTTTTGCCAAAACAAACGATCCCGCCCTCTTTTTTGGGGAATTGTTCTTCCATAACGCTCCCGCCGCCAGATAAAGTCAAGCAATCCCCACTTTGGAGGCTGCTCTCTCGCTTTGATAAAACTTGAAAATTCGAGCTTTGAAAGTTCAGGAAGAATTTCAGAATTTGGTAAAGGCCTCTCTGTCATTTTTCCTCATTTTTAACCGAGATTTACGTTCATTACGTTTAAAATAGCCTCATGAAAAAAGCTTGTGATAAAGATATACTCAAAAAGCATTGAGCGCTATAAATATGAAACGAATAGAGGGATTACTCCCCTGAATTCAAAAGATTAAATCATTTTATGAAAAGCCTAATGACGACCTCAACTTCTATTCCTGAAAAAATCCTGCATCGCCTCCCTGACCGTACAGGACTCATTGTCGCACTGGACATGCCTTCCTTAGCGCAGGCTGAGACGATTGCAAATGCTGTCCGTCCTCATGCTGACATGCTTAAAACAGGAATGGAATATTGCTATGCGACAGGTCTTGAGAAAATAAAAGAAATAGAACGCATCCTTCCTATTTTTATCGATCTCAAGCTCTACGATATTCCTGCAACGGTCAAAAAAGGCATGAAATCCCTTATGCGCTATCACCCTTCCATGGTGACAATCCATGCTTCTGGAGGTGCAGAGATGATTAGAGCAGCCAAAGAAGGGCTGCAAGAAAGTGCTAAGGAAAACCATGTTCCAGCCCCACTCCTGCTGGCTGTAACGGTTTTAACAAGTTTTTCTTCAGAAGCACTCGAAAAGACAGGTATTCCACGATCGCCTCTAGATCAGGCGCTTCTTTTAGGAAAATCTGCCATTGAATCAGGTGCTGACGGGCTTGTTTGCTCTGGACATGAACTTAAGCATCTTCGTCAAGAACTCGGAGAAAGGCATGTTTTAGTAACACCTGGTATTCGTCCAAAAGGCAATGAGACACATGATCAAAAAAGAGTAATGACACCGACAGAAGCTGCGCATGCTGGTGCGGATTGGATTGTCGTTGGACGTCCTATCACACAAGCAAGCAATCCAGCTGAAGCTGCAAAAAACATTCAAGAAGAGCTTTCAAATGCCTCAAAATAAAAGTTGCATTTCTTTTTCAATATTTTTTAAATGAGCCATAATTTTTACGAAGTGGGCAACCTAGCATGACGGAAACAGATTCATCTTCCACGAGCAATGAAAAAACAACTAAACCCTCTACGCTTGATAAAATTTCCAATGCTTTATCTGAAGCTGAGCGTACGATTTCTGGCGCCTCTTTCTTAAAAACACCTTCTGAACCAGAAAAAGATAAAAAAGAAAACAATGAGCAAAGAACACCTCTCTCCCCTGAAGAAGAAGAAAAGAAAACAGAAGAAGAGCTAAAGGCTGAAAAAGCTGAGGAAGACAGAAAAAAAATTGAAGCAGAGCAAAAAATAGCTAAAGAGAAAGCTGAAGCTGAAGCTCGAAAAGAACTTACCATGGCTCAACTTTTGGCAAAAAATCCCAAAACTGAAAAAGAAATGGGAGAAGAGCTGGAAATGCTCACAGCCAGTAAAAACTTGACACCTGCAGAAGTGAGTAAAGTTTTACAATGGCTGATTAAACAAGAAATTGTACAATCAGAGCGAATTAAAAATCTGCAAAAAGCAGTCGAAAAACTCTCTCCAAAAACCTGAATTTTATAAAATTTTATTAAAGAGAAAGGATAGTTACATATTTGTAGCTATCCTTTTTTATATCCATAGAGCTAAATTCTAAGCTTCTATGAAAAAGATTTCTCAAGTAAGGTTTAAGACTCGCCAAGTGCGAATACACATCATATTCAAACTTAAGAATAGCGCATGTGAAATCGGAATAACCTTTTCATCTACTCTCTATTAAATGGGACTAATCATGAAGAAATTCAAACTTCGCAATCTCCCTCCCTTAGCTGGCATCGCTTGCCTTTTGGGCGTTGGTTTTCTTACTGGCTGCAGCGGTAATGAAAATGAACAGGAAGGTATTTCCCGTATGATGGGAAGTGGCAATCAAGATCAACCCGATGCAGACACAGCGCAGGGAGCCAAAATGCAATATGATCAAGAGCAACGCCTAAAACAACAGCAAGCAGATCAACCCGCTTCCTAATAATACACCATACAGTAAATCCATAATAAAACGGCACTGTAATCTATTTACAGTGCCGTTTTATTCATCGCTAATTGATATGCGGATGCTGATCTATGAGCTGCTGCCGCTCGATTTGCTTTTTATTCAGCTCCTCTTCCAAAGAGTGGATAATACCATCAATACTCTCAATTTTTTGTTCTAAAGTCTGCTGATGCTCTTCTAAAAGCTCTTTGGCTTCTTGAATATCTGAAGCCGCTGGAACGGCACCACGCAAAGGTCTGTTAGCAGTCTCCCTCATAAAGAAAGTCGTGATAAACCCAATTGTCCCCATTCCCATTAAATAATAAGCTGGCATCATTAAATTGCCTGTCATTTGAACCAGCCAAGCCAAAATTGTTGGTGTCAGACCTGCGATAAGAACCGAAATATTAAAAGAAATTGCCAGCGCGCTATAACGCACCTCTGTTGGAAATAGAGCAGGCAAAATAGATGCCATCACCCCAAGGAAGCAATTTAGAATAATCGCTAAAATAAACAGCCCCAAAAAAAGCGCAGCAGGGACATGAGAGCCAATCAAATGAAAGGCAATGAGAGAAAGGAAAATAGCGCCTAAACTCCCTGCAAACACAAAAGGACGTCTGCCGATTTTATCGCTGAATAAGCCGATGAGAGGTTGAACAAAAAGCATACCAACCATCACAACAACAATAATCAAAACCCCTTTGCTGCTGCTGTAATGAAGATTATGCTCCATATAGCTAGGTAAATAGGTCAGCAAAATATAATACGTCACATTGCAGACAATGACCAAACCGACAGCACTCAATAGGCTTCGCCAGTATTTTACCGCAATTTTTTTCAATGGAACACGAGGACGATCTGCTAGTCCTTCACGATCTTCTTTCTCGATTGTTTCAATATGCTGCTGAAAAATTGGGGTCTCTTCCAGAGCATTTCTTAAATAAATTCCAATAAATCCCAAGGGTAATGCAAGAAAGAAAGGAATCCGCCATCCCCACTCTGACAAAGCTTGCTGGCCAATTAGACCTGTTAAAAGCTCAACGACACCAGCCCCCAGCACAAACCCTAAAATTGAACCGAAATCAAGGAAGCTTCCCATAAAGCCCCTTTTACGGTCTGGAGAATATTCTGCAATAAAAATAGAAGCCCCTGTATATTCTCCGCCAACAGAAAATCCCTGCACCATTTTACACAGAAGAAGAGCAAGAGGTGCAAAAATTCCAATTGTTGCATAGGAAGGAATTAAACCAATGCAGAAAGTACTGAAGGTCATCAAAATAACAGTCAGCGCCAAAATTTTCTGACGTCCGTATTTATCCCCTAGAACGCCAAAAAACATTCCCCCCATAGGACGAATTAAAAAAGGCACAGAAAAAGTTGCCAACGTCGCAATCAGCTGAACGCTCGGTGTTACTGCGGGGAAAAAAACAGCTCCCAAAACAGTCACAAGGTAACCATAAACACCGAAATCAAACCACTCCAGAGCATTGCCAAGGGCCGCTGCTGTAATCGCTTTATGGAGTTTTTTATCATCAATAATTGTGACATCACTCAATTTTAAAGGAGAAAGTTTTCTAGTTACCTTCATAATTCCTTGCTCTTTAATTTACAAAAAATCTTAAGAAACCTGCGAGCTATCAATTTTCAAATGACAAAAGCTTCTTTAACTTTAGACTATAAGGCCTCTTAATTTTTCAAAATATTCAATTAACTAATGCCCTAATGAAGAAGATTCTAAATCCTCTTCATCACAGCGTATAAAACGGTGCTGCTTTTGAAGGGAATAATCCGCCTCCCAGCACCAGCCTCTTTCCTGAAGCTCTGTTCCTGCGGCACTCAAAAGAATTGATCCTGCAACATTATTTGTTGGATCAAATCTTGAACGCGCTTCTAATGACCACGCAAAAAGCTCTTTTAAAGGCATTTTTGCTAATTTCTGCATAACTTCCTTTGGCGGTGCCGTCGTAAAGAGAACACATCTTGCCGCCGTTCTGCCATCTTTTTCACATTGCGCTAGAACTTCCTGATTCATTTCCTTATTGAGCTTTAGAAAGTCCTGCTTTTGCCCGTACGTTAAGCGTTGCGCCATTGGGTCATAATCAACCTTAGCAGATTTTTCAGCAAGATGCTCTTCTGTTTCTTTTTCTTTCTCTTGTTTTAGACGAAGCTTCCGCAATTTTTCCATTCCAGAATCTCCTTTTAAGGCAACCTCTGCAACACCAAAAGCGGAATAAACCCCTAACCCATATCCATCTGACAAGGCCTTTTTTTCTAATTCTGGGTTATTTTCATTCTCTTCTTCGGATTCACTCTCTTCTTCCTCAACTGGAAGCTTTTCCTTCCCTGGTGCTATTCCAGCTTCCTCAGCTGCAGCCTGCTCATTAAAACCTTCTTGACCTGTTGTCGTATGCTCTCCGTAGGTTTTTTCAAACGTTTCCTTTGCCTCATCTACACCAAACTTTCCAGCCTCATCCCATCCTGATGTTGCAAGTGTTTCGGCACACAGCCTCGCTGATGGCCACGACGCAAAACATGTTCCCATCACAGTAAAATGTAAAAAAGATAAAAGCGTTTTTTTCATAAAACCTATGTAATCCTAAGGAAGGAATGGTCACAAAGCTTAATAATAAGCCATCACCTCAAAATTCGCACCCAAACGCCGCAAACCACTGCTATTTTCATAAAATTTCGATTTTTCACCAAAGACCAGCATCGTTCGATAGAATTGCAGATTGACATCCCCATGCAAGAAAACAGGAGAGGTCTCTGGACGCATAAATTTCTTAGGCACTAAAACCGCCGATTTTGGATTGATTTCCTTTAACACCATATCCCAGCGATCTGGCAAAACTTGTGGGAAGACATAACAATGCCCTTCTAAAGCAATCGGATCCTCTAAATTTTTTTCAACAAGAATAACAGGGACACCATGACATTTCCGTAATGTTTCTTTACCCCATTCTTCCTCTTCATCTTCCCATTTCTTTTTTTCTGTCTCGTCCGAATATTTTGCCCTTGCCTCAGAAACGTCCAATCCTTTTTCAGCCATTAAACTAGCCGTCCCAATTGTTTTATCTGTATCTTGCCAATCAGAAGGATAAGCAAGATTCACCTCCCGCACATCATCTGCGGCGACTTCTTTTGAATTCACAGCCCTTAACAGAATTTGAATTGCAGAAACATCAGGGGCATTTAAAACCTGCACTTCACGATCTGAAGAGGCACTTGCCCCCACAAAAGCAGATTGAGGCAAACCTAATTTTTCAACCCACATCTTAAGCTCCCGAGGACTGTGAATCCCCGCATCTGCAAATTGACGCATAAGATCTGGCGTATATCTATGATCACACCATTGATGAATTTGATCGTCCTTCAATCCGCCATCGCGCAAATCCATATAATCCGCAACGGCTAAATGATGATCTTTATAATAACGATATTCATCGTAAGGGACACCTTGATCTTTCCATGCTGTTGCATCGGAATCACTCCCCTGTCCCTTTGCAAAAGCCACAATATTATCTGAAAAATAGCTACGCAAAACATCATGAGGCGTACAGCCACTTAAGACAAAGCTCATTGCAAAAACAGAAAGAATTTTAAAAGGGCGTCTCATAAATTCTCTCTTATAAATTTTCAGGAAAAGAAACACCTGTCATTTTTTCAGCCTTTTTCCAAAGTTTCTCTCCATCCGTCCAACGTGCAGATTCTGGTTTTTTAACATGCCCACTTTTGCCTATCAGTAACCAACGTGGACCATAATAGCTTCCAGATAGAGCTTTTGGATCTGTTGCCGCTTCAATCAAAGGCACAGCGCCTTTATCTGGATTCATGGCTGGAATAAAATTATAAATCCAAGGACGTGTTGTTTTGTTTGTCCCCATATTGGGTCCCGTCAGCATTAAACGTGTCCTTGTGCATCCAGGATGTGCCGCATTGGAAATTAAATTCCATCCACGTTCTGCTGAAATTTTTGCCAGTTGCTGCATCATTAACAAATCAGACAATTTTGATCGTGCATAAGATAAAAATGGGAGATAAATCTTTTCTGATTGCAGATCAGACATTCCCAATAAAAACCCAATAATCGCAGCACAACTTGACATTGTGGTTACCCGCGGCGCTTTGGAAGATTGAAGCAAAAGCGGAACAAGATGATGCGTTAAAGCAAATGGACCTAAAAAGTTAGTTCCAAACTGTAGCTCAAAATTATTCTTTGTCACATAACGCTTTGGCGGACTCATCACGCCCGCATTATTGATAAGAACATCCAGCCCCTTCCCCTCTGACTTAAGACCTTCTGCAAAATTCTCAACTGTTTTCAAATCCGCCAAATCAATATATTTGACCTCGAGCTTCGCCTTTGGAAATTGCTGCAGAATTTCTTCCTTTGCAGCCTCTCCAAAAGCCTCATTGCGGACTGCCATCACAATTTCCGCATTTGCTTCAGCCAAACGTCTTGTCATTTCTTTGCCTGTTCCACTATTAGCGCCCGTAATGACAAAGCGGCGACCAGTCTGATCTGGAATATGATACATTTTTAAATTCACCCCTAATGATTTCTCAACAACTTACCTTATTTAAGCACAAACTTACATATTATCGACATCATTTCCGTCATCTGTGTCTCCAGGGGTATTGCCTTGCTCTAATGCGGCAGGAGATGGATTATACTGTGCATCTCCTGCATCACCATTCACTTGAGAATTCGCAGCGTTATTATAACTCTGAGGCGATGGAAGCGGTGGCGGCGGAGGCAACGCACCCTCCTCTTGCAAAGCTCTCAAATGCGCCTTACTAGGTTTTTTCATATCAACCAAATTAGGGTCTGGTGCTTTATGATGAAAACATCCTGTCAATAACAATGACGAAACCATCAAAGTTACAGATGTCTTTAAATATTTTTTTTTGTTCATCATCCTTATCCTTCTTTTTCAAAATTCTAATCAACGCCCCAACCAAGGCTTAATTTTTCCATTTGGTAAAACAAAAAAAGCTTTACCCTGCGCTTCCAATACCATTTCGAACATCTCAAAATCTCCAGAACTATTTCCATAAGCGATACTTTCCTCTGGAGCTTTGGACGATTTCAAATAAGCTAAAATTCTTTTCTTTTTTTCTGGGCCATGACAATTTTTACTCATAAAACGGCCTGTGGCACATCCATCAAATCCCTTTTCTAAACGGGTTGCCAACACAGCCTCAAACCCATTTTTTAAAGCCCAAGGCGCTAAATACTCCCCAAGGCTAGCACTCACTAAAATACAGCGATCTCCCCGCTGTTTATGCATCTCAAACTTTTGAAAAACATCTCTGAACTGATAATTTTCTAGCAAATGCTTCTGAGAAAAAATTTTTCCAAGCATATAAATTTCTTTTAAAGAGCGTCTCCTTAAAACAGCCCCAAAAAGACGTTCTTTTAACCTGTTGCGATTAATCTTTCCTGTGAAAAAATCCTTCAAGACACCCAGAAATAAAAGGAAAAGATTAGGAAAGTCTCTCAAACGAAAACAAAATAACAGAAATCGCCAACCGCTATCTCCTCTTAAAAGAGTGCCATCAAAGTCAAAAAAAGCAACTTTACGAGAAGAAACAGTGTGAAAGAAAGGCATAAATCCGATGACAAAAATAGAATTTTATAGTAATCGCTTACTAAAAATAAGGTAGACAAACACTATCGTTTTAAAAAAGAGAAATCACCTGTATATAGAATATATTCGTGCCTTATGTTTAGGGACAATTTGAAAATATTCTCTATTGCGTGTTTCAATGCCTTAAATTTGCTTAATTTATCATTATCCTTGAAAATCCATGGCAACATCTTCCCAACAATCTCCTAATCCAAAAACGATCTTACGCCAAAATCAGAATGAAAAAGAAATTATTCGAGATACAATCTGGATTGTTGGCGGAATTTTTATTGCCTTACTCTTTATTGGACTTGCCTCCTACATTGTCCGTTATGTCTCTTCAAGACCCTCAAACAGCCTCGTTGTTGGCGAAGTCATTGGACTTGCCTCTCCAAAAAATCATCCAATCAGTGGAAAACTTTCCCTTCGCCACAAAGAAAAACTCTTGCTAGAGAAAGATGGCGAGTGTCAGAAATTTAATGGTAAAGTTTTTCAAATTCCCTTTGATAAGGGTTTTACAGCCTACTACCGTGGAAATATTGGGCATTATCTTTCTTTTGAACTCATTAATGTTGAAGCCCTTTCTAACTGTCCTTATGAAATGATCTTAAGGCCTCAGCAAGCGCGTATTGCAATGAGCGTCTATATGCAACAGCAGAAGCTTACGCATAATCTCGTCTCTGCACTGCCAGCAGCGCTGCCTTCTGCACTTTCCTTCACGGAAGAAGATTTAAAATCTGCGGAAAAAGAAGCCGACCCAAATGAAGACGAAAACAGTGATAGCGACTAAAAAAATTAGAAAATAAGAAGCTCTAATTTCTCGCAACAGCAGCCTCATCTGCTGCCCCTGCTGACTTAATATCCCCAATCCGAACAACATCGGCAATCGTTTGGCGGCAAGGAGAAGTCACTATCAAGCCAACATAATCCTTTGCGTGCAATTCACCTTGACGGCGAACCAGATAAGTCTTCTCGCCATCGGCTACAGAGAAATAAGTAAAATGCTCTCGATAAGGCACATTTACCGATGGCAGATATTTTGTACTCACACCATGAGAAGCGCCTAAAATATTCCCTCGATGGAGCGCAATCGGACAATTATGATCTTGAGTTGTGCCATGCACGTCAATTTCTTCTTCATGCCCAGAAATATGACTATTCTCTTTAGATGCCTTCCCCTGCGCGAAGGAAGGCATTATCGGCGTCGAAAACAAAACCATAGCAGGAAGGCATAAGCCTAAGAACTTAAGATGACTTTTCTTTTGCATCACACCCTCTTGCTCTCATTCTCTTTTTTTAATGTTTATTTCACAGAAGCTTTCGCATCTCTTCCCAAATTTTCAACGACCATTTTATTCGTTCCATCTGGATCAATGTTTAAAGATTCAATTCCCATCGTAACGGAAAGTGGATTTTTCCCCTGCAAACAATTTCCAGAAAGCTTAGGCGCCTGAAAATCAACACTTAACGAGCCTTCTTTACGATGAATAGAAGGTTTATCCAAGAACATCTGATAATCACAAGGCTTTGGTGAAACCACTCTCAATGTTGGAGATTCCAATGAAGAAGACCCTAAACGGATACCAACCTTTGAGAGATGCGCAGCCCCCTGACCAACAGCATCTGCAACCAGATAAGACGTTGTCATATGAGATTTTCCAAGCACAAGCTTATTGCTCATCACGCCAGCCGTACTCCAGTTCAAAGAAGAACCATCCGCATATTTGAGAAAATATGTATAGCCAAATAATCCCGCATCATTTGTATCTGTGGGACTTAAAGGGGCGAGGACTGTTGAGGTCGATCCACCATCGGCACGCACGGGAAGCTGATAAACACCCTTTGGCGTGTTAATGAGACGGGCTTTGAGCGAAATAGCCTCTGTGGCACTTACTGGAAAACGGTCGCTGCAACGTTGAGGCAAACCTTTTGAAAGCTGATAGGTCGCAAAAACACCTTTTTCATTTGCATCTGTTCTCACAAGGCTCAATTTATAATGACAATCTTGAGAACGTATAGAAATATTTTTGCCGTTCTGGCGAGCTTCGACCTTATCAGAACCAACAGAATTTTTTTTCTTAATTTCCTTTAAAAGTTTTTTAGCCGCACGGTTATCTCCCTTGAGCGCTTTGCTATAGGCTTCAAAACTAACCGGAGCATCTGCCGTCTTTGAATAAATTTCTCCAGCTTTATTTTTTAAGGTAAAATTATTGGAGATCAACGCTGTGTGCATATCCAAGGAGGCTGGCAACGCATAAGCTGCCCCGCTATTGGTTAGAAAGAATGCTGACGCAACCAAAAAAGTTGCCTTTAAGCCTAATGCCTTCTTTTTCGAATTTTTCATAGCCTCTTGATCCCTAAATCTTTTCAAAGACATTTTAATCTTTAATTAAAATCTATTTATTCCAGCTAGGATGCGCTTAAAAGTTTTTTTTTTCAATTTTATTTTTTTGAAAACAAACTTTTCCCTTGCCCATTCTAAAAGGAGAATGTTAAGGATAATTCACAACAAACGGAGAGGTGGCCGAGCGGCTTAAGGCGCACGCTTGGAAAGCGTGTGTGCGTTATGCGTACCGCGGGTTCGAATCCCGCCCTCTCCGCCATATTTTTATATAAAAAATTTAAGATCGCTTGTAAGCGCACGGTAATAATTAAGTGCTTTATATGACGACATCTTAAAAATAGCTTTTTCTATTTCTAAATCTAACGCCAAAGTAATCTAGAAATTGTACTTATCAAAATACCGTTGTATTCAATAAGTTTTCAACTATCCGCTAAACTTGTCTCTCCCTGCTATATAAAATAGCGCTAACCTTATGTCTTTAAATTCGTAAGGTGAAAATTATTTTCACTTTACCGGCTCTTAAGTAGATGCATATCAACTTCACCCCCATTTTTGTTGGTAAAAGAAAAAGCAGCAGGTGTCTTTTATCAAGAAAATGGGGCTCTAAAAATCTCTCTTTTTTCAAAAAACAGAGATTTCCGGCCTTCAAAAAGAAATATATTTTCCTGCCATTTTTATGCTTACTAGAGCTTCCTTATCCTCAAAAATTAGAAGCGAAAGAAAATATATTTTTTAGACGAAACAGCTCATCCCAAGAAATAGAGAGAAAAGAAACAAAGGAAAATTCTTCTGAAAGAATTCTTGTCCGTGGTGAACCTGCGGATCCAGACAAAATCACAAAAGATGTTTCTGGCACTCGTGCTCATTATCTCAATAAAAACGCAGATTTCGGCCCAATGGGAAACCTTCCTTTAAAAAAAACTCCCTTTTCCGTTTTCCAAATTAGCCACGACGTTATAGAGAATCAACAACTACGCTATGCCTCCCAAATGTTGAGTTTTAACCCTTCGGTTCAAATTCATACGACTGGAAGCCCTGCTTCTGTTGAAATCGAAAATCGTGGTTTTCTTAACAACACTTTTGCTAACTCGCGCCTTGATGGTCTCAATTCCATTATGTCCACACCACTCGCTTCAGAAATGGTGCAAAACATGACAATTCTAAATGGACTTGCCGGTGCAATGTATGGTCCTGAGAGCCCTGCGGGTGTCGTCAATACAACCTTAAAACGTCCAACCGAAATCCCCTTTTTTAACTTTAATTTTGGTTATGACGCCTCTGGATCCCCACTGGAATCCTTAGATACCTCTCTTGGGAAAGGCCCTATTAAAATTCGCTTCAATTACATAAATCAAACAGGCCAAATGTATGTCAAAGGCATGAATCAATGGCGTGATGCCTATAGTGGCGATATTGATATTCAACTCGATAAACGTACAAAATTAGAGCTGGATGCTGGACAGTACAATATGTCCTATTCTGGAATGCCTGGACGTTTTACATATGGTATGAATATGTCTCTTCCACAAGCTCCTAGCGCCGCAACGCCTGGCTTTGGACAAAATTATAGTGGTGTTAATTTCTCCAGCACTTATGGCATTATGAAACTAAAGCATGATTTCAGCCCCAATTTTCATTTTTCTATCGGCGGACTCTATGAAGTTTCACCTCGCTATACACATGGCATAACAAATCAATTACTCAATACCCTAGGCGCATTTAAACAAACAGCTTCAGCACAGCCTTCTGGCAATCAATACGGTATTTGGAGTAATTATGCCTATATTAATGCAACGCTGCACACAGGACCGCTTCTTCATCATCTAAATTTAGGCACAAACGGCTATGAAGGTTATGAAAATTCTCCTACACGCTATCAACTTGGAATCGATGTTATTCCAAACGATAACCTTCATAACCCCATTATTGCCCCTTCTGGCACTGAGCCAAAAGAGACTGGCAGTTATAGACAAAATGCCATTACGCAACAAAGCCTGCTAGTCGGAGATCAAATAGATATAGGAAAATTCTTTACAGTTACGGGGCAATTTTCTTTTGGCTATACTAATGTCAAAAATTGGAAACGTACTGGAGCTCCAGGTTATCCAAATGGATCTTATCTGATTTCGCCTTCTGGCGGATCTCGGGCTATGGGCTCTTTTTCTCCTGCGGTTGGCTTTAATTTTCATCCAATAAAAAATCTCTCTGCCTATTTTAATTGGGGAAAATCAACTGGTGTCGGAAGTTCTGCTTCTGCTGGATCTGCCAATGCTGGAGAAATGCTCCCTATTTATCATTCAGAACAATTTGAAGGAGGGATTAAATATCTCTACCAAAACCGTCTCAGTATTAATCTAGATGGATTCAGCATTGAAAGTCCCTATGCTTTTACTGATCCAAATACAAGAATTTATGGGTATAACGGCATTCAAAAAGATACGGGCATTGAATTTCAAACTTCTGGTGCGTTAACGAAAGATATTTCCATTTTAGGGGGTGTAACCTATCTTCACCCTCTCATTGAGCATGCCGCTACCTCTTCTGGAATCAACAATATGCTGGCTGCAGGAGTTCCGGCCTGGAATGTCAATTTTCTCTTAGACTATCATCCCAAAATTTTGCACGGCATCGCCTTTAATGCCAACACCCATTATACCAGTGCCCGACCAGCGAATATCTATAATACGACATGGGCAGATCAGTATGTTACGCTCGATTTAGGGATGCGTTATTCTACAAAAATTTGTGATCATATAATGGTCTTCCGAGGGGAAGTCGATAATGTCACAAATGAAACCTATTGGAACTCTCTTTCTCCTTCTGCAAGCCCTGGAGCTTCGGGCACAAACGGCGCAACACTTGGTCTTCCAAGGGTTTGGCATATCACCGCTTCTGTTTACTTTTAATCTGTTGCGCGTCTCTATAACGAAAAAGGGGCGAATTCGATATTGTAAACGCCCCTTCTCCTACCCTAAATCAGCAGGAAGCAATCAGTGTGCTTTCGTTAGCTCTTCTGAGCCTTCTGGCAAAGCATAAACGACCAGCTGATCGCTTACTGGCGCTTCCATAAAATGATGCCCCCCTGCAAAAATAGCCACATATTGACGGCCATCTTGCATATATGTGATCGGCGTCGCTTGTCCTCCACCTGGTAAAATATCATGCCATAATTCTTTGCCCGTTTTTATGTCGAATGCACGAATTTCGTTATCCGTTGTTGCTGCCACAAAAGCAACGCCACCAGCGGTCACGATGGGGCCACCATTATTAGGGAGACCGATACGCAGAGGTAAATGTGTCGGAATCCCAAACGGGCCATTTGCACGCGCATTCCCTAAAGGATGCCACCATAACACCTTATGTTTTTTTAGGTCAATGGCGGTAATCTGCCCATAAGGTGGTTCAAAACACATCATATGTGTAAAACTATTCCAAAAAGGCGAGACGACAACCCCATAAGGTGTTTCTGCCTGTGCTCCAGCGCCTTCAGCACCGCCGGAACCGACCTTATGATTTGGATTGTCGAGCGGAATAAGCCCTATATTATCAGCCTTTTTCCGTGTCACAAGCTGATCATACATCGGAAGAACATTCCAATTTGCCAGCATAATTCCTGTTCTATCATCATAAGAAATAGACCCCCAATCCGACCCACCATTATAGCCTGGAAATTCGATCCATGGACGATCAATACTGGGGGGCGTAAAGGGACCAACATAATGAGCCTGCCGAAATTTAAGACGACACACCAGCTGATCCAATGGGGACATCCCCCACATATTCCTTTCCTTCAACATTGGCATTCCCAATGTTGGCACACCGATAGACCAGGGTTGCGTTGGACTTCTTACATCGTCTGAAACACCGCCTTCGGTAGGTGCAGGAAGTTCTTTAACAGGAAAATCATCAAGAGGTTTGCCTGTTTCACGGTTTAGAACAAACGTCTGACCACGTTTGGTCGGTACAATCATCGCAGGAATAAGTTGTCCCTGATCATCCGTATAGTCAAAAAGTGTCGCTTGGGATCCAATGTCGTAATCCCACACATCTTTGTGTGTTGTTTGAAAAACCCAACGAGGTTCACCGGTACGCACATCAATCGCAACAATAGCAGATGAAACCTTATTTTCTGCTGGAGAACGCAAAGCTGAAAAATAATCGACCGCAGAAATCCCAGTAGGCACATAAACCAAACCCAGTTTATTGTCTCCTGTCATCGCCGCCCAAGAATTAGGTGTCCCACGGGAATAAAATGCTCCTGCGGCAGGTTGATGATGATTTTGAGGATGATTGACATCCCATGCCCAAATAAAACGACCGCTTTCCGCATCATAACCACGAATGACACCTGAAGGCGCCCACCGTCGCTGCCCATCAAGAACTTCCGCATTAACGACAGCCACACCATTAACAATAGGCGGCGGTGTCGTCATAGAGACAAACCCCGGAACAGATTCTCCCATTCCCTGCATAAGATTTACTTGGCCAGAGTAACCAAATGCCTTACATAACTTACTATTTTCCGCATCTACTGCGATTAAACGCATATCAAGCGTTCCCTCAATAATACGATTATGACAAGGCTGCCCTTCTGGAACAACAGACGATGTAAAATATGTCACCCCCTTACAAGCGGCCGTATACGGAATGGATTCATACTTCTCTCCTGATTTAAATCTCCAAATTTCCTTTCCTGTACGAGGATCCAATGCCATCATATCATTCAGGGCGGAACACATATAAATTCGATCCCCAACTTTAATGGGGGTCGTTTCCGCAGCCCACTTATTTACCTTGCCTTTCGGTGGCAGACTGCCTGTATGGTAAACAAATACCCTTTTTAATTTTTTTACATTTTCTGGAGTAATCTGTGAAAGCGGAGAGTAACGACTTTCTTTGCTGTCATGACCATATACTGGCCAGTCTGCTAACGCTGGATTCTCCCCAACCTGCGCCACTGGTGTCGGGAGATCTGATGCCAAAATTTCATCAATATCTGGTAAATTAGCAGCATTCACTCCCTCAGCTTGAGGACTATTTGGCGATGGTGGGTCAAAAGCAGAGTTTGTTTTTGCCAAAACATCCGCTTGTCCTCCACCTGGGCCAGGAACATCAAGAGAAGGAGGAATTTGCGCAAGCGCTGAAGTGCTAATTAAAACCCCTAAAAAGGTCAGCGCATATCGGCTTTTTATGTATCTCATCATATATCACCTTTCAGACTGGTAGCGCTTCAGAGCAGGAAAAACAGCAACAACCCAGAAAAAAATTAGCGTTGGTCCCAAGAGGCGGGGCAACCAGCCCCACCAATCCATCCCGCACTCCCATATTGTCCAGAAAAATGTTCCTGCCCAAGCTAACAGATAAATCCAGCCTCCAGCTTCACGCAGCAAAAACAATAAAATACCTGCCAATAGAATAGCGGCGCCAAAAACAACATAATATGGCGATCCACCCAGCAGCACTAATCTTACACCGTCCCAAACGAGGAACAGCCCCATACCAGCTAAAAGAAAACCTAAGAACCTTATTGAAAGCCTAAC
This sequence comes from Acetobacteraceae bacterium, assembly GCA_004843345.1. Classification (NCBI taxonomy): domain Bacteria; kingdom Pseudomonadati; phylum Pseudomonadota; class Alphaproteobacteria; order Acetobacterales; family Acetobacteraceae; species Acetobacteraceae bacterium. Next base: position 253,196 of record CP039460.1, read on the forward strand.
AACACTACCCATTGTCACCTAGCTCCTATTCCTTTTTGGCACTGCCCCTCATCATTCTCACAGTCGTCTCAGCGCCATTTTTAGTATAAATATAGTTCCTGCAATCTCTGCCACTTTAAACGTAACCTATGCACTGCCATGAACGATATCTAAAACCTGTTCAGCACATACACTTGCCCTGCCTATTAAAATGCCATCCACTCCAGTCTGAAAAACTGCAGCCGCTTGAAGACCCGTCATCACAGCGCCACCGTAAAGAAGAGGCGGTAAAATAGCAGAGGTCAAATGCTCCTGCAGAATCTCCCGAATAATCATAAGGCTTTTTTTAATTTGCTCTGTAGAAGCCATATCAACAGCACCCACGGCCCATATTGGCTCATACGCTAGAAGACCCACAAAATTTTTAGGTAAAGATTCTGTAATCTCCCTAAACAAAGCCTCTTTTACTTGACCTTTATTGTGCTCAATCAAAGTTTCTCCAACACAGACAATCGGAATAAGCCCCGTCTGAATTGCCATACATGTCTTACTTTTTACTTCGGCACTGCCTTCTCCATGGATGATACGCCTTTCAGAATGCCCTAACAGGACATATTCCACACCAACCGATGCTAAAAGTTCAGCAGGAACATCTCCTGTAGCCCCCTTAGGCAAGCTACAATCCTGTGCTCCCACACTCATATCTCCTATTTGCTTTGCCGAAGAAAGCTTTTCATAAACACTATAAAGCTGTGTAAATGACGGGCAAAGAACAATCTTCGTGCCTGCAGGTATCGATTTTTCTGAAAAGCCTCTTACGATATCATCCACCAGCGCCATCGCTTGATGATTGCTTTTTGTCCGAACCTTCCAGTTCCCAATAATATAACGTGAATACCTTTTAGAAACTTTTTTGATTGCCTCTACCTCTGAAGAAAACTTGTGCATGTTCCCCTCCTTTTTATGACATATCCACCTTAGAAATTGCTTCAAAAACCCGTGCCACACCCTCTGCACCGGCATCTGGTATGCCAACCAAACGTTCAGGAGGTACATAAGAAGAGCGTCCAACCCTCGCTTTCATACCTTTAGTAGCATCTGCCCCCATACGAGCAGCTTTGGCAGCTTCAGCGATGCTTCCACCTTTTGCTAGACACTCAGCTGCTGGAAGCAAAGCATCAATAACAGTGCGATCCCCTTGTTTCGATCCACCATATTCCTGCATTTTTTTGACACCCTGCAAGAGTCCTTTTCTCCAATCCGTTTCTTTGCCCGCATTTGAAAAAAGAATAGAAAATAAGGCGCCACTTGTTCCACCTGAATAATGAGAAAGTAAACGTCCTAAAACAGTAAATAATAAAGCCGTATTCGCAAAAGGAAGTTCTGTCCTTTTATTTTGAATTTTGCGAGCCGCTTCTGCGTATGTAGATCCTGTGTCTCCATCACCTGCAGTAGCATCCAAATTATTCAACACACCTTCATTCTTTAATAAAACATTCAATGCTGCGTCTAAATTCTTTTCGACTTCAGGATTTGAACTCGCTGGAATATCCTCAAAACTTTTAGAAGCTGACGAAGAAATGATAAGCGGCTTAATGTGATAAGGAACAGGCGGTTTCCAATAGAGTGGTTCTGCCGGAGCTTGAAGTAAATTTAATAAATCTTCGCGGATAGGCATCACCGTCAATGAAACACCTTTAACATCCAGCCCTTCGCAAAATTGCACTGGTGCAATAATAAACTTTACACGTTCCGCAAGCTTTGTTCGTCCAATTGCAGAAACAATAGCTAAAGCTTCCAACTCTGGACTTCCAGCCATCATATTGACCAAAAGAAGAAACTCTCCATCTTTAGGCGCACGCTCAAGCAAACGTTCTGTCAAAGTCATCATTAGCTGATCTAATGGCGCATATGGAATAGTTTCAACGCCAGGCTCGCCATGAATCCCAATTCCTATTTCGACAACATCTTTCCCAAGTAACTCAACATCCTCTGCATCATATGGATGAACACGTGAAAGTCCCAATCCGATCGTATAAATTGATGAAGCAGTCTCACGTGCAAGTGCGGTAACTTCTTCCAGCGACTTCCCTGATTCGGCAGCAGCACCTGCGACCTTATGAACAAGCAATGTCCCAGCAAGGCCACGTGGTTTTATTCCCTCGCCCAAAGCAACATCATCGGAAACCAATACCATTTCTACTTTCAAATCTAAGGCTTGAGCCTGTGAAACAGCGCTCGCAAAATTAAGCCTATCGCCCATGTAGCTTTTGACAATTACAAGGCAACCGGCCTCGCCAGTTACGGCTTTGATAGCCGTCAAAATATCTTCACTGCCAGGAGAAGCAAATAACGCACCACTAACTGCGGATGTTAACATGCCTCGGCCAACAAATCCTGCATGCATCGGTTCATGGCCTGCACCGCCTCCAGAAATGACAGCGACTTTTCCGTTATTTGGATCCCAATCTGCACGAACGATAACATAACTACCGCCCGTATTTTTTAACATTTCCAAATCTGCGCCATAGGAGGAATTTAACAAGCCTTCTAACGCATCTTTTACGATTGTTTCTCGGCGATTATAAAAGCGTTTCATTTCGAGAATCTCCGTATAAATAGAGAAAATTTCTTGCCTAAATAGCCAAGTCTATTTGGAGGACTCTGGGCTAAATAGCTTGTTTATTCTTTTACAACGCGCCACAAAAATGCGGATGTCAATCTAAAAAGGACCTCATCACTCTTTTTTATAGAGAGTTCTTTTTGCTCATCTCTTCAATCCATCTGGATTACGCGAAAAGTTAGCTTTTAAAGTAGAAAAAACGGCTGAATTCAAAAAAAGAATGTCATCTCCAGCTTTATCAAAGAGTCTTTTTTACAAAATCATTTAAGAAAAAGGTTAAGGAATCTCTCGCTCTTTTTCCTCTAACGCTTCCTGTTTCATCAGCCATTTTTCTTCCCATGATTCAAGCTGTGCAACCAAAGAAGATAATTCAGCATTTAAGGAAGTAATTTTTTGAGAATCATTTGAATCATACAAAGCAGGGTCTGCTAATTTTACTTCAATTCGCTGCTGATCTTTCCGCAACTTCTCCATCATCGCTTCAATAGATCGAATCTCTTTTTTCAATGGAGCTAACAAGCGTGTTAGCTCCTTGCGGTTTTCTCGCATTTCACGGGCTTGCGTAATCTTTTCCTGTTTAGTTTCAGGAACGTCTTCTTTTTCTTTTTTTTTAACAGCGCTCGCCTGCTCTAGAGAGGAGCGATAATCCTCCATACTGCCGTCAAAAGGCGTTACTGTGCCCCGAGCCGCAACAATCAATTGGTCTGCAACGGCTTCTACCAAATAACTATCATGGCTAATCAGCAAAACAGTGCCTTCAAATGCCATTAATGCACGAATAAGGCTGTCTCTTGCATCAATATCCAAATGGTTTGTTGGCTCATCCAAAATAAGAAGATGTGGCGCATGACGTGTCGCTAAAGCAAGTAGAAGACGTGCTTTTTCGCCTCCAGACAATTGGCTGACAGGTGTATCTGCACGGTGGACATCTAAACCAAATCTAGCCAATTGTGCCCTTGCCACCGTTATATTCGCATCTGACAAAACACGCATCATATGATCCAAAGGCGTATCTGTTAAAATGAGAGCTTCCTGTTGGTGCTGGGCAAAATAGCCAACTTGTAATTTTGAAGAATGGACAAATTCACCCTGCAAAGGCAAAAGCTCTCCTGAAAGTAATTTTGCGAAGGTGGATTTCCCTTCGCCATTACGTCCCAAAAGCGCAATGCGGTCTCCCATATCAATCCGCATAGAAAGATTACTTAAAATAGCCTGTCCGTTATACCCTACAGAAACATTTTCAAGTTTCAGCATTGGAGGAGGAACTTCCCCAGGAGATGGGAAATCAAACTGAACAGGCGCTTCCTCTATCACCGAATCAATTTCCGGCAGACGCGCGAGGGCTTTTAGACGTGATTGCGCTTGACGTGCCTTCGTCGCTTTTGCACAGAAACGGGCAACAAAGGCTTCCATATGCTGACGTTGTTTTGCTACACGCTCCGCAGCCCTATTCTGCTGCAATGCCTGTTCTGTGCGGATGCGCAAAAAACGGCTAAAACCACCAGGCGTTAAGGAAAGTCTTCCTTTATCCAAGTGAAGAATAGAATCTGTTACATTATCGAGAAAATCCCGATCATGACTGACAAGCAAAACGGTTCCAGAATAACGTTTTAGCCAAGATTCCAGCCATAATGCAGCCTCCATATCTAAATGGTTCGTTGGCTCATCCAAAAGGAGAAAATCAGGCTCTGTGAATAAAACACCTGCGAGGCTGACACGCATCCTCCAGCCCCCAGAAAAATCAGAAATTGGACGCTGTTGGGCCTTTTCATCAAATCCTAAGCCGGAAAGAATCGTTGCGGCTCGCGCTGGTGCAGAATAAGCATCAATCACATTTAAACGTTCATGAATGTCTGCCAGTCGTACAGAAGACGGATCTTCCTTCTCCAAGCGCTGCATTTCAGCTAACAAGTTCGCACGCTCAATATCTGCCTCTAAGACGATCTCTAAAACAGTAGAAGGGCCTGAAGGTGATTCCTGCTTTACCCTTCCCATACTGACACGGTTTGCAAGTGTCACTGATCCGCCGTCAGGTGAAATATCCCCTGAGATCACATTGAGCAGGGTTGATTTTCCTGCGCCATTTTTTCCAACCAATCCAATCTTATGTCCTGCATCAATCGTCACAGAAGCATTATCTAATAATTGACGATGCCCAACACGCAGACTGAGATTGGTAACGTTAAGAATGCTCATGAAAAATCTTTTCTAATTTAGGATATAACGAAGTGAAAATTTTCTTTAGACTTCCTAAAAATCAGATAAAGAGCGTTCTGTAAACCTGAAAGGAAACAGCTAAAGCATCTGCCAATGCTGCCTCATGCGCTTTAAGAGCGACATAATAAAGCACTAGTCCAAGAAAGATGAAAACAACAGAAAGACAGCCACCCCAAAAAGGGTATTTCTCATCAACGAGGAGTCCTAATCCATAGAACACCCCGCCAATAACACAACAAATACCCAGTAATTCTCCAAAACTCATATTTCTGCCCCTTCATTGAGCGTAAGAAATAACTTACCTCAGGGAACTTTACTATATGGTGGCGTAAATTGTTTGAAGAAAATCTAAGGGTACATCACACACCGTTAAGCGTGTGAGTACATTTTATTAATACGTTTTGGCTTCCGTGCAGAAGAAGCTTGAGGCGCATGTTTCTGCCCCCTTGGACGGTGGTTCTGAGAACGACGTCCACCACCACCTGATCGCTTTTTACCAAGAACTGGCGCAGGCATTTTTGAATGCTGTGCCGCTTCTGAATGGAAAGGCTGCTCCAAATCAACAGGAATAGCTTGACCAACTGCTTTTTCAATATTTTTCAGCCATGCGCGCTGCTCTGGACTACAGAAAGAATAAGCATATCCCTGACGGCCTGCACGCCCACTACGTCCAATACGGTGAACATAGGATTCTGGAATATTTGGCAAGTCAAAGTTAACAACCAAGGAAACATCTTCAACGTCAATGCCACGGGCCGCAATATCCGTTGCGACAAGAACCTCAATATCACCCGTTCTAAAGCCGTTCATGGCTTTTTCTCTAGCTGATTGAGACTTGTTACCATGAAGTGCAGCCGCCTCAATACCATTTTCGAGAAGGAACGCCGCAACCTTATTTGCTTCATGCTTCATCAATGTAAAGACAACAACACGGCGAGGCTTTTTTTGCTCATTATTAAGCAAATATAAAAGCGCCTCTTTTTTATCTTTTTCTTCTAAAAATAAAATTTTCTGGGTAATACGCTCAACAGAAGTCTGTTCTGGAACAACCTGAACCTGAACAGGATCAGAAAGTAATGTTTCAGAAAGGCTTCGAATATTTTCTGGGAAAGTCGCAGAAAACAACATCGTCTGGCATTTGTTTGGAAGTTTTGCCGAAATCGTACGAATATCGTGGATAAAACCCATATCAAGCATACGATCCGCTTCATCCAAAACCAAGAATTCTGTTGAAGAAAAATCAACATAACCTTGGTTGGCGAGATCCAACAAACGTCCCGTCGTTGCGACAAGAACATCCGCGCCACGACGCAAGCTTTCAACTTGACGCCCCTGCCCGACACCGCCGAAAACGGTAGCGATACGGAAACCTTTTATAAAACGTGAGAAATCCGAAATATTATCAGAAATCTGTAATGCCAGCTCACGGGTCGGTGCTAAAATCAAAGCCCTAAATCCCCAAGCTTTATAAACTGTCGGCTTTTGAGAAATAAACTGTAAAATAGGCAAACCAAAAGAAGCGGTTTTCCCTGTCCCCGTCTGTGCGAGACCGAGAACATCGCGCCCCTCAAGTATCCTTGGAATGGCTTGCGCCTGAATTGGAGTTGGTGTTTTGTATCCAGTGGCTTCTATCGCTTGACGAAGAGACACTGTAAAGCCAAAGGCATCAAAATTAGTCACTTGCTTTCACAATCTTTATTTAAAATGGAAGAGAATTTTAAATCTCTTTTAATAAAGACTATTTTAGTACTTTTAAAAAAGAGACGCAAGCGAACAAAAAATTATCCCGTAGAAAGACGGAGAACGTCTAACGATTTTTAATGGAAAATCATAAGAAAATGGCGGAGGGGATGGGATTCGAACCCACGATAGAGTTTCCCCTATACTGGTTTAGCAAACCAGCGCCTTCAGCCTCTCGGCCACCCCTCCACATTCTTTTTTGAAGACAGAGCGAATCTTTAAATTAAAGTTCAACCCTGCGTTACAGCCCCTATTTAAGGGGAAAAAGCGGAGGCGTCAAATTATTCCTCCGCTTTCTTTTAAATAAACTGATAAAATTTTTATTTATCTAAAATTTTATGCAGCTCTTCATTTACAACGGCTGGGTTTGCTTTTCCCCGCATCCGCTTCATAACTTGCCCCACAAAAAAGCCAAAGAGACGATCTTTACCAGATTTATACTCTTCAACCTTATCTGCATTTTCGGCAATAACAGCTTCGCACTCTTTTAAAATTACTCCTGTATCCGTCACCTGGCGCAAGCCCTTCTTATCAATGATTTTTTCAGGGTCTTCGCCTGTTTCAATCATATCCTCAAGGACTTCTTTAGCAATTTTACCGTTAATTGTACTATCTTCAATCAAGCCCAGAAGCTGATTTAAAGCCTCTGCGGAAACGGGAGAATCTTCCAAACTTTTACCTGTACGGTTCAAGCCTGCAAAGAAATCTCCCAAAACCCAATTCACAGCAAGGCGTGGATCTCTTCCCTTGGCAACCGCCTCATAAAAATCAGCGGTTGAAGCTTCTGTCGTCAAAATTCCAGATTCATAGGCGTTAATGCCATAATCTTTTTCAAGACGTGCCCGCTTTTCATCTGGCAATTCAGGTAAATCCTGACGCAATTTTTCAATATATTCGTCTGTAATCTGAACAGGCAACAAATCGGGATCAGGAAAATAGCGGTAATCCTGTGCGTTTTCCTTTGTTCTAAGGGAACGCGTCTCCCCTTTCACAGAATCAAACAATCTTGTCTCCTGATCTACCGTTCCACCAGCTTCCCAAACTTCTACCTGACGCTTTGCCTCGACTTCAACGGCCTGCATCACGAAACGGATTGAATTGACATTCTTAATCTCGCAACGGGTTCTATACCCCTCTTCACCGACCTTACGAACAGAAACATTCACATCAGCTCGCATAGAGCCTTCTTCCATATTCCCATCGCAAGACCCGACATAGCGTACAATCTGCCGAAGCTTCCGCACATAAGCGCCAGCCGCTTCTGGAGAGCGAATATCAGGCTCACTCACAATTTCCATCAATCCAACACCAGCACGGTTTAAATCAATATAAGAAAGATTAGGATCCTGATCATGCAAAGACTTCCCTGCATCCTGTTCAAGATGCATACGGGTGATGCCAATTTCTCTCTGCGTTCCATCAGCGAGGTCAACAATCAGCTTTCCTTTTCCAACGATAGGATGGAAAAACTGTGAAATCTGATAGCCCTGCGGTAAATCTGCGTAAAAATAATTTTTACGATCAAATTGACTAAATTTATTAATCTCGGCTTTTAAAGCAAGCCCTGTCCGCACACCTTGCGCAACGCATTCCTCGTTTAAGACAGGCAACGCACCGGGAAATGCCGCATCCACAATACTGACATTCTCATTCGGTGCTGCGCCATAAGTTGCCGAAGCACCCGAGAAAAGCTTGGACTTACTGACAATTTGCGCATGAACCTCCAGTCCAACGACAATTTCCCAGTCTCCAGTCTGCCCTTTTAAAATCCATTCACTCATGCTGCACCTCCGCTTTTATGATTGCCAGCCCACAACGCAGGACGCTGCTTAAAATTAATGGCTTTTTCTAAAGCGCCACCAGTTGCCAAAATGCTTTCCTCATCAAAGAAATTACCAATCAGCTGCAATCCAAGGGGAACACCTAAATTATCTAGGCCAGATGGCAAAGACAGTGCAGGCACACCTGCCAAACTAGCAGGTACTGTGAAAATATCATTCAAATAACGCTGGATTGGATTGGCTGGCTCTTGATCCCAAGCAAACGCACCGCTTGGCGCAGTTGGTGTCAGCAAAACATCTACTGTTTTAAACACATTGACAAAATCCTGACGGATTTTTGCGCGCACTTTCTGAGCTTGCAGATAATAAGCATCATATTGCTCTGCTGAAAGAACATATGTTCCTAACAAGATACGGCGTTTTACCTCATCTCCAAAACCAGCATCACGGGTTTCTTCATAAAGCTCATCAAGACTTTTTCCAGCGACACGCTCCCCATAACGAACGCCATCATAGCGTGAAAGGTTTGAGGAAGCTTCCGCTAGAGCAACAATATAATAGGTTGGCAAGCCATAAGAGGAATGCGGCAAAGAAACTTCTATGATTTCTGCACCAGCCTCTTTCAATTGTTGTGCGCCCATGTCCCACTGTTCTAAAATCTCTTTTGGCGTATCCTTATGACGATATTCTTTTGGAATGCCAACTTTTAGACCTTTGACACCTCTGGAAACAGCTTTTTCAAAATCAGGAATAGGATGATTGGCACTTGTTGAATCTTTTGCATCATGCCCAACCATTGATTTGAGCATAATCGCACAATCACGCAAATCACGTCCCATAGGCCCAGCCTGATCCAAAGAACTGGCAAAAGCGACCATACCAAAACGGGAGCAACGGCCATAAGTTGGCTTAACACCTGCAATACCACAGAAAGCGGCTGGTTGACGAATAGATCCCCCTGTATCACTTCCTGTTGCCCCAAGAGCAAGCCCTGCTGCAACGGCAGCAGCAGACCCACCTGAGGATCCGCCAGGAACAAGCTTTGAATCACTTCCAGTACGCTTCCACGGATTTTCAACACCACCGTAAGCAGAAGTTAAGTTTCCAGAGCCCATGGCAAACTCATCCATATTAAGTTTACCCAAAATAATAGCGCCGTCCTGACGTAATTTTGCAGAAACAGTACTTTCATAAGGCGGAACAAAATTCTCTAAAATACGGCTTCCTGCCGTTGTTTTAAGATTTTTTGTAACAAAAAGATCTTTAATCCCGAGTGGAATACCTGTAAGGGGCTTTCCTTCTCCTTTTGCTAAAATTTCATCTGATTGTTTTGCAACCTGACGGGCTTCATCAAAATTTGTCGCCAAATATGCATTGACACGGGGATTATGCGTTTCAATCGCATCAATATAAGCATTTGTAAGTTCAGATGCTGAAATCTTCTTTGCTGCCAAGGCATCTCTTGCCTCAGCCAAAGAAAGATCAATAAGATTCGTTTTTTTGTCGCTCATTCTACTACCTTTGGAACTGTGAAATATGGCCCAGCAGCTTCTGGGGCGTTACTTAAAATCTCTTTGACGCAGTTTCCATCCGTCACCTGATCTTGACGCAAAGGCGTTTGAGAAAGTGTTGCCGTTGTCATAGGCTCAACCCCTTGAACATCAACTTCTGAAAGTTGCTCAACCCATGACAATATATTGTTGATATCCCGCCCAAGATTTTCCTGTTCAGCAGGCTTTAAACGTATACGTGCGAGCTTTGCGACACGTGTAATGGTCGCGATATCGAAGGACATAAACGACATTTCTCCTAAAAAATTTCAAACTCAACTGCATCTTCTTTTAATCGATACAGGTGTCTACCTTAACCTTAATAACATACCAACTTAGCATTTTACCTGTTATATCTTAATTTTTCACTCCAAAATTTTTACGAACTTCATGACATCCGACTGCAAAAATGCCCTTTTATCTCCTCAAGAATTTTCAAAATCTCTTCCAGAACAGGGGCGTCTTCTTGGCATTGACCCTGGAAAAGTCCGTATTGGCCTTGCACTCTCGGATCTTGGGAGACGCATTGCCAGCCCCGCAGGCACTATTCAACGGGGCAGACTAAAAGAAATGGTCTCAGCCATTGAAAACATCATTCAGGGAGAAGATGTCTGCGCTATCCTTGTTGGACTTCCATTAGAAATGAATGGTTCAGAAGGAAGTTCTGCGCAATCCGCCCGTGATTTTGGCACGATGATTGCGAAAGCATTCCAGCTCCCTCTTACCTTTTGGGATGAGCGCTTTTCTTCCTCGGTTGTGAATCGCTTTTTAATTGAAGAGGTTGATATTAGCCGTAAAAAGCGCAGCGCTGTTGTCGATAAGATGGCGGCCTCTTACCAACTCCAAGGCTGGCTGGACGCTGCCCGCCCTTCCTTCAATAATTTTCAAAGATTTTAAGTCATTTTCCGCTTTTCGCATTCATCGCTATAATACACGGCGGTACTCCAAAAAAAAATGGCACATGCCTTTCTTCAATGAACATCTAATAGAGATATGACAACTTTTTCCTGTGACCCTTCGCATTGCTCTGGCGTAAAAAACAATTCCAGCGCTTCACACACTCACAATCATGAGACACATGATCACCACGCCCATGATCATGATGGGCATGGGCATGGGCATGGGCATGGGCATGGGCATGGGCATGGGCATGGGCATGGGCATGGGCATCACCACCATCTTCCCAATCAATTTGGAACCGCCATTGCCTTGGCAATGCTAATAAATCTTCTTTACGTTATTTTTGAAACAGTTTGGGGAATCAAAACCCATGCGCTAGCGCTGTTAGCCGATGCTTGCCACAATCTATCGGACATTTTAGCACTTGCCGCAGCTTGGCTTGGCCATGCGCTTGCAAAGCGTAAACCAACCGAGCGCTTCAGCTACGGCATGAAACGGGCAACTATTTTAGCCTCTGTTGGCAATGCTGCCCTTCTCTTTCTTGTAACGGGAGGTATCGTCTGGGAAGCGCTCATCTGTCTTATTCACCCTGCGCCTGTTGAGGGACTCTCTGCCAGCGCCGCCGCCGCTGGCGGAATTGTTATCAATGGGATCGCAGCCCTTCTTCTGATGAAAGGTTCTAAGGACGACCTTAATATTCGAGGCGCTTTCTTACACATGGCCTCAGATGCTGTGCTGGCGGTTGGCGTAGTCATAAGCGGCCTGCTGGTTGCATGGACAGGACTTTATTTCCTTGATCCGCTAACCTCTTTAATTTTATCCGTTATCATTATTTTGGCCAGCTGGAATATGCTTTCAGAGTCAGTCAATCTTGCACTTGATGCCGCCCCAAATGCGATCAACCCCAATGAAGTTGAGGAAAGCCTACAAAAGCTTTCAGGCGTTGTGAATTTACACCATCTTCATATCTGGCCTCTCAGCACGACAGAAACCGCTCTCACCGTTCATCTTGTTGTAAATGATCTCATCGCAAGTGATGAACTCCGTCTGCACGCAACCGAACTTCTCAAAACACAGTACAAAATCAGTCATGCCACTTTTCAAATCGAATCTGCACATCTGGCCTGCTAGGAAATAGAGATGCCACAGGCTCCTTTAGAGAAAAACCAAGACAGCAATCAGGCGGTAAAATTAGCCATCATTTGCCTTCCTGTTAGCCTTCTTGTTCTATTTATCAAAATGGCCGCTTGGTATGTTACGGACTCAACAGCACTTTTCTCAGATGGACTTGAAACATTAGCAAATGTTGCTGCGGCTGTTGGCGCTATTTGGGCCGTCAAATTAGCCTCTCTCCCACCCGATGAAAACCATCCTTATGGGCATGCAAAAGCTGAAGCCATTTTTGCGATTATTGAATCGCTTTTTGTTTTTACAACGGGTGTTTTAATCGCACTTTTAGCTTTTCGGGAATGGTTTTTTCCATCTCCTCTGCAAACCCCTTTTATTGGAGCAGCCCTCAACGGTTTTGCTGGGATTATTAACCTGATTTGGGGTATTACGCTCTTTCGTTGGGGGAAAAAACACCATTCTTCTACATTACAGTCCACTGGTAATCACATGATTTCTGATATTTGGGCGAGCATCGGCCTCATTGTCGGAATCATCTTAATCCCAATTACAGGCTGGGAACGCCTTGACGGCTTTATGTCCTTTTTAATTGGCATCAATGTCCTTTTTGTCGGCGGAAAAATGTTTTGGACAGCAACGCATCCGCTTATGGATCAAGCACTCCCACCAGAAGAACGAAAACAAATTGACAAAATTATTTGGGAAAATGCCTGCGGACAAGCCAAGGCGCACGATATAAGGATGAGACGAGCGGGAAAAGACCTGTTTACCGAGTTTCACCTTGCCGTTCCAGATGAAACGCCTGTCTCAAAAGCTTACAATATCTGCGCCCGTATCGAAACCGCTCTCAGACAAGAAATGGGCAATATTTCCGTTCATATTTATCTTGAACCCGATAGCCACGCTCTTCTTGAAAAAGGAGAAGAAGCAACCAGCAAGCAAGCTGTCTGCAAAAAATCTAAAAATTGCTGTTGCTATTAAATAAAACGGCATGCCGTGCAAAAAGTCTCAAAGAAGATTGGACGCTTGGGACGCAATACAGTACCCTCTCTAGGGAGATTTTATTTCACTCTCTTCCAGCAATGAAAGAATGATTATTATGGCTCAAAGTCTTACAAATAACGAAATTCAAATCAGCGGACTTCCCTCTTCAGTCTTGCGTATTGCCCTAGGAACTTGGGCGATTGGCGGCTGGATGTGGGGAGGCTCCGATGATAATTTAGCAATTAAAACAATCCATGATGCTGTTGCTAATGGAATCAATCTTATTGATACAGCGCCTGTTTATGGTTTTGGACATTCGGAAGAAGTCGTTGGAAAAGCTCTTGCTAGCTTAACAGACAAAAAACCTTTTATTGCGACCAAAGTTGGCCTTAGCTGGGATAATGGCAAAGTCTATCGTGATTCACGCCCTGAAATTATCCGTCAAGGTATCGAAGATTCTCTGCGCCGCCTTGGTGTTGACACGATTGCTCTGGCTCAGGTTCACTGGCCGGATAACAAAACCCCTATCGAAGATACTGCGGCTGAACTTGCAAAGTTGCGCCAAGAAGGAAAAATCCTCTCTATTGGTGTAAGCAACTATTCTGCTGATCAGATGAAAGTCTTTCAACAGGCTGCGCCTCTTGCAACCTCTCAAGACCCTCTCAATATTTTTGAACGTGCCACAGAGAAAAATACACTGCCTTTCGTCAAAGAAAATGACATGGCACTTTTGGCTTACGGTCCTCTTTGCCGTGGTCTTCTCAGTGGTAAGATTACAGCTAGCTCAACCTTTACAGGAGATGATCTGCGTAAAACGGATCCTAAGTTCCAAGCGCCACGCTTTGAGCAATATTTAAAAGCAGTCACTGAGCTTCAAGCCCTTGCAGATTCCAAAGGAAAATCTCTTTTGGCGCTTGCTATTCGCTGGGTTTTGGATTTGGGGCCAACCATTGCGCTTTGGGGTGCTCGCAAGCCTGAACAGGTTACCAATATTCGGGATGCACTCGACTGGTCTCTTTCCGCAGACGATTATCGTAAAATTGATGATATTCTTGCCCGGAACACACCAGATCCGATTGAACCAACCTTTATGGCTCCCCCAGAACGTCAAGCTTAAAACTGACAAAACTGGACGACTAATGCAAAAAGCACTGTTTGAAACAATCAACACTGCAAGTGCATGGCTTATAAAAGGAGGGCTGTCATCAGCTCTCCTTTTTTCACTTTCAGCCTGTTCACATGCTCATTTCAACAAAAAATGTAAATTTTCTGTGCCCTATCGAGCAGAAATAACAAACATAGATTCTACCTATAATCCCCGTGTTCCTCCCTATGCTGCCTATCCTATCGCACGCTTTAACCGAGAGGATGTTGTTGCCATTGCCCAGCGAGAATGGCGTCTCTTCGGTCAGCCTATTGTCGATATTGACCCAAAGCAAACCAGAGAGGTTGATAATTTTCCTTCCAAATCAAAACCCGAACGTCAAGCAGGCCTTTGGCAAAGAATTGGGGAATATTGGTGGATAGGCCAGCCTTTAGAAGCAAAAGAATCCTATTGGACAGGATTAAGCGCTGATAACGGAAAAATTTTTCCCGCTAAAAATGATGGCGAAAAAGCTTGGTCTGCCGCCTTTATTTCCTATGTCATGCGGGTAGCTGGCGCTGGCAATCATTTCGTTTATGCCGCTAATCATTCTACCTATATAAACGCAGCGATTAGCCAATCTCCTCATGGACTCAAAGGGAAAAATCCTTCTAATTATGCACCTAAAAAGGGGGATATTCTTTGCACAGGACGTGGAAAGAGTCGAAATATTCAATTTAATGACCTTCCAAGCAAAGAATTTTTTCCAGCCCATTGCGGTATTGTTACTTCCGCTCCCCACTTTGGAACACCTTTTGGGTGGGAAATTGATACCATCGGAGGAAATGTAGAAGACCAAGTCGCCCTCACGCATGTTCCTGTCAATAAAAAAGGCCATGTATCAAGTAAAAATGGCAACAGCCTAGACCCCCGTTTTCCATGGTGCGCTATCCTTGCGCCTCAATACCAGCAAGCAAAAGATACAATACAGAAAAAAGGATAAAATTTACGTATCCTATGAAAAAAGGCTGGTGCAAAATGCACCAGCCTTTTTCTATTTACCGCAATTATCATCCAAACAATGCGCAGGGTCTTTAATATCCCCACCACTTTCAGAAATGGATTTCTTAATAGAAATCTCTTCCTGTTGCGGATTAGGTTTTGGCGGCTCGCCTGTCGGTGGCATATCAGGATAAAGTCCGAGTCTTGTGCCAAGTTCATTTCCCTGACGCTCAAGACGGTCCAGCTCCTCAGGAGATGGCGGTTTAAACCATGGCGGCGGAACACGTTTTCCACCTTTATAGAGGCGCAATTTGTGATGTGAATTATCCGTTGCACCCGCCACAGCCATCGAAGCGCCTTGAATACGCATTGCGCTAAGCATTTCTTTTTTGCCGCCCTTATTAGGAAGAATTTCTTCCCATCCACCGCCAAGCGCATTAAAGAGTTTCGCAATTCCTTCAGCCAAAGCATCCAATGTATTCACAGCTTGAAGCTCGTTATTTTCTGCATCTGACTGCGCTTTTAGCGCATCTAAATAGGTCATCAGCCCATTTGCGTATGCATTCACAGCCAAATCTCTTTTTTTGCCCTTTTCTTCCGCAGAAGCGAGAGCAGCCGATGTCTGGAATTGTGTCTCACGATAGGCTTTCAAAGCATTGTCAACTTCCTGCCAGGCATTCATCACAACAGAGCGATATTTAATCGCAGCAGCGCGCTGTTGCGCCTTTTTCAATTGTAATTGGCCGTATAATTTTCCACCTTGGAAAATAGGAATTTGAATTGTCGGACCAATACTCCATGTACTGCCTGACCAGTTGGCCAATTTATTAAAGGACAAAGTACTCATACCGAAAGAAGCATCAATCGTGATCTTTGGATAAAAATCAGCCTCTGCCATGCCTGTTTCTTCAATAGCCGCCCTCAACATATCCTCGGCCTCACCAATATCAGGACGGCGATGGCATAGCTCACTTGGGATACCAATAGGAACTTCAGCTGGCAACTGTGGAATTGCAGGGTGGAAACCAAGCTCTTCATCCAACGCATGAGGCGGAAGACCTAAAAGAAGCGCAATCGCATTTTGCATCTTATTGGTGCGCAGAGCTAAATCATGCTGATGCAAAGTTACTGTATGGGCATTAGCCTTTAAATCATCCACCTCTGATTCTGATGCAAGGCCTGATTTTTGACGATCTTCCGCCAAGTTAATCATCATTTGCAACGTGTCGTAATTCTTTTTTAAGACAGCTAATGCTAATTGATCGCCACGCAATTTTAGATAATATTGCGCCATATCAGATTGCGCTGCAATCAATACCGTTCTTTGACGCCACTGAACAGAAGAAGCCTGTGCGGCAGCTGCTTTATACTGCCTCGCTAAACGTCCCCAAAAATCGAACTCATAGCTCGCATCAATGCCATAACTCCACATATTCAAAAGCGGCATCTGCACATTTTGTGAAAAGGCTGAATATGGATTAGGAGTGCTTGCATTGACAACGCTGGAAATCGGCTGCCCATCGGGCAATGTTATTCCGCTATTATCAACCGAATTAACAAGATTCGGCCAAGTCCCTTTCCCAATCTGATCAATATATTGTCCAACCATTGCCGTACTTGGCTGTGTCGCTTTATAGGATCCCTGAACACCGAGCATTGGGAAACGTTCCGCTCCTGCCAGCATCATTTCTGAACGGCTGGCAGAAATGTTGGAAGCCATCTGCAAAAGAGGCAAATGCATGGTTGAAATACGCACCTCAAGCGAAGTCAACTCTGGATCGTTAAACTCCTCCCACCAATTCGGATTCCCTGGTTTTTCAACAACTTGGCTAAAAGGCGCTGGTGATTTTCCTGAATTATCATCCACATGATATTTCGGAGGCGCATAAGGAACAGGTTTTTTATAATGCGGACCAATAAAAGTACATCCACCCCCGCTCCCTAAAACAAGAAGACTCAGGCTTGCAGAGAAATTCCCTAATTTTTTAAACAAAAATCTATTGCTTTGCTGTTTTTTCTTATTCTGCACCAAAAGCTTCCTTGCTATAAGAAAGATGACCGACCCGTTCGGTCAGCATAATACTTAATTCCTCTTTGAGGAAATCTAAAATTTTCATAGAAGAGATTCCCTCGTGCCTAAAACCCTTTCCACATTTCCTGAAAACCATACTCTGCAGTCCAGTAACGGACGTGAAGCCCGCAAAAACGCTAAAAGAGATCAGATTTTGCAGGATGCTGGTCTTGTTTTTTTGGAAAAAGGCTATGCTGGCGCTTCGATGTCTGTCATTGCAAAAAAAGCAGGTGTTTCGAAAGGCACATTGTACAATCACTTCACAGATAAAGAAGAGCTGTTCTCTGCATTCTTTCGTGAAAGCAGTAAAGAACGCTTGCAAGCCTTGGAAACCGTTTTTCAAGATAGAGAGCTTCCTCCCCAAAAAGCGCTTGAAGATGCGGCGGAAACATTGATTAAAATTCTGACAGCGCCTGTCTCGGTCAGTCTGTTTAGAATTGTTGTCGCCGAAGCCATTCATTTCCCCTCCTTGGCAGAAACTTTCTGGCGCTATGGTTTCAGCAGAGTCCTCACAAACTTGTCGGCCTGGTTCGATTCTTATGCGCGCAAAGGAAGTCTTCAAATGGCCGATAGCGGCCTTGCCGCGGAGCAATTCATCGCCATCTGTCAAACACGAATCCTCCAACGTATTCATTTCGGACTGCCTGTTGACCAATCCCCCGAAGCTATCCTTAAAATAGCCAAAATTGTTGCCAACAGCTTCCTGAAAATTTACGCCCCTTAAAGCCAAACCAAGCTGTGCCATTTAATGCGCCCCGCCTTTGGCTGAACCGCTGGCCTTAATTGCAGAGGCAAAGAAACAACAAGGCACCATCGCAAGAGAAAGCAAGGCCAATGCGTGGAACATACTGTTATAAGATAACATCGCCACTTGCATCATAAATTCCCGGTACAGCTTCGCCATAGCAAATGTCTGCGCATCCGAAGAAGGGATTCCGTGCTCTATCGCGACTTGCGCTGCCTGATGTAAATAATCCTGCACTTCAGGACGATTTGCATAAATATTCGCACTCATATCGTTCTGATGAATTTGCTGACAATTCACCAAACCTGCGCCTGAATAAGAAATCGCCTGACTTCCTAAATAATTTCGCACCATAGAGAACATGGCAGAAGCATCACCGTTCAATTTATCAGGTAATGTTGAAAACGCTAGAGTGTTAATCGGCACGAATAAAAATGCCATTGGCGCGATTTGAACAACACGAGACATTACCAAAAATCCAAAGCTCACATCTGAATAAAGCTGTGCTGAAAAATAAAATGAAAATGACATCAGCATGAAACCCGTTGCAATCAGATAGCGTAATTGAACATGCTTCATGAAAAGCCCAACAAGAGGGATTAAAATAATCACAGATGCCCCCCCTGGTGCCATGATCATCCCTGCACGCTGAGCTGTGTATCCCATCACTTGCTGTGCGAATTGCGGCACGAGCATTGCACCTGCATAAAGAGTGATCCCCATGGCCCCAACAAGAACCGTCCCCAGCGCAAAATTTTTATCTTTCAAAACACCTAAGTTCAAAAGAGGATTTTTTGTATTCAAAAGCCAAATAATGGCACCAACCGTGCCGCAAACACCTAGAACCGCCATGATACAAATAAACTGAGAGCCAAACCAATCCATTTCCTCCCCTTTATCTGCCATTACCTCCAAACAGCCTAACCCTAAGGAAACTAGAGAAATCCCAATAACATCCACGGGCATTTTAACCGCTTTTTCCCAAGGCGGATCTTCAACGAAAATGCCTACCAAAACACAAGTAAAAATCCCAAAGGGGACGTTAATAAAGAAAATCCAGTTCCAAGAATAGTTATCTGTCAGATAACCCCCTAAAAGAGGTCCTAAGACAGGGGCGACAATCGTTGCAATCGCCGTCAAACTGAAAGCCGCAGCTCTTTTTTCAGGGGGAAAAGTATCTAAAATAATGGATTGCTGAACAGGCTGTAGCCCACCGCCAAAAAATCCCTGCAAAAGTCTTGAAATCACGAGCATTGCCAATGAGCTTGCCATACCGCAAAGCAAAGAGCAGATCGTAAAACCCACAAGACAAATGAAAAAATACTTCTTTCGCCCGATTGTCTTTGCCAACCAGCCTGAAATTGTCAAAACAATCCCATTCGCCACAAGATAAGATGTCAGCGCCCAAGTCGCATCATTATAGGCAACTCCCAATGCCCCTGCGATATGCGGCAAAGAAACATTGACAATGGTCGTATCTAAAACTTCCATAAAAGCCGCCATCGTAACGACAACAGCAATGAGCCATGGGTTATGCTTTGGTTTCCACGCTGCTTTTTCGGCATCCGTAAAAACTTTATCCTTTTCCATCATGTTAATGGATACCTGCGCCCAAAGGATTTGCTCCTAGCGCACTCCCCTCTGTTTTTACATTTCCTGTATCAAAATTATGATTTGCCGAATCAAAATTAGAATCTGTTCCCGTCTTTATCTCTGGCGCTGGCAAGGTTGAACTGAAATTATCTATATTTTCCTGATATGATTTTTCATTCTGCTTATTATTTACAGAACTCCCTGGCGCACTTTCATCAACCTCATCTGGCTCTGTGACAGCATCTTCTGCCTCTTGCCCTGTTTTAGGCGTTTTGTGCTTACCATCTCTGTTCGTTGCAGCTTTAACCAGCTCTTTAGAAAGCTCTGGATCAATTGCATATTTACGATCTCCGCCTGAAGCTGCCTGCTTAACCGCATCTTTTACAACGAGTCTATCTGGAGGAGATTTTTTCCAAGCCTTTGCATTTTTCTGCGCCAAATCATTTACTGTTTTTTCAATTTCAGCTTTTTTCTCAGAAGAAATCGGCAAAGTTTTAATCCCCTCGACCGCCTCTTTCGCCATCCGCCCTAAAGCAGCTTGCGTATTGGGATCCTTCAAATCAATCGGATTGCCTAAAGCTGTTTCTCGATTAGCTTCCTTTTCCTGTAGTTTCTCGATCGATTCTTTTGGAATACCAAGTGCTTCCATCGCCGCAACAGCTTGATCCTTGATATCCTTTACCCCTTTTGAGCCTGCAAGATTATTCATTGCTGCAAGCGCTTTCTCCTTAATCGCCTGAACCTCTTCTGGCTTAATAGGCTGAAGTGAAGATTCTTCCCCCCCCTCCTCTTTTTTCTCTGATGCCGTGTCGTCTGATTTTGAGGAATCTGCCACATTTTCAACTGCATTCACGGCGTCATTTGAAGGCTTGTCTACCCCTTCAACCTGAGCTGCTTCGGCTGGGGGAAGATCTTTTGCTGCGGTCTCTAACGCTTGAGCCGCATCTTTTTTGAGCGTATCCTGCCCATCTTTCTCGGCCAAATTTCCCATCTGATCCACTGGACTTTGCCCCTCTGTCCCAGCATCAGCATTCGAGAGAGATTGATCCATAGATTTTTCAGTCTCTGCAGAATTAAAAGGCGAAGAAGCTTTCGGAGACTCTAAATCCAGAGGTTTTTCTGTTTTTTCGCTTTGCTGTGCTTGCGTAGAAGCCCCCCCACTATCCGCAACACTTTTATTAATCATTTCTTCAAGATTAAAATTCTCATTCGCTTTACCGCTTTCCGGCGCCTGTACTTTTGGCGGATTAGCTGGCGTGTAGCCAACATCGACAATCGTCGTCAAAGAAAGCCCCAAAGGCAAAGGTAAATCGTCTTTTAAACCTTTATCAATAAGAATTTTAACAGGCACCCTCTGCACCACCTTAACAAAGTTTCCTGTCGCATTTTCAGGTGGGAAGGTGCTGAAAGATTCTCCCGTTCCCATCTGAAAACTATCCACATGACCCTTGAGACGAAGTTGTGGATAGGCATCAACATGAATGGTAGCCTCCTGACCAGGACGCATTTTTTTTAGCTGTGTTTCTTTGTAGTTAGAAATCACCCAAATATCTTTTGGGACGATCGAAAGAATCTTCTGGCCTGCCTGAACAAAATTCCCCCGTTCCACAGATCTTTGGGAAATCCAGCCATCACAAGGCGCTTGAACTGTCAGCCAAGCAACATCGAGCTTAGCCTTTTCCAAGGCTGCCGTTGCGGATTTAATCTGGGCTTCTCCCTGAACTACCCGCATATTTGCATTCTTAATATTTTCACGAACAGGTTCTGCCTGAATCAAATGGCCTCTTGCCTCAGCCATTTTGGCTTCTGCGCTTTCCAATTGCGCTGTTGAAGCATCAATATCTGATTGACTGGTCGCTGCTCTTAAAACACGGTGCTGCCTAGCGTAATCTGTTTGAGATTTAAAAAGATTTGCCTGCGCATCGGCCACTTCCCCTTGCGCCGACATTAATTGCCCCGGGAAGTTCTTTTTCGCAATTTCCTCACCGACAACAGCAGCGTTAAAATTTGCCTGAGCCTGCGCAAGTTGGCCCTCTGCATTATGAAGCTGTGTTAGATAATCGCGCCCATCAACACGAATTAATACATCTCCCTTATGCACAAACTGGTTATCATTAACTAAAAGCTCATACACATAACCAGACACATGCGGGGCAACGGAAACCTTACGGCCTGTCACATAGGCATCATCTGTTTCCTCTTCATTCCGGTGAAGATACCACCAAAAGAAAACGCCAATAACGGCTAAAATCCCAAGAATTAAGAACATGCGTTTTTTCTTCGCTTTATTCTCTTCCTGCGATTCCTCACCTAACTCATCAAGCGCCTTGCTTAAAGCAAGCTGTTCCTCTGTTTGAGACTCCTCTGGCGAGGATTTCCCTTCAGAATCATTGGAATTCTGGCTTTTGCTTTCACTGCTGCCTTCAGGTTTATCTTCTTCCTGCGCCATCAATACTCCAAAATCTTAACAGCTTTCAACAAAATGACCAGTCGGTCAGAAATTGAGATGCCCTATTTATCAAGCTTAAGCAAGCTTATTTTGTCTCTTAAAGAAAATTTTATGCGTTACTGAAAAAACAACACGCTTTTCATTTAAAAAAATGGAAAGCGATGCAGACTACCTTTTTATCAAAAGTGCTGCAAAAAATCCATCCATTCCCCCTTTTTCTGACCACAAAGATGGATGCGTTCTAAAGTAGCCTTCTTGTGTCCGAGCTTCTGGCAAAAAACTTAAAGCTTCTTTTGAAAAAGGCTGGTGCTCCCATCCGCCTCCTTTAATGGCTTCGGAAATTTGATTTGGCCCTTCTTCATCTTGAAGAGAACAAACGGCATAAAGAAGCTTCCCCCCTTTTTTAAGCATTTTGCCTGCCGCTTCAATAAAATGCGCCTGCCCTTCAGCCAGCGCCCTCACATCTTGTTGACGCTTAAGACGCAAGACATCTGGATGACGGCGAAGTGTCCCTGTTGCCGAACAAGGCGCATCTAATAAAACACCGTCTAATAAATGATCTGGAGTCCATGCCAAAGCGTCCGCCTGTACAAGAGAAACCTCTAACTGAAGGCGCTCCATATTTTCCTTAAGACGATTCAGCCGAAATTCATCCCGATCAAGGGCGATCACCTTTGCGCCTGACTCTGCGAGCTGAGCGGTTTTTCCTCCTGGTGCAGCACAAATATCGGCTATTTCCAATCCATTCACCCCTCCAAACAAAGGCGCAATCATAGAAGCCGCAGCATCCTGAACCCAAAAATGCCCCTCCTCAAACCCTGAAAGTTCTGGCACAGGCGTACCCGCAGGAAAACGACAACTTCCGTTTGGCAATAAAACGCCACCTTCCGGCACTGCCTTTCCTTTTTTAAGCGTAATATCTAAGGAAGCTGTTTTATAATAAGAATTAGAAATAATCCTTGCTCGTTTTCCCCAAGCCTTCCACAGCCAAGCAGGCGTATCTAAACGTGGCTGATCCAGCGTTTCTAAGATACCATCCCCTTCCCGTACAATTTTACGCAAAACAGCGTTAGCAAGTCCTGCAAAAGGGACGAGACTTTGACGTCTTAGAAGATCAACTGTACTTCCGACAGCCGCATAAGGCGGAACTTCCAAAAAAAGAATTTGTGCCGCCCCAAGCAAGAGAGCCCGAAAAACTGGAAATGGCGGCTCCTTTTTTAAACGCTCCCGAAGAATTTCTTCCAAAACACCAACATGGCGCAACGTTCCTGCAATTATCCAATGGGCCGTAGAGCGATCCCTTGGAAGCATCTCTGATGAACAGGCTTTATCCAAAGCAAACTCTAAAGGCTCACGTTCGCCTAAAATAAACCCTAAAGCCTTCCAAGCGGCATCTCTTGCGGGATCTGGCGTTATTTTCGAATGACGTTTACGCGCTTTAGAGGAAGGCGATTTCTTCGCTGACGGCGTTTTTCTCTCTGACATAAATTTATTTAAACCCTTTTTTATTTCGCCATCAAAAAGAATTAAATTTAGAAAATTCTTTAAGAGAAGTATATAATTTACAAATCATCTTTATTTAAAAATAATAGAATTACCTATTTTAACCCATGCTTCATACCGCTATCTCGAAAAATCTTGCAAATATTAAAGAACAAATAACGCAATCTTGCGAAAAAAATCACCGATCACCAAAAGACGTTCAACTTATTGCTGTCAGTAAATTTCATCCCGTTCCAGCGATGGAAGCCGCATTACAAGCTGGACAAAGAATTTTTGGTGAGAATTATGTTCAAGAAGCAGAAGAAAAATCCACTTTTCTTCGCCCTAAATATCCAGAAATAAAAATTCATCTCATTGGCCCGCTTCAAACAAATAAAGCCGTGACAGCTTGTAAGTTTGCGGATGCCATTCACACTCTCGATCGCCCCAGTCTTTGCCAAGCTCTTCAAAAGGCTTCTGACAAAACAGGCAATCTGCCAGACCTTTTTGTGCAGGTAAATATCGGCCAAGAAATCAATAAATCAGGTATTCCACTAGAAAAAGCTGATACCTTTATCGAAGAGGCTCTTTTATCTTTTGGGGATAAAATCAAAGGCCTTATGTGTATTCCGCCTCAAGGGAAGCCTGCACTGCCTTATTTTCAAAAACTCGCTGAGATTTCTAAAAAACATGGTTTAAAAGAGCTTTCAATGGGAATGTCTGCCGATTTTGAAGAGGCAATCAAAGCAGGCGCAACCTATGTTAGAATAGGCACAGCTATTTTTGGGGGACGCCCTGTCTAATTTAGCTCTCTATATCCACTGGCCCTTTTGTCTCTCTAAATGCCCGTATTGCGATTTTAATTCACATATTCAACGCAATCTCTCTGCTGACGAAATGGGAGAAGCGCTCAAACGTGAACTTAAAACAACCCTTCAACGTGCTAAATTAGCTGGCTATACAAATCTTTCGTCTATTTTTTTTGGTGGCGGAACGCCCTCTCTCATGAATCCTGATTTGGTTCATGATCTTCTTTCCGAGGCGCTTTCTACTTTACCGCAGCAAAATGACCTGACGGAAATTACACTCGAAGCAAATCCTACAAGCGCTGAGAAAGCAAACTTTTCTGCTTTTAAAGAAGCTGGCGTCAATCGCCTCTCCCTTGGGATTCAAAGTCTTAACCCCGAAGATTTAAAACTTTTAGGACGGGAACATAGCGTCACAGAAGCGCTCACTGCTTTGGAAATGGCACGTTCTATTTTCAAGCGTGTTTCCTTTGATCTGATTTACGCACGCTCTGGACAAAATGCACAGGCATGGGAAGCCGAACTCAAACAAGCTCTATCTTTTAAGCCGGATCATCTTTCGCTCTATCAACTCACGATTGAATCAGGAACCCCCTACGCAACCCTGTACAAAAAAAAGAAAATTATCCCGCCTCCAGATGAGGAAGGCGCAACAATGTACAAATTGACCGAAGCTCTCTTAGCAAAAGAGAATATTTTCCCTTACGAAATTTCAAATTATGCCCAAAAAGGCCAAGAGAGCCGACATAATCTATCCTATTGGCATTACCAAGATTATATGGGAATTGGTGCTGGTGCGCATGGGCGTTTTCGAGAAAATGACCACACAATTGCAACCTCTTGCCTAAAACCGCCCAAATTTTGGTTAGAACAAATTCAAATCAAACAACACGGTATCGAAGAGGAAATCATCCTAAGCCAAGAAGAAATTATTGAAGAAGCCATTCTAACAGGTCTGCGTCTCTGTGAAGGGATTTCCTTTAAACGCTTTAAGGAGCGAACAGGAAAATCCCTTTTGGATCATCTAAACAAAAGTTTTTTAGAAAATTGTATAGAGGCAGGCTTTCTGACCCTTTCAGAAACAGCCCTCGCCCCCACCCTGCAAGGACGCCTCCGCCTCAATGCCATCCTTGGCGGTTTATTAGGAGAATAAGAAAGGGATCTGATTTTTCAGATCCCTTTCTCACTTAAATAAAATAATCTTTTAAAGCTTATTTCCCAGCTTGAATGGCTTCAACCAATTCTTTCACTGTTGGAATAAATCCATTCGCATAGAATGGATCAACGCCAAAGCGCCAAGCATTCGTTCCGCCAAACATCAGATTATGATCCATTACATAATCTGTTTCCGCATTTACAACATTGGGTAAATGCGCCACTTCCTGCAATGTTTTCTGTATACAAAAGGAACGGGGATCTGGACGCAAGGGAGATGGTTTCCCTGCCTGCATAGCTCTCTGACTCCAACCAGAAAAATGGCACTGAGACAAACAGCCCATACAGGCATTTTGATCCTGTAAAATCTCTGTTGCACGTTCTGGCACAACAAAAATCAATGTCCCATCAGGCGTACGCATTCCCTGCGTATAACCTTCTTTCTGCCAAGTCTCCACTTTTACAGCATCGGAAGGACGTAAATAGACATCTCGTGCCCGTGCGCCTTCTAGTGTAAAGCAGACCGTAAAATCAGATTCTTCCTGACGTTTAAAAGGAACTTGATGTTCCGAACGCTCACGAAGCTCTTGTAAAAATGGATTATTAACAGCAGAGGAATAAAAACCTGTTGGTGAAAAGCGGTTCAGAAAAACATCCCCTTTTTTCAAATGACGAAGTTTTTCCTTCCAGACCAATGGAATTGGACTTTCCTGCGTTAATAAAGGACGTGTCCCAAACTGAAAAGCAACAGGCCCTAACTCCTTGTTATCAATCCAATCTTCCCATTCTGTCAGATTCCAAACACCCCCAGCCATAATGATTGGTGTATCGTTTAAACCGTAGCTATTAAGAACCTTACGGAGCTCAAGAACACGAGGATACGGATCCTCTGGCATAAGTGGATTTTCTGTATTTGAAAGCCCATTATGTCCCCCTGCTCGCCATGGATCCTCATAGACCACACCGCCAAGAAGCTCTCTCTGCTTTGAAAAAGAACGTTTCCAAAGAGCATTAAAAGCACGCCCTGAAGAAACAATCGGATAATAATAAACGTTAAAACGTGCAGCAACGTCAGAAAGCCGATAAGGCATTCCAGCACCACATGTCAGACCTTGAATAAGACCTGATGTTTGTTCCAAAATCCCTGTAATGACCTCTTCTGCGCCCCCCATTTCCCACATAAAATTCGCATGAACAGGAGCATTCCCTCCCGCAATTTCATGCGCAATTTTTGCCTGAGCAACACCACCTTTAATGGCATACTCTATCAACTCCGCCTGACGTTCCCGCCGGGTAGATGAATGATAAATTTGAGGAATGCGATTCCCATGCTCATCATACGAGTCTGCGTTAACCGCAGAAATTGTTCCCACACCACCGGCCTCTGCCCATTTTCCAGCAGAAATACCCGTAGAAACAGAGACACCTTTGCCTCCCTCAATAAGAGGGAGACAATCCATGCCTGATAAACGAAGGGAGTTTAGCTTTTTCATATGAAAGTTATACCCGACTGGATGAAATCAGTAATTAGTCTTGAACGTCTGAAGAAACTTCATCCGCAGAATCTGACTGAGGCACTTCTTTCATAGAAAGTTTTACTTTACCCCGATCATCAAAACCAATCACTTTTACTTTCACTTTATCTCCCTGCTTTACAACATCAGTTGTACGAGCAACGCGCTGTGTAGAAAGCTCGGAGATATGGACTAAGCCATCCTTTGGCCCTAAGAAATTAACAAAAGCTCCGAAATCTGTTGTTTTCACAACAGTTCCATCGTAAATCCGGCCGACTTCTGGATCTGAAGTTAAAGCTTCAATCCGCTTTTTAGCCACATTTGCCTGCGCTTCATCGCTTGCAGAGATCGTAACCGTACCATCATCTGAAATGTCAATTTTTGCACCAGAGGTTTCCGTAATCTCACGAATGGTTTTGCCACCCTGACCAATCACATCCCGAATTTTCTCCCGTGGCACGCTCATCGTAACAATCCGAGGGGCATTGCCAGCGACTTCACTCCGACCAGATGTTAAGGCTTTGCTCATCTCACCAAGAATATGAGCACGGCCATCTTTCGCCTGAGCAAGCGCCTGTGCCATAATTTCTGGTGTAATAGATGCAATCTTAAGATCCATCTGAAGAGCTGTAATACCCTTTTTTGTTCCAGCAACCTTAAAATCCATATCCCCAAGGTGATCTTCATCCCCAAGAATATCGGTAAGAACGGCGAATTTATCACCCTCTTTAATCAAACCCATAGCAATCCCTGCAACAGGTTCAGACAAAGGCACGCCAGCATCCATAAGTGCTAAAGACGTTCCACAGACGGTTGCCATCGAAGATGATCCATTACTTTCTGTAATTTCAGAAACAACACGAATAGTATATGGAAAGGCGTCTTTAGAAGGAATCTGACGCGTCAAGGCACGCCATGCAAGCTTACCATGTCCAATCTCACGACGACCCGGAGAGCCCATACGGCCACATTCCCCAACAGAGTATGGAGGGAAATTATAATGCAACATAAATCGGGAACGGTATTCGCCAGGTAAAGCATCAATAATCTGCTCATCCTGTGCCGTTCCAAGCGTTGCAACAACTAAAGCCTGTGTTTCACCACGGGTAAACAGAGCTGATCCGTGTGTACGAGGCAAAGTACCAACCTCAGAAGTAATTGGTCGAACCGAAAAAAGGTCACGACCATCAATTCTAGGATTACCTTCGAGAACAGAAGAACGAACGACGTCGGCTTCAATGCCTTTAAAGAGAGACTTCGCTTTTTCAGCGGCTTCCTCATCCAAATTTAGGCTTTCGATCAATCCACTGCGAACAGCAGCCAGTTTTTCCTGACGTTGCTGTTTTTGACGCTCTTGATACGCAGCCTTAAACTGGCCGTTATCGGCCTCTTTTAACTTCTGACGTAAATCTATGATTTCTTGAGATTCAGGCTCTAAAGTCCATGGCTCACGTGCCGCATGTGCTGCGAGCTCCTGAATAGCTTGAATCACAGCTTGGCAAGATTTATGCCCTTCTGTCACGGCCTGAAGCATCTCTTCTTCTGAAAGCTCTTCCGCTTCAGATTCAACCATCAACACACCTTCAGCCGTTCCCGCGACAACGAGATCCAGCGTGCTTTCCTCAAGCTGGGAAAGGGTTGGATTGATAACAAACTCATTATTGATACGACCAACACGCGCTGCCGCAACGGGTCCAAAAAATGGAATCCCCGAAAGGGTCAATGCTGCGGAACATCCAATGATTGAAAGAATGTCAGGATCATTTTCCATATCATGGCTAAGAACAGTTGCAACCAATTGCACTTCATTCTTAAAATTATCTGGAAAAAGCGGACGGATTGGACGGTCAATTAAACGAGATGTTAGAACTTCATTCTCAGAAGGACGCCCTTCACGCTTAAAAAATCCCCCCGGAATCTTACCGGCCGCAAAAGATTTTTCTTGATAATTCACAGTCAATGGGAAGAAATCCTGCCCTGGGCGAACAGATTTTGCCCCAACTGCTGTGCATAAAACAACTGTTCCGCCATAAGAGGCAACAACCGCCCCGTCTGCCTGTCTTGCGACTTTGCCAGTCTCTAGAACAAGCGGCCGACCCGCCCATTCAATTTCTTTGCGAAAATATCCGCTCATTTCGCCTTCTCCGATTCAGTCCACAGGACAAGGCATCCCCCATTGGATGCCACCTCTAACAACAATTAACGACGCAAGCCTAATGCTTCGATCAAGCTTTTGTAGCGTACTTCATTTTTACCTTTAAGATAATCAAGCAAACTACGGCGACGACCGACCAACACCAACAAACCACGACGTGAATGGAAGTCTTTTTTATGTGTTTGCAAATGTTCTGTGAGGTTTGCAATACGGTCAGTCAAAAGAGCAACCTGAACTTCTGTTGAACCTGTATCTGTTGGGCTCAAACGGAACTTTTCAATTAACTCTTTACGTTTCTCAAGATCTTTCGACATCATTATTTCTCCAAAATAAATGGTTTTCAAACATACGAGCAGCCCGAAGCTCTCCTTCGGATACTTGCCCAAGACCGATCAGATGATTCTCCCAGCGAATCTGGTAGATGCCATCCTCTGATCCATTCGGAGCAGAAACTTTCTGCCCCCAGCTGAGCCTTTCTCCATCTTTCGCTGTCACGCATAAAGCCGGGATGTCGTCCAGAGCAGTTGCGATAGGCATTAGAAGCAAAGAAGGGTCAGTCTTGTTTTCGGGATTTTTCTCTCTTTTGTCCAGTCTTAACCGTAAAAATGCGTCAGAAAGTGTCTCTGGAGGCGAATCCTCTAAAAGAGAAAAAGGCCCACAGCGCATTCTACGCAGACTGCCAACATAGCCCTCAGCCCCGCAGGCCTGCGCTATATCATAAGCTAAAGAGCGAACATATACCCCTTTTCCGCAACTTACTTCTAACATCATTTGATGAGGCTGCGGAATGGAAAGAATCTTTAAACTATTGATTCTAACTTTTCTTGCTGCCAGAGAAACCTGCTTTCCTTCACGCA
Source organism: Acetobacteraceae bacterium (assembly GCA_004843345.1). Classification (NCBI taxonomy): domain Bacteria; kingdom Pseudomonadati; phylum Pseudomonadota; class Alphaproteobacteria; order Acetobacterales; family Acetobacteraceae; species Acetobacteraceae bacterium. The sequence goes on from CP039460.1 coordinate 283,011, forward strand.
TTAAATCACAAGCACGCCGGCCATTGACTTTCAACGCAGAATAAACAGGCGGATGTTGCAAAATCTCTCCTAAAAATTGAGGAAAAACAGCTTCAACCTCTTCCCGTGTTGGAAAAATATCAGAGATTGCAATAACCTCGCCTTCTCCATCTCCTGTGTCACGGCTTTCACCAAAAACGAGTAAAAAACGATAAAGTTTCTCACCGTCCATGACATAAGGAATCGTTGAAGTTGCTTTTCCAAAGGCGATTGGCAAAGCCCCTGAAGCCAGAGGATCCAAAGTCCCTGCATGCCCCGCTTTACGGGCATTCAAAAAATGCCGAGTCTTATTCACCGCAAAAGCAGAACTGACCCCCACGGGCTTATCTAACAATACCCAGCCATCTAAAAAGAGACCTGTCTTTATGCGCCCCATGTCTCTCCTTGAGAAGAATCTTCTTCAAAGTCCTCTGCATCTTTCTCGTTCAAATCCCTTTTCACTTTAGGCGAATCTAAAAGATGATCAATCCGAGAGGCCTCTTCTAAAGAATGATCCCCTTGGAACTGTAACTTTGGAACGCTTCTCAAAACAGCAGCATGTGCAAGTTCTCCACGCAAAAAGGGTGCTGCCTTTTTTAAAGCAGGAAGATATTCTTCTATATCCTCATGCCCCAAATGCGCAATAAAAACGGTTGCATTTTTAAGATCAGGAGACATTCTTGCTTCTGTAATCGTAAACTCGACATCCCGCAAAACAGGATCTCTGAAAGGAGAACGTGAAAAAATCTGCGCCAAAAGACGACGAACTTCTTCTCCCACCTTCAGCTGACGAACTGTTGGGCCTTCGATTTCTCCCCCCGCAAAGGATGAGAAATTTGACTGAATTTTAGAATGCCTGCTCAAGCCTCAACGACCTCCATCTCATAGCATTCAACAACGTCACCAACTTCGAGGTTATTATACCCTTCAAAAGAAAGCCCACATTCATATCCACTACGAACTTCACGAACATCATCTTTAAAGCGTTTCAGTTGGCTGAGATCGCCTTGATGAATGACAACATTCTCACGCAAGAGGCGGACACCACAACCACGCTTAACAATGCCTTCCGTAACGTAACAGCCGGCGACTTTCCCAACCTTGGTAATTTCAAAGACCTGACGAATCTCAGCATATCCCAAGAATTTCTCTCTATGCTTAGGCGCAACACGCTTTTTGATCAGCGCTTCGACATCATCAGCAACCTGATACAAAACAGAGTAATAACGGAAATCAACACCTTCATGTTGCGCAATCTGACGTGCTTGAGACGTTGCACGTACATTAAACGCAATAATCACGGCATCCGAAGCTTTAGCAAGCTGAACATCACTTTCCGTAATTTGTCCAACAGAAGCGTTAAGGACACGCACGCCGACCTCTTCATTTCCAAGACCTGAAAGCATTGCAGAAAGGGCTTCTGCAGAACCTCTCACATCCGCCTTAATCACCAAGGAAACCTCTTTACGGGCATCTCCCTGAATGCGTTCAAGCATCTGATCTAACGTTCCACGGGCAGCCAACTGCGCCGCAGCTTCCTTGTCACGCTCAACCCGCCGACGAAACTCTGTAATTTCACGAGCACGAGAATCATTTTCAACGACAACCAGCTGCACACCAGCTTCTGGAACACCTGAAAGCCCTAGAACTTCAATAGGCGTAGAAGGGGTCGCTGACTTAATCTGCTCGCCGTCATCACTTAGCAAGGCACGAACACGCCCCCACTCCGTGCCGACAACAACGATCTCACCGACATTCAATGTGCCATTCTCAACCAAGGCCGTCACCATTGGACCACGTCCACGGTCTAAACGACTCTCAATAACAGAACCAACAGCTAAACGGTTTGGATTCGCTTTAAGATCAAGCAACTCCGCCTGAAGCAGAATCGCTTCCATCAAACTATCCAAACCTTGTTTTTTCAGGGCAGAAATAGCGACTTCTTGAACATCCCCCCCCAAGCTTTCAACAACAATTTCGTGAGAAAGCAACTCATTGCGCACACGATCTGGATTTACATCTGGCTTGTCCATTTTATTAACAGCAACAATCAACGGAACATCCGCTGCTTTTGCATGCTTAATCGCTTCGATTGTTTGAGGCATAACCCCATCATCCGCTGCGACAACTAAAACAACAATATCGGTTACAGAAGCACCACGAGCACGCATTGCCGTAAAGGCTTCATGACCTGGGGTATCGATAAACGTAATCGGCTTTCCTTCCGATCCCTGAACCTGATAAGCACCGATATGCTGCGTAATGCCACCACTCTCATGGCTTGCAACCTTTGTAGAGCGAAGTGCGTCTAAAAGAGTTGTTTTCCCGTGGTCGACATGCCCCATAACAGTAACGATTGGCGCACGTGGCAATAGATCTTCTGGCTTATCTTCAATTCCCTCAAGACCTAACTCAACGTCACTTTCTGCAACACGTTTAATACGATGACCAAACTCTGTGGCAACTAATTCCGCCATATCCGCATCAATACTTTGCGGACCTGTCGCCATCACGCCAAGCTTCATCAAAGCTTTAATCACTTCTCCCTGACGTGCGGCCATACGGTTCGCTAACTCGGAAACAGTAATAGTTTCAGGAATAACAACATCCCTAACAACACGCACCTGCTCTGTCTGTCCGCGCTCTGCACGTGCTTGACGACGCTCACGGTCACGCTGACGACGCACAGAAGCCAAGGAACGTATCTTACCATCATCCCCATCTATCGCCGCACGAATATCAATACGGCCCTGGCGACGATCATTTCCAACACGCTTTAGTGAAGCACGCTTAGAAGCGCCAGAATTACCCTTTACAGCCCCGCCACGACTTCCTCGACCACCCTCATCTCCACTCCGAGAGAGGTGAAGCGTCTTAGGAGCTTCATCCTCATCATCCTCGTTGCGAGCATCGAGTGAACGACGCTTTTCTGGAGGCGGCATAATGGCGCGCTCCGCGAGAGGGCGCAAACGCTCGGTTGGTGGCGCCAATTGCACCCCCCCCATTGACGTCGCCTCTTTCAAAGGTGGTAAGGCAGCTTCTTCTGCTTCTTTACGTTTTTGCACCTCGTCTGCCTTCAAGCGCTTTTCTTCTTCACCTTTAGCCTTGAGAGCTTCTTCTTGCTCTTTTTTCTGCCGTTCTGCTTCTTCAGCCGCAGAACGAATACGGATCTGCTCGGCCTCAAGCCTTGCTTTTTCAGCAGCCTCTGCTTCTTCTTTTTCACGCTGACGTGCTTGAACAAGCACCTGCTTACGACGCTCTTGCTCGGAAGCATTCAAGCCACGCTGCGCTTTTCCGCGGGCGGGGCGAACACCAACAGTTCCTGTTGCGGCACGTTTAGGGCGCTTCACCTCTACCTGAACTTCTTTCGAGCGCCCATGACTAAAACTTTGGCGGACAGATCCAGCCTTTTCGGTCCGTCCTCTTTCTTGCCGTGAAGAGCGCAAAGACAACCGTCCAGAAGAACGAGCCTGAGAATTTTCCTGATTATTTTCTTTTGTATTATCTTTATTCACTTTTTTATCGTCTTTAGCGTCCTTGCCATCGGTCATAATTTAATTTTCACTCCTCGAGTGGGCATCGGCCTGCCCTTTTGCCATTCCTATAAATCTCGTTGCATCTGCTAAAAGACGTTCTGCCAGAGGACCAGAAGAAATAACAGCATAAACTGCATTTTCTTTTGCAAAAGCCTCTTCCAATATTCTTGCATCCAATGAACAGACTGGAACATTCATCCACCCTGAACGAAGTCTGCGCAACTCTTCTACACTTGCATCTTTAGCATAAATTAACAGTCCAGCTCTACCCGCATTAAGCTTTTCACGACATTTTTGAAAACCAGTCACAGCATTGCCCGCCTTCCGAGCCAAACCAATCCCCTCAACCAAACGCCGAGAAAGCCCCTCTTCAATGGTTTTAACAAGCCGTTCAGAAAGCTCATCCCCTTGAGTCACAACAGAAGTTTTTGCTCCCCGTGAGAAAGCTTGCTTTAATTTAGGACTTTCCACAACCTCCCGCAAAGCGGAAAGCCACAGCCCCCTCCCTGGCAATTTTCCAGCCAAATCAGGGATAATATCTCCTGCTGGACTCAGAACAAAACGAATCATAAAGCGCTTATCCCCCTCTTTTCTTGTCACAAGACAAGTCCGAGAAGAAGATTTCTGCTTCATCTCATTTTTTTCTAAAAGGTCGTAGCTTTCTCTAACAGACATATAAAATTGAACGATCCGTTACCTTATACAACTCAAACTTTACGCTTCATCGTTTTCCGCAGGATTCTCAGAATCCTCATCTTCAAACCAATGAGAACGTGCTGTCATAATAATTTCATTTGCCGTCTCTAAGCTAATAACGTCTGAACCCAAAAGCTCAACAAGCTCATCTCCGGCCAAATCCCCAAGATCATCAAGTGTCTTGATATTCTTATCTCCAAGCTGAACTAAATGATGCCCAGAGAAAACACCTAAATCAATCAAATCATCGCTAACCCCAAGCTCTTTGCGCTTTGCATCCAGCTCATTATCTTGCTCTTCAAGATAACGGTTAGCCCGCATTATTAATTCTTCCGCAAGATTTTCATCAAAGCCTTCAATATCATGAAGTTCTTCAATCTGCGCCGCAGCCAATTCCTCAACATTTTGGAAGCCAACAGTTACCAAAAGCCCCGCAATCACATCATCAACATCAAGCGCCTTCACAAAAAGATCTGTGCGCTTACGGAATTCATCCTGACGACGCTCCGTCTCTTCTGCCTCTGTCAAAATATCAATATCCCAGCGGGTCAGTTGACTTGCTAAACGCACATTTTGTCCACGCCGACCAATCGCTAAAGAAAGCTGATCATCTGGGACAACGACTTCACAACGCTTTGCATCTTCATCCATGACAACTTTTGTGACTTCTGCTGGCGCTAAAGCATTCACAACAAAGGTCGCAATTTGTGGACTCCAAGGAATAATATCGATCTTTTCACCTTGAAGTTCAGCAACAACGGCTTGAACACGTGATCCGCGCATACCAACGCAAGCACCAACAGGATCAATGGAAGGATCATTCGAATGCACAGCCATTTTTGCACGAGACCCTGGATCGCGTGAAACCCCTTTAATTTCGATGATACCATCATAAATTTCAGGGACTTCCTGAACAAAGAGCTTCGTTAAAAAGCCTGGATGCGTTCTGGATAGGAAAATTTGCGGCCCACGACTTTCCTCCCGCACGTCATAGATAAATGCCCTAATGCGGTCAGAGTTTTTAAAAGTTTCACGTCCAATCAATTCATCTCTACGCAACAGCCCCTCTGCAGCGCCTAAATCAACCATCAGGTTACCATACTCAGTCTGCTTAACTGTTCCGTTGACGACTTCACCGATACGGTCTTTAAACTCATCATACTGACGCTGACGCTCAAATTCACGAACACGTTGAATAATCACCTGCTTTGCGGTCTGGGCAGCAATACGGTCAAATTCAATTGGCGGCAGCGGATCAACAATAAATTCCCCAGCCTTAATCTCCGGACGGAATTTTTGAGCTTCGACAAGCGGAATCTGCGTCTCTTCCCGATCAACGGTCTCAACCACTTCTGTATAACGGCTTAAACGGACTTCACCCGTCTTACGGTCAATGTGGGCACGAATATCTTTATCATGGCCGTATTTAGCACGCCCTGCTTTTTGAATGGCCTGCTCCATCGCATCAAGAACCTGATCCCGGTCAATACTCTTTTCCCGGCAAACAGCGTCCGCTACCAACAATAATTCTGGACGAAATACTGAACTCTCCGTCACCATTTACCTCTCCCACTTCAAAAATATTTTGAAAAACCTTTTCAAAAATCAACTATACGCAAAAAACTTATCAAAGACTAATGCCGAAGACCTGGCGCAACTTTGCCACGCCCTCCCTTCTCCTTGTGCCCTGTACTTCCAAGAAGCTCATCATTGAGCACAAGCTTTGCCTTGCGAATATTATCAAAAGGAAGAAAGACTTTTTCCCCTTCCTCCAAACGAAGAACGACGCCATCTTCTTTAACTTCATCACCACGTCCTGTAAAACGCTTCTGCCCCTCCATCGGCATAGAAAGCTCCACTTTTGCAAGAAAGCCTTCATAGCGTTTCCAATCTTTTGGACGTGTCAATGGCCGATCAATTCCAGGAGAAGACACCTCAAGCATCCAAGCTCCTGGCAGAGGATCATCAACGTCTAAAATTGCACCAACAGCGTGATTGATCTGCGTGCAGTCACTCACTGTAACGCAAGAGCCATCTTCGCGTTCTGCCATAATTTGGACAATCGGCGGTGTCTGCGTTTGAACATTGACACGGATAAGGTCAAACCCCATTTCCTGCAGTGCAGGAGAAATCTTAGAGGCAATTCGCTCTTCTAAGCTTTCGGGCACTACAGGCGCAGTCAAAAAATCATCTGATGTATGTGTCATTTAAATAAAAAAGGCGACCTAAAATTGGTCACCATCCTAATAAGATTAAGAATTGTGTTAGTCTTAACAGACATAATAAGATTTACATCTTTACGCAAGGGAAAGAACTTGCCTAAATTGTTTTTTGCTTCTCTATAATCATTAAGAGAAACGCATGTATCCCCTCAAAAACAAGCTAAAAGCTTTTTATTTCCATCTGATTTAAAAACTTCTTTTCTTTGACTGTTCAAAAAAAATAATTATACACTTTAATTCTTATGCTCAAATCATCGACAAATTCCCATCTTAGCCGTGCCATGCCTCTCATTATCTTGGCTTGCCTTGGGTTACTGCTTCTGCAAGTCATTTTAATTTTTGTCGTTTTTGCGCCTTATTGCCAAAAAATTTTAATTCAAATCTATCTTCTTCTTTCTTGGGCACGCCCTAGCTATCTTCCTTTCTCTGCTCTTTTTCTTTCCATGGCAATTTGGGGAGCTATTTTTGATCTTTGGGCATCGCATCTTTCACAAAAAGGCCTTTTTCTACGCAATGGTTTTATAACCAGCATTCTCAGAAAATTCACAAATCGAGAAAAACTTGATGAAATGCTCTCTTACCAGCAAAGAGAAGCCCGTTTGGATGCCGTAGAATTCTCAGCCATTCTGCGTGCAAAAATTATTGGGCAAGATAATGTCTGCGATACGCTTTCTCATCAGCTACGGCGCCGATTAACCCTACGCTCTCCTAAACGCCCGATTGCTGTTTTTCTTTTTGCTGGCCCGAAAGGAACGGGGAAAAAGTCCTTAGCGGCACAACTCTCTGCACAAACCCTTCGCCCCCTCTTCCAGTTTGATTTGAGCCAAATCTCTGGAGAACAAACCACAAATCTTCTCTTTAACTCCCACCATCTTGACGGATTAGCGGCTTTCCTACTGAATAATCAAAATGCAATTGTCCTTCTTAATGAAATCCAAAATGTGCCTTCAGATATTTTAAAGCGTTTCTTAACAGCTTGGAATGAAGGTTATCTCCTTGACAATGCAACTGGGAATAAAATTTTACTCAATGACGCTCTCTTTATCCTTACGGCGAATCTTGAGCCCTCAAATCAAAACCAAGAAATGCAAACGCTTGAACAAGCAGGGCTGCCTCCTGAGTTACTTGCACGCACCGATAGCGTCTTTACCTTCAGGCCTCTAGATCCTCAAACCCTTGCACAAATAACTGCACTGGAAGTTGAAAAATTAATTGCAAGCTATGGGCTTCAAGTCGAAAAAGAAAGCGTTGATCCAGAACTTATTTTTCAAACCCTTTCAAAAGAACCCCATTTTGATAACACTTCAAGCCCTCGGGATTTGGCACGTTTAGTAGAGGATATGATTGGCGAGAGCCTCATTCTTGCACGCCAAACAGGCGCACGCAAAATCAGATTGGAACAAGGCACAGAGGGTATCATTGCAACAGCTTCTTTTAGAGGTGATTTTTGAAATTATCTGACTATTCCCATAATCTTTGGAAGCGTGCCCCTCTATGGCGTTGGAGCCTTATTGGAAGCGTCTCTTTTCTTTTGATGACAACCATTTTTCCGTCTGAAGGATTGCAAAAACTTCTTCCTTTTCTCAAAGGCCATTATCCAACAGAAGAAAAAACGGATCAGACCAACAATCCCTCTCCTGCTGGACCTCAAGCCTTTTCTTTTCATATTTCGCCACTAAATAGCGACAAAACCGTTTTCGGAAAAATAACCATTGCGGGGCGTGACTTCCCATTGCCTCAAGGCGCTTGGCATCCTATTTTAGCTGCCTCTTCTCAAAATGACCTTTCGCTGACCTCTTTCTTGAGAGAAAAAGACGGAAAAGTAACTGGATTTTTAACGATCCTTTCAACCCTTCGCCCCATTCCTTCCTTTATGATTCCACATATCGAGGAAGTTAAAGAAAAATGTCACGATGACCGTATAGCCGCACATTGGAACGCACCAAGTTACCATGATACGAAAATAAATTGCGCCTTTCTTGAACCCGTTTCCCCTATGAATGACCGTTCTATCATGAATGATCCTTTCTTAGATGCAAGCCTCTCAAGAATTGTCAATGACCTCGCCTTTGAGCTTCCTTCTATTATGATTTCCAGAGAATGGCTGAAGCTTAAAAAAATCCCAGGAAGAGGCCGAGTTTTTGAAAATGTTGAATTTTGGGAGGTGCCTGCCTCTAATCAGATCAGCCCGCAATCTATGGGATGGAATCAGTTTTTTACAAAACTCTCACAAGAACTTCCTGCTTGGGCAAAGCGTTTAAGTGATGCCTTTGACGCAGATCTAACCGACCTTCCAGAAAACACTACGGAAGGGAATGCTCCAAATAAAACGCCAGCAGAAAAGCTCCCCCCTCAACCGCCTGCTCTTTCAACAAAACAACAAGCAGTTCAGGCATAAAAAAAGGCGCTTTAAAAGCGCCTTTTTTTAAAGTTTTAATGATGGCCTCCCCCTTGAACCATCGCTTTGCCAATACGTCGCTCTGCATAATTAGCAAGCCGAACAAAAGGAAGCCCCAACAACAAATAAGCAATTGCCACCATAAGACCAGGACCAATATAATCATAATAAGTGGCAGAAAGGCGGACATAAACTTGTGTTAAATCTGTTAGCGTAATCACTGAGACAAGAGAGCTGTCTTTCAAAAGCGAAATAAAATCATTCACCATAACTGGCAAAACGCTACGAAAAGCCTGTGGCGTAATCACATATCTCAATGCCTGAAAGCGGGTTAAATTGAGAGCCTGTGCCGCTTCCATTTGCCCTTTTGGAACACTCGCCAAGCCAGCACGGTAATTCTCAGCCTCATAAGCGGCATAATTCAAACCTAACGCCCCAACACCTGCCCAAAAAGGACTCAATGTAATCCCGCCAGCTGGCAAAGCATAAAAAATGAATAAAATTTGAATTAAAAGCGGTGTTCCACGAACAGTCTCAATATAAAGAACCGCTAAACCCCGTAAAATAGGATGCCCATATTGCCGTGTTAAAGCCAACAAAACACCGAACGAAACCGCAATCACCATTCCTAAAACAGAAACCGCCACTGTCATAACAGCCCCGCGGCCAATCGCAGGAAGAAATGTTAAATCTCTTAACAAAATAGATTTAAAGCTTGTTCCTGTCATCGCATCCATCTCACGATGATAGTCATCCCAAGCATCTGGTGCTTGTGTGGTTTCAGAATGGTCTCCACTATATGCCGCCATCGTTGGTGTCCAAAGATTCCAACGGGCTAAAATACGGTGTAAATCGCCATTCTGCATCACTTTCGTAAGCGCATTGTTCAATTCATTACGAAGTTTCGGATTATTCTTCGCAATCGCTATGCCGTAGCTCACTTTTCCAAAAGAAGCATCCGAAATCAAAAGACCAGAGGTCAAATAATAACGTGCAATGGGCTCATCGATCAGGATAGCATCTAAACGGCGGCTTCTTAAATCTGCGAAAAGATCCGTTTCCTCATCATATCCTAAAAAGGTTCCTCCAGCCGTCTCAATCATGCGTGCCGCTGGCGTATTCTTAATAGAACCAACCTTCAATCCCTCCAAAGCATCTAAGGAGGTGATATGCTGACGCGCCTCATTTTCTTTACGAACAATCAGTTTTTCTGCCGTAATATAATAAGGACGCGTAAATAAAACAGCTTTCTCATGTTCTGGCGTAATCTCCAGCCCGTCAATCACAGCCTGATAAAGATTTCTGGAGAGGCCTGGAATCAAACCATCCCAACCATTTTGAACGAAAGTGGACTTCACGCCCATTTGCTCACTCATTTTTGCCATTAGCTCATATTCAAAGCCAATAATATGATTCGTATCTAATGGATCATGAAAAACATAAGGCACATTCGCCTCGCCATCGGACGCCCAACGAAATTCTTCATTTGGGAAAAGATCTGCCTGAACAGAAGTTGCTTTTTCTTGCTTTTCTTCTGCCTGAACTACGGTATGGAAAGAAAGACATGCGACAAGAAGATACAAAAGTCCAAAAAATCTTTTCATCCTAAAACAGTCCTTAAAAAACGCCGTGTCCGTTCATGCACTGGATTTGCAAACATAATATCTGGATCGCCAATCTCAACGATTTCACCATGTTCAATAAAAATCACGTAATCTGAGGCGTTTTTGGCAAAGCGCATATCATGCGTCACAACCAGCTGTGTCATGCCCTCTCTGTCTAAATTACGCAAAACCGTTCTCACCTCTTCTGAGCGTTCAGGGTCAAGGGCCGATGTTGGCTCATCGTAAAACATCACATCTGGACTATTAGCCATCGCACGTGCGATCGCCACACGCTGTTTTTGTCCGCCAGAAAGGGACGCAGGATGCCTCTTTCCCATCTCTGCCAGGCCCACTTTTTCTAATAAGATTTCGGCCTGCTCGGTCGCTTCTATCTTGGATCGACCGTGCACATGGACAGGCGCAAGAATAATATTGTCTAAAACCGTTAAATGCGGAAAAAGATTAAAACTTTGGAAAACCATGCCTGTTTTGGAACGAAGCGCATGAGACTTTTTTTCTTTTTCACGCCCCCATTCACCAGAACATTCGACAGAAAGCTCATTGATGCAAATCTCTCCAGCATCTGGCGGTTCCAAAAAATTCAGGCAACGTAATAAAGTTGTTTTGCCACACCCTGAAGGTCCAATCAGCGAAACAAGCATTCCCTTCCCAATATCAAAAGAAATATTTTTTAACACCTGATGATTGGCGAAGCTCTTGGATAATCCACGAACACTTAAAGCTGCTTTTTCTTTTGGGAGAAAAAGTTTCGTTTCTTCATTCATTCCGCCCACCTTTCTCAAATGCTTTAATCAATCTCGGTTTATTCCTCTTCCCACTTCAATGTTTTACACTTCAAACTATGACTGCTTCTGATCTCTTATTAAGACTCGATAATATCCTTGTTTTTCGGGGTACTTTTCCGATTTTCCGAGACTTCTCCTTGTCTCTGAAAAAAGGTCAAATCATACGCTTACACGGTAAAAATGGAAGTGGAAAATCAACCCTTTTACGTGTCTGTGCAGGTTTAAAACAAATTGAAACTGGAAATATTTATCAAGCGGCCCTTCCTGCGTGGCTTGGTCACAATAATGGCTTAAAACCCAGCCTAACCCTTTTTGAAAATCTTTCCTTTCCGCCTATAAAGGATTCTCAAAAAATTGAGCATATCCTTTCAACGTTAGCGCTTTCTACACTGCAAAACAAAACAGTAGCGACATTCTCCTCTGGACAAAAAAGAAGGGCTGCCTTCGCCAAAATACTTTTGCAAAATTCCCCTCTTTGGCTTTTAGACGAACCAGAGACAGGACTTGATAACGCATCTCAAAAAATTTTAGAAAATGAAATTAAACAGCATGCCCAAAAAGGTGGTGCTGTGATAATCGCAACACATTTTCAAAAAGAAATCCTAGATAAAAATGAATATCTTTTACAGTTATAGGTCATAAAGAAAATATGATTTTTTGGAAATGTTATTTTTTGAGACAACTCAAACTGGCCTATCTGGAAGGCGGAAACTGCCTTTCTGGTGCTATCCAAACGTTATTATGCGGCATTCTCTTTCCGTTGGCTCTCTCGGCCTCTCCTGAACTGCTAACAAGATTAAGCTCTGGCATTATCTGGTCTTGTGCCCTTCTGGGGTGCCTTGTTCTAATTGACGGTATTTTCGCTGAAGATCTCAAAGACGGATCCCTCGATTATCTTGCCAGCCGAAAAACTTCACTCTCCTTGGCAGCCTTTTTTAAAATTATTGCTATTTGGAGCGTACGGGGAATTCCTATTTTACTGGCCTGTCTCTTGCTGGCCGTTTTTTTTAACTATCCTATTGAAAAATTCCCAGCCTTAACCTTTAATCTTGCCATTGGGACGCTTCTTTTTTGCCTTCTTGGCGGCATGTCCTCAAGCTTTATCCCTTATGGTGAAAAAGGAAACAGCCTGTTAGCACTGCTTTTACTGCCCCTTTGTATTCCTGTTCTTATTTTTGGATCATTCTCAAGCAATCTTGTCGGTAGCACGCCTGCCTTGATTCAAATTTCTTTTGAGATGCTGTTAGCGCTACTCTTTTTAGCCCTTCCCCTTTGCCCCCTCTTATGTGGCATAGCCTTGAGGGAACAAATCTCCCAATACTAAATTGCCTTACAAAGAAAGACAAAAGCCTCCTTAAGAGGAGGCTTTTGAGTGACGCTCAACAAATTCTTCAAGCGTATGAATTGTATATTCTCCGCTCTGAAATTCTTCTGAAGCCAAAATCTTTCGATGAAGCGGAATAAGCGTATCAACCCCCTCAATAACACATTCATGCAAAGCTCTTTGCATACGTGCAATCGCCTGCTGACGGGTAGGAGCATGCACAATGAGCTTGCCAATCATGCTGTCATAATAAGGCGGAATTTTATAACCTGCATAAATAGCACTATCAACACGCACACCTGGACCACCTGGCGCATGAAAAATTTTAATTGTTCCTGGAGACGGTGCAAAATTTTCTGAATTTTCCGCATTAATACGGCATTCAATCGCATGTCCTGTCACACGAATTTCTTTTTGCGTACGACTCATTTTTTGACCCGCAGCAACTAAAATCTGCTCTCTGACCAAATCAATGTCGCAAATCATTTCCGTCACAGGATGCTCGACCTGCAAACGTGTATTCATTTCAATAAAACAGAACTGCTTATCCTGATACAAAAACTCAATCGTACCAGCGCCCGAATACTTCATTTTTCCAAGAGCTTTGGTAACAATATGCCCAATCTCATCGCGTTCTTCTGGCGTGACAGCTGGAGAGCCTGCCTCCTCAAGCACCTTTTGATGACGGCGTTGCAAAGAGCAGTCTCTATCCCCATAAAAGACGACCTCTCCTTTGCCATCTCCCATAACTTGAATTTCAACATGGCGAGGTTTATCAAGATATTTCTCAATATAAACAGCATCATTGCCAAATGCAGACCGCGCTTCCGCACGCGCCATCTGCCACGCATCCTCAATTTCACTTTCGTTCTGCGCAACCTTCATGCCACGGCCACCACCGCCGGCAGCGGCTTTAATCAAAACAGGATAGCAAATTTTTGCAGCAACCTCTTTAGCCGTCTCGACATCTTCTACAGCCCCATCAGATCCAGGAACCAAGGGCACGCCAAGCATTTGCATTGTCGTTTTTGCGGAGATTTTATCTCCCATTGTCCGCATATGTTCTGGGCTTGGACCAATAAAGGTCATGCCATGCGCTTCAACGGTTTCAGCAAAATCGGCATTTTCCGCTAAAAAACCGTAGCCAGGATGGATGGCTTCAGCGCCTGTTAAAGTGGCTGCGGAAAGAATTGCTGGAATGTTAAGATAAGAATCTTTGGAGCTTGGCGGGCCAATGCAAATTGCCTCATCTGCAAGCCGAACATGCATAGCATCGGCATCTGCTGTGGAATGAACAGCAACCGTACGAATGCCCATCTCACGACAAGCTCTTAGAATTCTAAGAGCAATTTCGCCACGGTTGGCAATCAAAATTTTTGAAAACATGATGTATCCTGCGTTAGAGTTTACGGTTCGCTAAAAACTACTCAATGATAGCGAGAGGCGCACCAAACTCGACAGGCTCACCTGATTCAACACAATATTTTACCAAAGTCCCAGATTTCGCAGCCTTAATCTGGTTAAAGGTCTTCATAGCTTCGATGAGAAGAAGTGTATCTCCCGCCTTAACCTTATCCCCTTCTTTAAAATAAGGTGGAGAGGCAGGATCTGGCGTAAGGTATGCAACCCCGACAATCGGACTTTTTACAGCCCCTGGGTGGGATGCATCATCCTGAACCGGTGCTGGTGCCGCAGCGGCCTGAGGCGCACTCGCAACAGAAGGTGCAGCCGCCACCTGGGCAGGAGCAATCGCTAATTGACGTGCCACACGAATATGCTGGTCACCTTTTGCGATCTCAATTTCGCTTAATCCTGTTTCGTGGAGCACATCCGCCAAATCACGAATTGCCTCTTTATCCACTTTCATTGCGCCCATCCTGTTTTCCTGAATCTACTGGGAAGACCCCAAATTTTCACTAAAAATGAAATCGAACATTATTATTATCAATAATTGGCTACAATCTCATCTCATTGGCAAAGAAAAGCCCCCCCCCCGTTCATACATCCTTAACGAAGTTAGGGAAAGTCTCTACCACTTTGTTTCCTTTTCAAATCTTTTCTATACAGAAAAAACTTTCTTTTTTCAAAAATCTCTATTGAAAAAATTTAAATAGCGCCTTGCTCCCCACTTTGTAACTGAGCAAGCTCCTTCAAACGGGCATTTTCACGAATCTCTGCATTTAAAACTGCCCCAAATAAAGCAGCGTAAGTACTAACGAAAAACCACATCATAATCGTTGCAACCGTTCCAAAAGGCCCATAGACGCTATTAAAATTATCAAAATGCGCCAAATACGATGAAAATAAGAAAGTTGCAGCAATCCAAACAATGGTCGCCATAAAAGCACCTGGCAGAATCCAGCGGAAAGAAGGCTGTGTAATCCAACAAGGCGCAAAGCGGTAAAGAAAAGTTAAGACAAGAAAAACAAATGTAATTAAGCAAACAGGCGCAACCCAATGCGCCAATGTCGGCGTAAAGTTTTTTACCATATCCAAAACATCTGGCGGCATATAATCAGGCTTATCTAGATATTGTGGCAAATTATCAACCACCGCTGGCAAAGCAATCATCAAAGAAATCGTCAGAATTGTACCGATAATCCCAAGTAAGGTGACTAAAAACCCCAAAGATTGGAAGGCAATGATCGAACGGTTTTCTTTGAAACCATAAGCAATATTCGTTGCAGATAAAATCGCCTTACTTCCCGCCGAGGCTGACCACATTGCAAGAATTAACGCAATAATCAAACTTAAGGTCATCGATGCAGAAGATTTTGAAGCCAATAAATTGACGCAATGAAGAATAAGCTCGTAAGCTTCTGGCGGCAGCATTTCCTGCAAGACCTCCAGCTGAGAACCGATTGTCTCAGGATCAAAGGCCAAGCCATAAAGCGGTATCAATGCGCTTAACGCAGGGAAAAGAGATAAAGTTGCAAAAAAAGCACACCCAGCAGCAGATAATCCTGTTTGACTATTGGCGGCATGCAACATAACGCCGCGCCAAAATGGCATATATTTTTTTCCGCACATACTTAACTCAGCTCTTCCCCTGTTTTTCTAGGCTCTCTATCTTTTAGTATGATAAAGTCTCTTTGAATATAAGATTTTTATAAAACCTCTCATAAAAACCTCTTCAAACAAAATGCTTTCCCTTAAGGATGTGCTTTTCATGTCAAAACCCATGACACAAAAAAAAATTGCTCTAAAATCAGACAAAACTACAAAAAATACCGTTGTGCCCGCAATGTCTCCAGAAGAAATTGAGAACTTTCTTTTAGGACTAGAAAAGCACTTTCCCAATGCCGAAAGTGAACTTCATTACACGAACCATTACGAATTGCTTGTTAGCGTTGTCCTTTCCGCTCAAAGCACAGACAAATCTGTCAATCTTGTAACGCCTGCCCTTTTTAAGGCAGCCCCCAATGCAAAAGCACTCTCCGAACTTGGAGAGGCAAAAATTGGAAATCTCATCAAAACACTTGGGCTCTGGCGGAATAAAGCTAAAAATTTAGCCGCTCTTGGGCATAATCTCTCTGAAAAACATCAAGGTATTGTCCCTGATAACAGAAAAGACCTCGAAGCCTTACCAGGTGTTGGCCGCAAAACGGCCAATGTCGTTTTAAACGTAGCTTTTGGACAGGATACGATGGCGGTTGATACCCATATTTTCCGCCTTGGCAACAGAACAGGATTGGCTGAAGGTAATAATGTCAGAGAGGTAGAAAACGCTCTTCTCAAAAGAATTCCAAAGAATCTTCTACGCCCTTCACATCATTGGCTTATCCTTTTAGGACGCTATATTTGCAAAGCTCGAAAACCCGAGTGCCCTCAATGCCCTGTTAGCAAATTTTGCCACTATCCTGAGAAAACAACGCTCTAAAATTAAGGAATATGAATATACTCTACTCACTTCCTGCAAGAGGAATATTCGGAAATCCTTAGGAGGCTGGTTCATAAACCCATGGACGTTTTCCTCGATTGTCCCGATCGGAATAAAGAGAGAAACGTCCCTTCGGCGAATGATAAACCAAAATGCCTCCTTCATTCCAAGAAAGCAAAGGGCTAATGACGAAAGTTTTGGGACATTTTCGAAGCGCATATCCAAAAGAAATCCAAATATCCGCTTGAGAACACAGCGCCTCCACCTCTTTTTTTTCCCTGGAGAGATACGCTTTGGCCGCGATCCAACCAATCTGCTGGCCTGAAAATTCCCGAATACAAACTGGATTTTCCGAATCACATAAGAATTTTTCTGAACTCCCCGCTGTTAGCCCCAAACTTTTTTCCCAAGCCTCCTCTAAAAAACGATTTCTGTTTTTTGTTTGATCTTTTTCTAACGTGTAAAATTCCAAATGGCCTTTTTGAAAAACAGCACCATCGCGCCCC